>NZ_AUCX01000007.1 GCF_000429985.1 Maridesulfovibrio bastinii DSM 16055
TTGGAGTCGGTTGGGATGTGGCTAAGGACATCTTCAAACGTGACCTGAAGCATCGGTTCGGGAAACCCAAGCTTTCGGAGTTAAAATACATTGCAATCGATGAAATCAGCGTACGTAAAGGACATAAGTACCCGACGCTGGTCATGGATTTGAAAAGCGGAGCTGTCGTGTTCGTGGGAGATGTAAAAGGAGCTGAAGCCTTGTTGCCTTTCTGGACAAGATTAAAACGCAACAAAGCAAAATAAAAGCTGTAGCTACGGATCTCAGTCCCGCATATATCGGTGCAGTTCTTGAGAATTTACCGCGAATCCCTCTCGTCTTTGACCATTTCCACGTGGTCAAACTCATGAATGATAAACTCACCAAGGATGTGCTGAAAGGCACAAGATGGCTGCTTTTGAAAAATCCCGAAAATTTAAATGCGGATAGAGATGAACAGCAGCGTCTGGAGGAAGCCCTGCGGTTAAACAAACCACTGGCAACAGCTTACTCTCTCAAGGAAGACCTGCGTCAGAGATGGAGTCAGCCAAACAAGAAAGATGCTGCAACATTTTTGGAAAGCTGGATATCTCGTGCAAGAGCATCCGGCATTGCTCTGCTAATGACCATTGCAAACACGTTGGCAACGCATAGCTTCGGGATACTCGCTTGGTACGGTCATCCCATCTCATCAGGACCAATGGAAGGAACGAATAACAAAATCAAAACCATGAAAAGACAGGCATATGGATACCGTGATCTGGAATTTTTCAAACTTAGGATCATGGGCATTCATGAAGCGAAGTACGCTTTAGCCGGATGAACCTATATTTTGTCCTCTCTCTATTAGTAAAATCAAGTACTAGTGAACAAAGAACATGTTTATGTGTAATAAACTTATTCTCTGCTCCAACTAATCTGTTACCATTGTTAATCTTATCTGACTGTAATGTTTAACTTAATATAATCCTAAACAATCATAAATCATGCTTTCCAAATTGAAAGCTATTGCTGCCAACTTTATTATCAATTCGCAGGAATGTTTTATAAAATTATATCAATAGCTATAGTCGCCTGATTTTATATTAAATCCTAGGTGATGATTCTGCATGCTTCTGACGCTTTCAGTTATAATTAATTATTATTTCTTCTTTCAGTCTTGTTCCACTCGATTAAAAGGATTACTCTTTATTTTGTAATAATAATTACTAGTTGTATTAAATTATACAGAGATTAGTACTCGTTTATACCGTCAATAGAAAAGATCTGAATCTGTTTGAAACTGAAATTAGAACATTTAATCAGGACTTTTTGAACGGTAACAGTAATTGCGAGTATACATCGTCTGAAGGAGAAAAAGATATGCAGAATAATGAATCGACCATTGCCGGTCATGTATGCGAACTGCCTGAATTTTTGGAAAAACCCGCACCGATAACCAATATTGAAGAAATAAAGGAATACGACGTTGTCATAATCGGTGCCGGATCTCCGGGTGTCCCTTGTGCTCTTTCTGCTGTTGAATCCGGTGCAGAAGTTGCCCTGTTGCAGAAAGAAGCCGAAGCTTCAGCTTGTGGTAATTTCGGTTCCGGAATCGAGCTGTCAACCAGTAATCCTGCTGATGTAGAAGCTTTAGTTTCCACACTTATGGCAGCATCTTCACACCGTCCGAAACGTGGTCTGCTCAGCTCCTGGGCTCAGAATTCCGGTGAGGCAATCAACTGGCTGATTAAAAAAGCTGAGGAAGCAGGCGCACAAGTCAGCAATTTTGGCAACGGTGCCCATGCAGAGCTTTTAGAAAAATATGGTTATAAAATTGATTTTATCACATCATTTTTCGGACCTAAACCTTATGATGTCGGTGAAGCCCTGAAGGCGTTATGCGGACTGGCAGAAAAAGAAGGTGTTAATATTTTCTACAATACGCCAGCGCAGCAGCTTGTTCTTGAAGATGGCCGGGTCATCGGGGTTATTGCTAAAAGTGAAGGCAAATACGTTCAGTTCAATGCCAGAAAAGGTGTTGTCATGGCTACAGGCGACTATCAGAATGATGGAAGAATGCTCTCCTATTATCTGCCGGATGTAGCTAATCTTGTTCCTAAAAAGGCCGGAAGAACCGGTGACGGACATAAAATGATCGTATGGGCTGGCGGTAAAATTGAAAATCTCGGCCATACAAAAATGTGTCATGATTTTGATTCCGGACCTGCAACCATGTGCGATATGCCGTTTATGCGCGTTAAACTGAATGGTAAACGCTTCTGCGACGAAACTCTTGGTATGGAACTTATGAACTGCTATTTGCTTGGTAAAGAGGATTCCGGCCAGTATTGCCAGATCTTCGATTCCGCTTATATGAGCAAGGCTGCGGATTGGTCTGGTGGATTGGTTTCACCTGAAGAAATGAAAACCTGGATGCCTGAAGAGGATGTAGAGCGGAACGGTGTTGAAGAAGATCTGATCAACACTCATAAAGCTGATACTCTTGAAGAGCTGGCAGAAAAAATGGGAATCACCGACGTTCCGGCTTTCCTCGAAACTGTAAAAAAATACAACGAGATGACTGCCGCTGGAGCTGATACCGAGTTCGGTATGCCTTCAGAGTTCATGAAATCCATTGACACTCCGCCATATTATGGCATTCACCGTCATTTGGGAATGTCCATGGCCTGCTCAGGAGTTGAAGTTAACGAGAACCTTCAATGCCTCGACACACAAAATAATCCTATTGAGGGATTGTATGCCATAGGCAACTGCGCCGGTAACTTTTTCGGAGGAGTTGAATATCCTATGGCTGTAGCCGGATTGAACCTTGGACATAATTATACACAGGGTTATGTCGTTGGTAAGAGATTGGCAAAATTATAAAAAGTTAATGAATTGAAATTCAGCCCTTTTGGGTTTGCAGAAATGTATCCGTTCTGATTATATGCTGAGAAATGGCATTCAATCCTTATGGTGCTGATTTTTTTCGTCACACATTAGAAGCTTAAAATAAAACAGCCGGTTAACATCTATTGTTAACCGGCTGTTTTTATATTTAATAACCAATATGATTTATTAATGTGATGAAAAATTGGAACTAAGTTGAATCACAATTAGAGCATGAACTTCCGCAGCAGAGATGACAGCTCGCTGTTTGTAGATGATTTGACTGACAGACATTCCCATAACTCGCATGTATTCATAGTCTCCTATCTGTTTAAAATATAATAAGGATGAGAGGAAAAATATGAAAAAAATCAGTATTCCTGTTTTGGTCTGTCTAATAATGTTGTTGGTTCCGGTTGTTTCTTTTGCAACCATGCAGACTTTCAGCAACTTTTCAATTGATGTGCCGCAAGGTTGGCAGACTATGGAGAATGGCAATGTTGTTGCGCTTATTGCTCCTGATCGTTCCGCCTCCATGTCTATTGCTTTCGACAGTGCTCAGGGAATGTCCGCAGCAGACCTTGCAAATGCTTTCGTTCTTCAGATGAAAGGAAGTACACCTCAACCTCTTGATGATGGCGGGTATGCTTTTACATTTACAACTGCCAATGGGATAGAGAGTCAGTCAATTTTATATGTTGAAGGTAATCAGTATATGATGATCACAACAACAGGTGATCATCCTGATTTTGGCAGAATTATTGACAGTCTCGAATAAAAAACGCGTAGAAATTTACATTGGTCATACTGACAGGAACGTCTTTAAATGGATAACTATAGAGGTTTGCAGGTGAAAGTCTGCAAACCTTTTTTATTGAGATTCTTTAGAATTGCATAGTCGCATTTGTATTTTTAAATAAAAAAACATACTTATCCACCTGATAAAAGTATTGTTTTTATATAAAATCCATTGCATTATCCTGAGTCTTTATTTCTCCAGAGTACTATTCGCAATAAAGCCAAACAAAGAGTGTATTTTATAAATTGTGAAAATGAGGAATGTTGTGAGTACATCCAAATCATGTATCCGCATCCAGCTTCCTGCTGAAAAATCATGGGTCTGTCTTATGCAGACTGCTGCCGAGCAGGCAGGCTCTGTATTCGGTCTGGACTGTGGCAAAAAAATGCGACTTGTTCACTGTGCAGAGGAGTTGCTACTTTTTCTTTCTTCGGCTGACGCTGGTGACATAGAAGTAGTTATTCAGCAGATATGCACGGGAGTGGAAATCGGAATATCTTTTGCCTCGAGCGGGGTAGACCTTTCAGCTTTGAATCTGGTTTCTTCACCTGATGTTTCCGGTGAGGATATTGATTTATTATCATTGCCGCTGTTGCTGGCTTCACGAATGTCTGACGGCTTTAGAGTCGGGCTAGAAGGGCGGCGGATGGAAATTGTCATGCGGGTGGACAAGGATTACCCCAAACTTGAGCCTTTTCCGGTTGAGCGGTTTTCTGTGCAGGGGCGTCCTGTCCTTTCCGAAACTAATGACGCTGATGCTCTGCTTGAAGCCTGTAATTCCGTTGTGGCTTTTTATCCCGATCACGTTGTTCCTCTCTGGTGTCATATTCCGGGAAGACTTACGGATATGGTCTGTTCAGGACAGTTATCGGTTATAGAAGCACGGGATGCGGTCGGTCGTTTGTGCGGGGTCCTTTTCTGGGAATCACGCTCAAAACAGATAGTCACTTTTTATGGTCCTTATGATTTCTCATCAGACGACTCAGTTGCGGGAGAACTTGTTGAATCCATGTTGCAGGGTGTTGCCAGAACCTCAGCCAAAAATGTTTTCAGCAGTCTGGTGACACAACCCTTGTCGGAGTATGGGTTCGAATTGTTGGCCCGGCTGCCTTATCATCTTGAAAGTACCCATGAACCGGTTGTGCATCCTGTCTGGGGGCGTATGCTACAGGAAGATTTCGGAGGGGCGGTGTGGACTCATAGCTCTTTTGATGAGTATTTGCGCGGCCGCTATATTGCTCTCGACACTGTTCGCGATTTGAGACCTGTCAGCCAGCTTGGTGAAGTAGCTAACTCGGCTTCTGTAATTGGAGCACGCCTTAATCCGGTTCTCAGCGAAGCCTTTCTCAAGCCTGAGCTGAATGGTGATGATATCGGCATCAATATTGAGCGGCATGTTTTGTCGCTCACATCAGCAGGATATAAAAATATATTTTTTGAAATAGATCTTGCTAAAGGCTGGCACGCTGCATTGGGTGAACATCTAAGTAAAAGCCATTTTCATCCTGAACTTCTGCTCCCTCATGGCGGGCAGTCAGATACTCTTATTTTTCGCTATGACCCTGAATCTTGATCATCTTGTTCCGGCCCATATTCGTCTTTTTGACCCGTACCGTCCAAGTCCTCCAGACTCGGAACTGATGCGGCTTTTCGGCCTTAAAAAGCTCTACCGTCTGAATAACAATGAAAATGTTCTTGGACCATCTCCAGATGTCTGTAACCTGTTGAAAGGAATAGAATCCGGTCTAGTCCCTATCTATCCTCATGGTGACAGTCAGGATTTGAGGGAGGCCCTCTCTTTGAGACTTGGCCCGGACCGATCGCAATTCCTTGTGGGAAACGGTTCTTGTGAACTTATCTCAAGTGTCGTTAAAGCGTTCTGCGAGCCGGGAGATAATATTGTCACGGCTGATAAGACTTTTGCAGTTTATGAATGGGTTGCAGAATTTTCGGGAATCGAAGCTCGGCTTATACCGCTGGATCAGAAACAGGGGTTTGACCCTGAAGCTATGCTTGCAGCAATAGATGATCGGACCAAGCTTGTTTTTGTCTGTAACCCGAATAATCCCACCGGAACATACTGGGATGAAACCGCCATGCGCCATTTTATGGATAGAGTCGGGGAAAGGTGCATTGTTGTCGCTGATGAAGCTTATTTTGAATATGTGGAAAAGCCTGATTATCCGGATTGCATAAAGTTGCTGCAAGAATACCCCAACCTTGTCGTTTTCAGAACGTTTTCCAAGATGTTTGCTCTGGCTGCACTGCGAGTTGGATATCTTTGTGCCAGTGAAGAAGTGACGGATATCATAAGCCGCGCACATGTAGCCTATTCTGTGAATACTATAGCTCAACTTGCCGCGAGGTCAGCTATTCTGGATGAGTCCGCTTTTATTGCGGACACCAGAGACATGGTCAGACAGGGAAGGGAAATCATCAGAAAAACGTGCGAATCACTAGGGTTGGAATATATCATAGGTGAAGGAAATTATGTCATGGTCCGCACTCCTATGTCCGATACTTTATTGCAGCGAAAACTCCTGCGCCGTGGGTTTCTGGTGAGGACTATGACCGGTTTCAGATTTCCCAACTGGATTCGTGTCAGTCTGGTTCGTGATGATGTGCTTAATGAGTTCAGCTCAGTTCTGGCAGATATTTTTCGTTAAGTTCTACTGTTGTTGTGTTGATTAATTTCTCTGCTTGTGATGCGGATTAAAGGATAAAAGAATGATGTCTGGTAAAACCAGAGAAGAATGCCTGAAGTTTTTGAGGAATGAAGGTTATATTATCGAGCCGGGACAGAAATTTACTGTTGATTATTTTAAACCTGAGGATGCTCTTGGAGTAGCTCGACTATATTACGCCGTTTACGGTGAAATGTTCCCGATTGATTATGTTTATGATCCTGAAGCGATTGTCAGCATAAATGCAGGAGATGATTTATTTCAGGCTGTAGGACGTACGCCTCGGGGAGATGTCGTCGGGCTGTACGCTTTATTTCGTTCGGCACCGGGACTCAGGATTATGGAAGGTGGTTCATGGATGGTACATCCGGATTATCGTAAAACTTCCGTGGGATTGCGTCTTGCGCGTAAAATACACAGTAAACCTCCTGAGCATCTGGGTTTGGAAGTAATTTTCGGTCAGAGTGTTTGCGACCATGTTACAAGCCAGAAGTTGGGAAAGCTTATTAACGGGCATCATTGTGCTTTGGAAGTTGAGCCTATGCCTCCAAGACCCGGTGATCCTGATTCATACGGTCGTATTTCGTTACTCGATGGAATAGTTCTTTTAAACAATCGGCATAATAAGGTGTATCTTCCTGCCAGATATAAATCCCAACTTAAGACTATATATAGCTGGCTTGATCTTGATCGAAACTTTCTGGAAAGTGATATTTGTGATAAAAATCAGGTTTCTGCGAGCGTGACCGAGGTTGCTGTCAAGCCGGTTGGTGACGCTGGGGTAGTCAAGATAGAAGTAGAATCTGTAGGAGCTGATTTTGCTGAGTGCCTTGCTGAGGTTGAGCAGGAGTATTCAGGCATCCATGCATACCAGCTTATACTTTCTCTCAGCTGTCCTGAGAGTTCCTTTGCCGTTGAAACTGCCCGTAAATCAGGATTCTTTTTCGGGGGCCTGCTTCCTCTATGGTTTGACAAAGACGCTCTGCTTATGCAGAAAATTTCAAAAAAACCTGATTTTACAAGACCTTTAATTTATACTGAGGAAGGTAAATCCGTTTTATCTATGGTCGAATCAGACTGGAAAGCAATTCAGCTTTAATCTGTTTTTAATCGTCACATATACAAACTTCCCCGTGCATCCATTAGGATGACGGGGAAGTAGAGATACTAATTACAAAAATCAAGTATGATTTATTACCATGCCAGAGATTGGCCCTTGGCCCGCATCTCATGATCGTACATCATTCTTATAGTTGAATAGTTACACATTCCTGTAGCGCAGTACTGGTTTATTATTCTGGTTAGAGTATTTGGGGCTTTGGCGCTGAGGAGTTTTTGGAAGGCATCAAGATCTTGTTTTTCCATCATCCGCAGTGTTGATTCAGATGTCATACCGACTCTGTAGCAATCCTGCTTAACACTCTGCTTTATGTAGTTTACTACGGCAGCTTTATTCTGTTCAGTTGCCTGAAAACCGATAGGATTGACAAAATCAGCAGCTAAACATGATGTAGCGATTAGTAAAAAAGCAATTACAAGGATTAATTTTTTCATAGCCTTATACCTTATTCTTTACTTATTTTTTGCATTTCCTCTATTACATCATCGTAAGTCATTCCATCCAAGTAATCTAAGGCTTTAGATTCATCTCCACCGTTTTTGAGTGTTTTTGAGAGCAGCAACCCAAGCACTGCCTGTTCAAAGTTCTGCTGTTTTTCTTTAGGCAGAGAATCAATAATTACCTGCATTGATTTTTTGAAACTGGCTTCTGATGATCCGTCTATTGACGGTCCTGATGAGCAGCCTGCAACGAGAAGGGAAAGTAAGACTAAGCAGGATAAAAGAATAGTTTTCAAAGATGTTTTGGTCATAATCACTCCATCATTTCTAAATAAATATTAATAAAATAATACAAAATCGTGTACAGGTGTTTTTTTTATCATGCAATAACTTTTAATTATTTTATAAAAAGAAATTTATGTCTGGAGTAATTATGACATTTTATATTTTGCTAAACAGAATTTGATATTTTATATAAAATATGTGTGTGTTTATTTACATATAGATAGCATTTTAAATACATGGCTGCTTTTGATTTGATAATTCTATAATACAATAAAAGTCTGGAAGTATTCACTTCCAGACTTTTATGTTTAACTAAGTGCCTAAATATGACTCCCTACTTTAAATTTTCAGGGAAGTTCTCAGGCAATTCACTTGCTGCGCAGTTAATAACTTCTTCATTATTAAGACCGCAATCTTTGATATAAGTTATTGTCGCGAATTCATCTATTACTTCAGTAGGGTACGCGGGGCCGGCTTCTCTGAATGCTTCCATTTCTGAAATGTGTTCATTTTGAAAGCATACGGTTTTCTTGGGATCATTGATAATCCAGCGTGGGAAAAAGATTGTACCGTGAAAAATTTTATCAGCAAGATTCGCAATTAAGCTGACATCGGTTCCGGTAGGTTCGGTCCATGAGATTTTGTAGACCTGATCTGCAACCTGAACCATGTAGACTTTCTGGTCTCTAACCCAGCGGTTTCCCACTATTCCACTATGAATACGGTAATCCATAGTGGTTTCATTTTTAACATATATTTCATAGTTCCAACCGTTATCATAAGTATAAACCAGATGTTTTCCCAAAAGTCCGCTTAAATCTTCTTTTTCAAATTTCATTTTTATTTCTCCAGTTATTGTTGTTTCGATTTATGTCGTAAACTATAATGTTTTTATTTTTGAATTAAAAACGTTGATTTTTAATCAAAACAATCTAAAAATTAGATATGTCAAAAATGAAAACAAATCTTGCCCAGTGGCAATTGCTCCAAGCCGTAGTTGAACTTGGAAGCTATCAGAAAGCGGCCCAAAAATATCATCGTACTCAATCCTCGGTGAGCTACCAGCTATCAATGCTTCAGGAAGGACTCGATCTTCAATTGCTTGATATTGTCGGTAGGAAAGCACAGCTCACAGAGGCCGGTAGGGATTTGCTCGCACAGGCCAAAATTTTATTGGATGGAATGTATGCTCTGGAAGCAAAGGCAGAGGCTTTCAGGTGTGGAGAACGAGCCAGAATTGATCTGGTGGTTGATAGCATTTTCCCAAAAGCTGTATTGTTCAAGTTGCTTGAAGATTTTCATCTTGAACATCCCCAGACACAGATTCATCTGACAGAGACTTTGAGAAGTGAAAGTCTCAACCAGCTTTCAGAGCATACCGGCGATTTATATTTAATCCACCTCCCTGAATCTTCACAGCATCTTGGGAAACTAATTTTAGAGATTCCTTTTATTGCAGTTGCCTGCGAGGGGTACGGACTTTTAGATCTTCCACAACCTCTTCACGAACGTGATCTAGCTCGTTTTCCATTAATCAGGATTGTAGATAGAAAAACACAGAAAAGTCCTGAAACAGAAACAGCCGAAAACTGGTCATTCACATCAGTTGAATCAGCAATAGAGGCCGTATTGCACGGTTTCGGTTATGCATGGCTTCCAGAGCCTTACATTCTAAATTATCTGCAAGCTGGTGCTATGCTTAAACTCCCTTTACAAAATGGCTGCCGCCGGATGACTTCCATCTATCTGGTGCAGGATGCAGCTTTAGAACATGATGCTGTGATGGGGGATCTTATTAATCTGCTTGATAATCTTAGTGTCTGATTTGATATTTAATTATATTGATAATATATTAAATATCATCTATCTAGTAATACGTCTGTTTAAATAATTCAATATTGATTTTGGAACTCTACTGATGTGTACTTCTTTTAAATTAAGTCTTTTATACCGGAGATTATCAGAGCATGCTTAAGATTTTTGAATGGAGCAACTACCAGAAAAAAATATTCACCATAACCATACTGATATTATCAATTACAATTTTTATTCCGCAAAAAGTCACAGCAAAAACTTTCATGGTTGAAAGCTACCAAAAACTCCTAGTTGCTTTGAATGAATCCGCCCATAATAAGGAAGATGATATCATTAAGGTTTCTGCTGGTATAGATATACCTGCAACAAATGATTTTATTGAAACTGGATTTAGCTTAACCATTAAAAGTGGATATTCAAATAATTTTAACTTTAGAAGTGCTGTTACTCCAACAGTTGATACTACCGTTACAAAAGGGTGATTTCCCCAAATTCCTGCTCAGAGTACTTCCGGTCCTGTCCCTCCTGAAGGAGTTGAGCCGGTTTCTACTGTTGATAAATTTTTTAATAAAGAGGTTGGTGCCACTGAAAAAGTCCTTGGTGTTCCCGGGTATCTGTGGCGCCATGGCTGCGGTCCAACAGCTTTGGGTATGATTATAGGGTATTACGATCTCATAGGTTTTTCATCTCTTTACAAAGGGAGTGCTGCTACTCAGACCAGTGATGTTGATCAGGGTATAGCCTCTGAACGGAGCGCATCAGATCCCGGACATTATGAAGACTATAGCCTGCCGATGGATACTTATTCAGATAATCCCATCCCGGATAAATCTGAAGCTCCGGCAGGGGATGAACATACAAGTGACTGTGTTGCAGATTTTATGCAAACTTCTTTTTCATCCAGAGATAACTTTTATGGCTGGAGCTGGAGTACTGATATTTCACCAGCCTTTTTAAAATATGTTCAATATAAAAATTCTTCCTATATTGCTGAAAGTTCAACCTGTTATATGAGTAACAATTCTTTGAACTGGACCGTCTTGAAAAGAGAAATTGATAACAACCGTCCGATGGTTTTTCTGGTTGATTCCTCAGGTAACGGGTATACTGATCACTTTGTGGCTGTGGTCGGATACAGAGAGGGAACAGAATTAGAGTATGGCTGTCTTGATACATGGAGTCCTGCCTCTACCGTCCGGTGGTGTACGTTTACCGGCATGTCCTCAGGACATAATTGGGGAGTCTGGGGTGGTTGGAGCTTTTCATTGACCGGGAAAACAAAATTAATGGTACCGCAGAATATGCTGTTGTTGCAGTAGCAGTCCTGAAATCAGAGTGGTTACGGATTTTTTCTTAATTTTCAAGGAAAGATGTAATTGACTGGTCACTTTCATCACGGATATGAATTAGACAAATCTTTGAGAACTCATATCTAAATTTACAGTTTTCGTTATTCAAAGGACGGAAGCTAGCGGTGACGGTTGATTGCTATGAAATTTTTAGATGAAAACCTTCTGGACCATCTTCAGCGGCCTGAATTTAAGGAACTTTTAGCTTCACTTAAAACGCGAAGTTATCAATCAGGCTCTTTACTCTGTCAGCCGGATGGAACCGATAATCAGGTCTTCATCGTGGCTCATGGTCGAGCCAGAGTTTATCTTGGTTATGAAGATAAAGAATTTAATATTGGAATTTTATCCAAAGGTGACATTTATTCCACGCATACACGGGCATTTGTGCAGTCGCTCGAAGAAATAGAAATTCTTTCAGCCGATGTAGGAACTTTCCGGCAGAAGATGCTGGATGACTCAGAAGTTGCGAAAGCCATGATCGGTGTTCTTGGCAGCATGCTCAAAAACTCGTTCACTATTATTGAAGGTCTTGTTTTTGAAGATGTCAGCAGTCGACTGCTTAAACTTTTTGTAAACGAAGCCACAAAGCACGGTTCGCCTTACGAAGAAGGCGGAGTAGTGGTTAAAATTGATCTTTCAGTGGAACAGATAGCCCTTCTGGTCGGTTCTACACGTCAGACAGTGTCTAAAATCTTAAACGAACTTTTCCAGAAAGGGCTTATTAAAAGACTGGAACGCGGGAAGTATCTGATTCCTGATATTTCAGAACTCGAATCATTCTCCGGCTTGCGGCATGGGTGATGCCTTTCTTAAATGTGTTTAAGAAAATGGAGAAAAGCGTCCACCACAGCGATCACACCAGTTGATACCTTCTCTCTTGTCATGAATAAAATGGTCGATGCGGTCAGCTGTTTCCAACGGATTTTCTTTAGGTTCAATGGTCTGAAATGGAAATTTCAAGGTATGTTCGCAACTGGCGGAAGCAATAATAATTGCCGGTATAGCGGATACGTCCACTGAGGCAAATTGAGCAGTCACATCAAAGAGAGTGGCCAATCCTGAATTATCCAGTGGGGAGTTAACAGAAATTACCGGACTAATCCCAATAAAATCACAGAATTCAGCAAGCCCGTCTCCAGCATTTATGAAAAAATCAGGATCAGATAAAAATTTGCATTCGGACCCTGCTTTTTCTTTATTGAACTGTATAACCAGAAGGTCACGGTTGATAAGTTCCTGAATCAGTGCTGAATGAGCGTTGCTATCCCAGTCTGTGGAAAGCTTGGCGTCAGCCAGTATAACAAGGCCGCGGACTCTGCCAAGCTGAAATGATTTGAAAAAAATTTCTGTTGATTCTTTTAGAATTTCCCATTGGCTGTCATTTGAAATTTCAGTAACGCTAATTGATGAAAGATCTTGCTGGTCGCCGTGGAGGTTTGCAGTTTGAACGTTTCTGTCCATTTTATTCTCCTGACTGTTTTCTCATTGCTGATGATTTATGGAATTCAGGCTAAACAGGGTGCAGATTGTTGGATGCCTTGAGAGTAATATAGATACGGAGAAAAACTCTGTCTGTCGGCTGGCTGACACATAAACTTGTTTTGTGAAGATAATGTCATCTCAAGGGTATAAAAATGGGAAAAAAATTTAGTGTATTCTTTTTAACAATCATTTTATTCTTGGGCCTGCAGCAAGTTGGCAATGCCGGACAAAACTTTCGGTTGCGTATTTTTTTCGGTTTATCACGACCTGATGGAGGGGCTGTTTCACTAGAGCAATGGCAGTCTTTTCAGGATAAAGAGATAACCAGATTTTTTGACGGCTTTAATGTTGTCGACTCAGTTGGATACTATAAAGGTAAAGCTGAACGATCTAAAATTGTAACAGTCATTGTCAGTGAAGACGGGATCGGAAAAGCTGAAAAACTCGCAAAACTTTATGCGGTTCGTTTCAGTCAGGATTCAGTTATGATTGTTAAGGTCCCGGTTTCAGAATGCAGTTTTATTACTGCTGATTAAACTTTAAAATTAAAATAGATAGTTATGACTCCTGCTATTAATGTTGCCAAAAAAGCCAAAATAAATTTTCAGATACATGAATACGAGCATGACCCGGATGCAGAATCTTATGGTGAAGAAGCTGCTGCAAAAATGGGCATTGCCGCGGAAAGAGTTTTTAAAACCTTAGTTGTTGCCCGGGATGAGAAAGAGCTGTTTGTGGCAGTTGTTCCTGTTTCATCCAGACTTGACTTAAAGGCTTTTGCAAAGGCTTTAGGCCTTAAAAAGGTTGCTATGGCTGATAAAAATATTGTCCATAGAGTTACCGGGTATGTTCTCGGAGGGTGCAGCCCACTCGGGCAGAAGAAAAGATTGAAAACCGTGATTGATAAGTCCGCACAGGACTATGATTCTATTTTTGTAAGTGCCGGACGCAGAGGGCTGGATATTGAGCTTAACCCTGATGATCTTGCAGGATTAACCGGAGCACAGTTCAAAAAGATTACTGTTACAAAATAGGTGGGCTGGCCATCTTGCCTAAGTTGCATCGCAGAGCTGCGGACCATATTTTGTGACTTGAACAATGCGGCTTCTATTTTATGGTAATCTCAGCTTCTTACCTGTTTCTGTACTGATTTTTATATCTATATCTTTAGCACTTATAGACAAAATTTTTTCGGAGATTTTAACTTTTTTACCAGTCAAACGCTTAATTGGAATTGTCGTGCTCCATTTCTTTTTCCAGTTTGAAATTGTATACTTGGAAACAGAAAGCCCATGTTTGTGCATGGCAAAAAGGTAAACTGAATTGTTTCCGTCAGTCTTCGCGTAAAAAAAGTTACTGTCCGCTTTACGCTCAGTTATTTTCTTCCCTGTTGCTACATTGATAAAAGCAACCTGCGCTATTGAAGATTTAATCTTTTTCCAGCCGACTAAACCTGTCTTACGGTCAAAGAAAACTGAAGGCAGCGAATGCTCCAGATAAATAGGCTGCTTGTGGTTTCCATCAATTAGTAAAAGCAGGTAGCAACGGTTTGCTTTACCTGCTTTTTTTTGAGTGTATCCGTAAACAAGAGCTCCTTTTTTATAGGCCCAGACTCGATTTACCTGCATTCTGCCGTTGGCGGCCGTAAGTTGGGAACTCAGGATTTTTTTACCGGTTTTGATGTCTACTATGCTTATGAAATAAGAATCCTGCAGGTAGCTTTTCAGGCTGTCAGGATTATTAAATTTTTTTATTGTCACGCTTGTCTGCGTAGAGCTATCCGAAAACTCGGTAACTGCGACAGCATTTTTCTTCCAGATTTCATTAACAGTGGAACCGGATGAATTTTCAGGAAGCGTACACCCGCACAGCAGTACCAGTGCGAGGCATATATTTATCAGCTTTTTCATTTAATCAACTCTGCTGAAAGCTTCGGAGATTTCTTTATCAGGATGTATTTCCCCTGAATAAGCGTCAACAAATACATTCTTAAGCTTATTGTTCTCCTTGAACCTGAAACGCCATGTCGGCAGGTACGTTTTTACTTCACTATCATTCTGGAGCCCATAATAACAAAGTTCCGCTTCTTCCAAGGTAGGGCTGCCAGCATTTTTTGCTTTAACGTCTGTTTCTGATTTTAAACCTGTCAGAGCATAATCAAGAGCAGCTGATGCCGCTAAAATCTTCTCATTCTCCGGTGTAATGTCAGAAGTTTCGGCAATGGATACATATTCATGCCAGTTTCCCTTTAATTTGATGACCTCGTTACCGCTTATTGTTGCCGCAAGCATATCGCCTACCACCGGTATTCCATTTATGTAATGCGTGTATTTAAAAGTTCTGGCAATATCCACTATCTCATCAGACCTTAATGCGTAATTGTCCTGCCATGTAAAATCCTGCATTTTCAGGCTGCCACTCTGCGGCCCGTATGCATCATCAGGCAAAGGACCGAATGAACCTGTTAATGCTGCTTCTGCTTTTGCCAGAGCCGTGAATTCGTCTTGATTTTTGTTGGCAATTTTTTCACCGCTGTTAAGTATGACCATTCCGCATTTGAGTTTTGTCTGCTGATAGTTGTCAGGATAAGTGGAGAATTTCTTCTGTTTTAATATTACTGATTTTATATTTTTATAATCAAAAGAATCTAGATTCACTTTACTTGCAACAGAAGTTCCATCTGCTGTTTCTATGATTATATCATCTTTAGATTTATCTATGAATGAAGCTAGATTGTACCAGTAATATCTGTACCGGCTGGTGCTGGAGTCCTGAGTAAGAACTTTCAAGGTGTCGTCGATATTTTCAACATGCGCGACCATTGCACATGGTTCGTCTGAAGATCCTGAAGTCATGGCATTAAAAAATGCGTTAAGATATGTTTCCGGAGATTCAGATGATCCTAAACGGGAGAAGAAAGAATCAATTTCTACTGACAGGTCGGCTGATACCGGCTCATAAAATCCAAGCAGACCGTGAACTGGATGTATTGTTCCTTTTAAAACACCCATCCAGTTTTCAAGTCCGGTATCATCCTGATCAAGAGTACTGCATGCATTTATAAAGACCCACTCAATATCACTGTTCATATCCTGATCGGTATTTATTTCTGATGGCCGTATGATTATATCCTCTCCCCAGGGTGAATCGTTATCGACCAGTCTTCCATCGTGATCGCCGTGACTGGTAAAATGCAGAAAATCAGCTTCTCCGTTGGCATCAGTATTGTCTCCTGCTTCTTTGATGAAGTTTCGCATAATAATATGGTCTGGATTAGCTTCATTCCCAGCTGAATTACTGAATTCCTGATACCCTGCATTTACCCAGTTCAGCTCAGACATATTATTTTTTACTCTGGTTGCATCAGAAAAGAAGATACTAATGCCGCACGAAGCGAATTCCCCTTTGTCCAGCATAATTGATTTTGAGGCGACAACGCCTTCTCCGGCTGCGCTGATTGTTGTGGTCAGTGTATCTTCATCTCTGAATTTTATGGTGTCAAAAGAGCTTCCCATGGAATCCTTATCAGAAAGCCTTATGGGACGAGGATTTCTGTAAAGCCCTGGAGTACTGCTTTCAACCATATAAAAAGCAATCTGCGATGTTGAGTTTGAGCCTTTTACTCTTGCAAAATAATAATTTGTTTTGCCGGGTTTCCCCCTGAATTCAAAATTAACTCCATCATTTGAGGCTAAAACATACTTTGGTGATGCCGGGCGCAGAGGAGCTTCTTTGTAATCGGTCAATTCCAGCTGATAGTCGTTTAAGTAGTAGTTAAGATTAGTATCTTCATTAAGTAGAAGGTTTACTATGGCTATAGGGAATTTATCCGCTGCCATGGCCACTGCGGTACATGTTTTGATGGAGAAAAACACGACTGCAATAATAAGCAGAGTTAATTTTGTTGAAGGCGGCAATACTTTTGGGGAGTTTTTTTTAGAAAATTTGATTTGATCCATTTTTGACACTTTCTTATGTGGTTACTGGGACAATGACTTATAATTTTAGCTCTGTTTTAAGAGTCGCCGTGTATTCTATCTGCGCTGAATATAAAATTAAAAATTCAGTCAAATATCAACAGTGAAAAAAATCAGCACGTTAACATTAAAAAAGCTGCTTTGTTTTTTATTGAATTAGTTTGACAATACCTTATCTGCCATGTTCCAACCAGTATAATTTTAATTTTAAATGTCCCCATATATTCTGTTTACGGACAAAAGATAACTTATCTCATAATGATCATGTCTGATTTTGTAACTGAATCCTCAAAGGGTATTTCATAATGGCAGCCAGCTCTTCACCATGTTATTCCTGCGTTGTTGACAACTCTCCAGTATTTACATGGCAATGCCATATCTTTATCAGCACCTTGCTGCATAACTGCAATGTTGCTGCTGACAATATTTATATTCATACAATAGACCCTTCTCCGACTTTATTAAAATATCTTGATTCAGCAGGAGTAAACATTGTTTCTGCCCAACGTTTCGGAGACGGAAAATATTGTAACAAGCTGGCACAATTTGAAACCGGAGCCTTGAAAGAGGCCGAGCATGTTTTTCTATGTGACTGTGATCTTGCATTTGCTCAAAATATTGATGAACTGAGCCGTAGCAACGTCGTTTCCGGTAAAATCGTTGATTTCCCTAATCCTGATGTAGAAATTCTGGAGCATATTTTTGATAAATATGAGTGCTGTCATCCTGAGCTGGTCGACACCTATACAGGAAAATCATTTAAAACAAATTGCAATGGGGGATTATATAGTATTCCCCGAAAGTATTTTGAACCTTTGGGAGAAATTTGGCGTGAATTTTCGCTGGCCCTGCTGAATGACCGGGAGGTATTGGAATTACTTGGGGCCAAACGTATTCATATTGATCAGATTACCTTTGCAATGTCTATAGCAAAACTTGATATTCCATTTTCAAGCCTTGATGATAGCTATAATTTTCCTGTTCATGTTCCTAAAATAAAAGATAAAATCTCTGAAATACTTGGTGGTGACAGGCCAAAGGTACTGCATTACCATAAAAAGATTGATCATTGTGGCAACCTGCTGCCATTTAATGTCGCCACTGTAGACGCCAGTATCAATGCGGTGAATTCAACCCTGATGAAGGAATTCAATAATAAAATTTTTTGGGATTATAGATATGCAGAGCATCCCTCACTCGGCTCAGGTGTAGGTTCACGAGGTGATTTAAAAGTAATAAAGAGGCGAATTTTAAAAGCTCTGGGTATTGAAAAATCCGCTTCGGTTCTTGATGTCGGCTGTGGTGACGGAGAGATCGTTAAGGGGTTGGAGATTTCTGCTTACAGCGGCATTGATATGTCCTTAGAATCTTTGGAGCTGATTAAAAAAAGAATCCCTGCTGCAAAAGTATTCAATTTTTTTGAAAAGGAGAAAGCCGACAGGGCTGAGGTTGTGGTCTGCCTTGATGTTCTGCTGCATCAGGATAATCTGAAAGACTATAACGAGCTTATACGTTTTATTGCAGATAAAGCTGAAAAGCGTCTTATTGTCTCCGGCTACGGAGCTAAAGAAAGTCTCGATAAATCAGCCATGTGCAGATTTTATGAAGAGCTGCGAACCTCACTGGAAAAGACAGGAAAATTTGCCCGCATCTTTAAGATAGCTGAATACAGGAATCTTGATGTTCTTGTTGCTGAAAAAAAAGATTCACTAACTCATGAGGCTCTAAATCCCAATGATATAAAAGATGAAGTTGTTGCCGGTTTGCTTCCATCGCATGAGATGAGTGATCTTTTCCTTACATGTCTTGCTGTTTCAAGAAATTGTTTCGGCTGGCATACCAAACAGTATTCCCGTGCTTTTGAGTATCCATGGGTGATGGCACAATTCGATACTGATTTGCAGGGGGTCTCTGTAGCTGAATTCGGTGCCGGTATTTCAGCCCTGCCTGTTTTGTTATCCATGCGTGGTGCTGATGTTTATACTTATGATCACGGCAAAGAAGTTTTTCTTGAAGAAGTAGCAGCAAAAAATGAATGGGGCTTCTTTGATTATTCCGTACTTGATTCGGGTATAGTTTCAAAAAATAAAACCCTGTGCAGTGGCGATATCCCGGATGAGAGTCTGGACTTCTGGTATTCTGTCAGTGTTATTGAACATGTTCCAGCTGTAGTAAGACATGATATTTTACAGATAATGCGGGCCTCTTTGAAAACAGGAGGCCGACTTATTTTAACAATCGATTTGTATAAAGACAGCGAAGATCTTTGGAATTATTGTAACGGTAAAGTCATTGAAACTATAGATGAGCACGGCACTGTGGATTCTTTTCTGCAGGAGCTAAGAGCTCATGGGTTTGAGCAGATTAGCTCACATATTCAGAGAATGCCTGCCTCAGAGAGAATTGATGTTTTATATATTTCGGCATGCAAAGGGAATGTTCCCGATGAGGTAGCAGATGTATCCTGCGAAAATTGTGCTGATGAGCCTGAGTCAGTTGAAAATTTAGCGGTAAGCAGTGCTGGAGATGCAGGAGCAGCGTCTCAGATTTCAGCAGGTGCCTCGCTGGATACTGCTGATGGTCCTATTCATTCAGAACAAAATTTTGAAGATAAAGTGCATAAATTGCATTGTGTCAATGAAACTGAGCATGGAAAAAATATTATTGAAATAGTGAGAAGATTTTTCTCCTCGCCTAACGATTTAAGATCGAGACTGCTCGCAAAATGGGAACAAAGAGTTATTGAAAGGTCACATCATTTCGATAAGGTCTGGTATTTACACACAAATGAAGATGTCAAAGCTGCCGGTGTTGATCCAATTGTTCATTATGTAAATTATGGATGGCGTGAAGGACGCGATCCTTCAGGTATTTTTAGTACAAACGAATATCTTGCAAAGTATCCTGAACTTTCTTCAAAAAATATCTGCCCGTTAGTGCATTTCATCCGTACCGGGGGATATTTTAATACGGATGTAGATATAGATGCGATAATACCGGCACAGGTTCTTAATTTGGTTAGCCCGGTTAATTTCAAGAGTGCTTACGAATTAGGGAACAAGAAAACCAAAGGTGTTCCTTATGCCATATCTTATCGTTCCAGAGGTATTGAGTATACTTCTCTGGATATGAACGCTCTTGACGGAGCAGTGCCTGTTGATCTTGCCAGACCTGTAGATTTGCCACCAAAAGATATTGTTATGAATATCGGTACAATTGAACATGTCGTAGATCAGGAAGAAGCTTTTAGAAATGTGCATGTGCTTGCAAAGTCAAGGATGGTTCACTGGGTTCCTCTTACGGATAATCATCCTGATCATGGTGCATGGGGCTACAGTTTTGAATTCTTTAAGGAGCTTGCAAGGCTTAACGCTTATTCTATTGAAAAAATGTATATCGAGAATTCATTCAAACATTGGAATCTTGTGTGTTGCTCTCTTAAGAAAACTGTTGATACCGGCAGAATTTTTGAGTGGTCTGGTGTCCTGCAAGAAATGCTGACATATAATGAAAACGGCACTAGAGAAGTTGATTACAGATAATATTTGCAATTGCTTGATCTTAAATTATTAAAAAATATTTCATCCTTTTTTTTAAGTTTTTTATCTCGCCTATTCCTTCCTTTTTACCTTTCAAACAGACGTTATATATTTTATAGTGTGGTGAGGACGCCAATAATTTAGTAAAGTAGTATTTAAATGTCTATACGTAGCAGAATCTATTATTTAAGTTCTTTCCGGTATGTCTTTAGTTAACGTCTATACTTACAACAACTATTGTAATTGATTTAAAAGAAAGTTGTATCTGAAGATATTAGTTTTTATTTATACTTACAAAATATGGAAAGGATATTTATTTTTTTGTATAATTTACTGAAAATTATTATATCATAATATTATACAATAATTTTTGAGTAAATTGTAGCACTTTTGGGAGTTAACTTGGCGGATAAGTTAAGAGTTCTTGTTATTGGCGGGAGTGAGTCCAATAGAAGACGCGTTCCTTCTGTTGGGATGGAAGAAAATACTCAGTGGGCTAAGATTTTAGATACACGCAATGAAGTACGCGGATACTGGCCCGCATTTTTAATGCATTATCTGGATGCCAGAGCTTCCGGCTGTGAACTGCCGGGCATAGATTCTCTAAGCGGTTTTGGTAAAGGGCACTATCTGTATGATCGCAGGTCTGCTTATGAGTGGGAATCAGCAATACTTTGGAATGTGGCCATGCCTGCAACAAATGCCATGTTTGGTCTGGATTTTCTGATTCACCATAAGGAAAGGTTCAGAGCTTTTTCTCCGGACATAATAGTTTTTTGTCTTGGTTCAGTGGACTGTATGGAAATTGATATCGAGAGAACAGCGGAAGATATTCAGGAACCGGGGTCTGTCAGCGGACTGGATGATGATATGAAAATGACATATCCTTATTGCAGTATTGCTGAAGAATTCAGGGTTATTATGGAGAATATCTCAAAAACTGTTTCATGGATAAGCAATGGAGGCCGGGTCTGCCAATTGGATATTATCGGTGGTGCTCTTAAAAGCACAAACTATGATCAGCGGGTCAGAGCATTCAGTCGTGTCGTTCAGGATAACTGTCTTAAATTCGGTTTTGAATTTATAAGGCTCCCATATCTGGAAAATGCTTCGGGAGATGAAGTCTTTAATTGGTTGCATAAAGTCGATAACCATCCCAACGACAAGATGAATGAAGCCATAGCTGCCAGCATTCTTCCGTTTGTTCCTGACAGTCATAATTTTAGTGGTCCGCAAAATGAAATTCCGGTTCCAGTTATTAGGGTTTCAAGTTTGGGGAATAGAAAATGAAACTTAGAATCCCCGTAATTTTAGAAAATTCGAAAGTTAAGTGTGATGTTCGAGGATTTAGCCTTAAGGCTGGTGATTTTGTTAAGACCGGAGATTTTATAGCAGAATTGCGGTATGAAGTGATCGAGGATTCATATTCTGACTGTCCTCTTGTATATTATGGAGATTTAATTGCCGCGGCTTCCGGCTCAGTCATAACCGTTGAAACAAATTCAACTGGCGGGGCAGGCATGGTTCTTGGTGAAATTGGAGACGGTGAAGGCGATTTCCCAGTAACATTTGAAACGCTTTAAGGTTGTAACTTTGGATCGGATAAAACTTATTTTTGTGGATCTGGATAATACTTTCTGGAATGGAATTTTGCTTGAGGATAACTTTTCAGAAATCAGCCTTAATATTCCACTGGTAGAAAAGCTGATACATCTTGATAAATCGGGAGTCCTTTTGGCTGTCGTGAGCAGGAATCATGCTGACGAGGTTGAAGATGCTCTTAAATCCTTTGGATTGTCATCTCTTTTTGTCTCCTGTGAAATTTCTTTTAAGCCCAAATCTGAAGCTATTCATAATTTATTAAGATTTTTCCGTTTTGCTCCGTCAGCGTGTTTGTTTGTGGATGATTCTGCTTTTGAGAGAGCAGAGGTCCGGCATGCTTTCCCTGATATGAGAACCGTTTCCCCTGAAGATTTTATCAATCTTGATGATGAAAATATGTGGGCTTACGCAAGCTCCTATGATGCCGCTTTGACCCGGAAAAAATCTTATGTGGAAGAACGTCAGCGTAAAAATGACGAAGATTCATACTGCGGTACATTCAGGCAGTTCTTAAAACAAAGTGAGCTTACCCTTAAGCTTTCTCCCGCCTCGGCTGATTCTGTCGGCAGAATCAGCGAACTGGCCAAACGAACAAACCAGATAAATTTTTCCGCTAATAGATATTCAATTGAAGAAGTGGAGCAGCTTCTAAAATCTGAACGCTTTATGTGCTATGTTGCCGAAGTTTCAGACCGCTACGGGGATTATGGCCTTGTTGGTTTTGCCTGTATCCGGCTGGAAAAGGAGTCTGCAGTGGTACAGGATTTAATGCTTTCCTGCCGGGTTCAGAGTAAAGGTATCGAATCGGCAATAATTGTGATGCTCGCAGAAAAAGTTAAATCTTCCGGTTTGAAAAAAATGGTTGGATTGTTTCGCCCTACACGCCGTAACGGTCAGATTGCAGGAGCCTATCAGAAATTAGGATTTTCCCCCGCAGGAACCTGCGGAGAGTATCAGAAATTTGAAATAGAGCTTGATGGCTGTGAATTTAATTCTCCAGCCCACATCAGCATGGTCTATTGTGATGCCTCCTCTGACGGAGGAGAATCAGGAATCCCGTTTGTCCGCAATATTGTTCAGGATGCTGTGAATCGGAAATTTATTTGTGGTGATATACTTGATGTAGGTGCCGGTTGGGATGGAGTTTTAGGCGAAGACTGTGATGAATTTTTAGAAATTGAAGGTAATAAACATATCCGTCTTGATATGGAGAAAAGAGCCCGCACCGACATTGTGGCGGATGCCACGAACATGGCTGTTGTCGGCGATGAAACTGTTGATTCGGTACTGTGTCTTGAGGTTCTGGAACATTGTGCCAACCCGTTTACCCTAAGCTCTGAAATTTTGAGGGTTCTGCGTCCCGGTGGATGTGCAGTTGTTTCAGCCCCTATGAATTATGTTATTCATGATACTCCGGGTGACTATTGGCGTTTTACTCCGGATGGCCTCAAAATGTTGTTTTCTGATAAAATAACTGTTGTTTCTGAATTTGTAGAAGGAGATAGCGATTTTCCTGTAAGGACTATTCTGATCTTTAGAAAAAAATAATAATATGTTTTATAATATAGTTTATTTTAGATTTTAAAAATAAGTTTTTTTGTTTTATTTTGCTATTGCTTTTATTCTTTGCTTTTATTGTAAAATAAATAGATTTATATTCAATTGTGTAGCAAATTTTATTGTTATTGATTATCAATTATACCGTATAGTAATTAAATTTTTGCAATAAATTACTTCAAATCTGTTTAATACTTTTATCCATAACATTCTTTATATCAAATATTGTATCTCTGTAACAATAATTATCTTGTCTTAATTATTGTTAATGGTTATATAGCTTCTATGAAAAAATATATAACTACATTAATAACTCTGGCAGTATTGTTTTTGTCTGTACCTTCCTATGCAGGATGGGTACTGTACGATGATTTCAGCTCTGGTATTGATGAAACGAAGTGGGCTTTATATCCTGAGGGTAATGCAACTATATCTTACTCTTTGGGTGGTGCTTCTTTAATCAGTAGGAATCAGGAAAGTTATCCTCACATAGAGGCTCTTGCAATTCCTGCCACTGCCCGCGGATTAAGATTTGATCTAACTTATATGTATCAGGAGGATTTTGAAGCCATTGCTTATTGCAATATCGGAAAATCGCAGGACGATTGGCATGACTTTATGGTTGGTGCCGGATCTGACAGTGGCTATTCAGGTATTTTTAGTGTCAAAGAAGATTATGGCGGAGAAACTTTTAAAACACATTTAAAGGCTAATTTTAACTTTGCTGAAGGATCTAAGCAGATTGAATTTTTGTTCAACGATAAAGCTGTGCAAGCCGATTATACTGTAGATGGTGTGAAAAATACTACACTTTTTGTTTATCCTGTAAGTGTGTATAGGGCAGATCCAAAGTTTACTATAGGGCTAAGAGTGAGAGCTGATCATACTGCATCAGCTACCATAGATAACGTTTATTATTATGTTCCCGATAATGGAAAGAGTTATATGCCTGCTCTGAATCTGCTTTTGCTGAATTAATAAGTCCGCAAAGTATAAAGAGTGCCAGAATTTTTCCAATAAAAATGTAGTTATTGGTTTAAATAATTGAAGATACTGATCATGGCGACACTATAAAATGGTGTCGCCATTTTTGTAGGCCGCATCAATCACAGGGTAGTGTTTTTTTATGAAACTTTTAATGAAAACTATATGTTGAAGCATGTGACGTCTGGCTCCTTCTTTATCTTTCTGAATTATGGCGCCAAGTATTTTAAAATGATGTTTTTCAATTATTTCGAGGTTGAAAGGAGTTTCGTACAGCAGTGAATGGAGAGCATTTATTTCTTCAAACATCTGCTCATAAAATTTCTTAATCAGATCAATATATACCAGATTATGAGTTGCGTAGGCTATGTTAATGTGGAAATTCATATCAGCATCCCTTGCTGAACTCATATCCTGCCTGTTTGCCGGTATTTTTGATAAAGACTCTTTAAGTCTTTTTATATCCTCAAAGGTTGCTCGCTCTACAGCCATCACAACTCCTTGTCCCTCAAGCCCTGCACGAACTTCCAGAAGATCGTTTAATGAGTTCAGATGTGGGTAAGTTACACAGGAAAAATGGCAGTTACTTTTTTGCGTGGAATTGTCTTTGATGAAAATTCCTTGGCCTTCACGTACTTCAAGATAATTGGAACTAATTAGTTTTTTTATGGCATCTTCCACTGAAGATACCGAAACAAGCAGAATCTCGGAAAGTCTCCTGACTGATAAAAGTTTATCCCCGGGTTTCAAGTCTTCGCGGTATATACTTTCCTGAATGCGGCTGAAAACAAGCTCCTGCTCAGTAACTGACTTGCGGCTGATTATAAAAGCCTGCTGCGCTTCATCTATAAGTTTAGAGCGCAGGGCATCACAGATCAGATCTTCCGTATTTTCATATTCCCCGGAATCCAGCTGTTTTTTTATTTCGTTTTCCAGTTCAGGAGTTACGGAAATCTGCATTTTGGCTATCCTCATCGTTATTAGTTTTTTTCAGAAATATATTAAAAAAAATATTTCGGAAAAGTCTATAATAATAAGTATGCGGGCAGGAACTTAATTTCCTCGAAAGCAAGGGATGCCAACGATCTTAGATGATAATCACTCCGTTTTGCCCGGTAATTAAGAAGCCGTAGGTGAGACAATCATTCCCATTTTCTTTTATGCTCTCATGTGCGCCATAATTAAATCTGGGCTGCATGGATTTAATACCCCGAAAGTTCTGCTCATCTTCAGCCGGTTTGGTGCTGAATTTATTACCCATTGTTTTACTGCGGGATAATTCTCTGCGCGAATCATTAAGTCTGTAGCATTCTTCTAACTCTCCATAATGTTTATTTATAGTGCGTTCCAAAAACTTCTTCCACATTAGGATGAAAGCAGTATGCTCTATACGCATAATGTATTTCATACTTTTGTAGTATTAATTAAAAAGTATTGAATGATAGTTGTTACTGTTAAGCCATTGGTGTCACGAATGTTCAAAGAGACGTGACAGGATTGGCACTAAATTAAACTCTGCTTATAGACTCACTCAGGTGTTGAAAGTGAATGTTGTAATGATTTTGAATGATATAAAACTAACCATCCTTATTTAAATTAAATTTGAAAATAGTTTTATATTATTTGCCTGTGTTGATGCTGAGTGATGCTAATTTAAAAATTTCGTAAAAACTTTGATATTTAAAGATGTGCTATTATTCTTTGAATATTAATAGTTGTTGGGGGGTACATTGAAACAATTTAACGTGTTGATAATTTTTATTCTTCTTTTACTGCTGAGCTTTCCTAATGCGATAAAAGCTCAGACATTAAATGATAATGTCAAGAAAGAAGACAGTGTTAAGAAAAAGAGTAAGAAGAATAAAAAACCTAAAGTTGAAAAGTGTATTGGTCTTGTTAACATGTCCAACGGTATTGTCCTTCCTAAAGGAAAGGTTATAGCCAACGTTAAGTATAAATATATCCATAAAGGATCATTATACGACGGCAGTACTGAAAAAAATGGAAATTACGGCGGTAAATACGATCGCGTCAATCAGCTTGTTCAGTTCACAGCCAGAGCCGGTCTGTTTAAAAATTTTGATGCCAGAATTCTCGTTCCGGTATGGAAAAAACAGATTAAAAGGAAACCCGGCAACCTTGCTCAGCCATACGATAAAGACACCAACAGCGGTCTTGGCGATATAACCATCATGGGACGTTATGCATTGCTGACTCAGCGTGATGGAGACTGGCTGAACCTTGCCATAGGTGCCGGTATCAAGACTCCTACCGGTGATTCAGATCGTGAGAACGAGGCTCCTTTCTCCAATATGTATAAATATCTGGGACCAAGGGCGCAGCTGGGTACCGGATCATGGGACCCGAAGTTTGAAATTGGTGCCACAAAGTTCTTCGGCCGTTCCAGAGTTGATGCACACATGATGTATACTCTGGGTGGTGACGGCGCTCATAATTCCAGACCCGGTAACCAGTTCAAATATGATATTGGATACGGGTATGCACTTAACCACTATTTTGACCTTGAACTGGAGCTTAACGGAATAGAGCAGGATAGCGATGTCCATGATGGAACCGTTGACCGTTCAACCGGTGGGCATACGATTTTCATTACACCCGGTATTCATTTCAAATATGAAAAGATCAACTTTTCAGTCGGTGTACCGGTTGTAATTTACCGTGACCTCAATGGCTACTCCAGAACTCCAGAAAGAAACAGCCGCTACGGACTTGGTGAAGATTTTCAGGTTGTCTCAAAACTGGGCTTCTGTTTTTAATTTAATCTGCTGCTATATGATTATGGACGGACATTCTCACCTTCGTCCACTTCTCCACTTGTTAAATGGCGGGTCGTTCAACCAGCACGGCTCGCCATTTAACTTTATGGGAACATTTTATTTTATAGCTAAAAATATAACCCGGTCACGAAACAGTTGAAAACCGTGACGGGATTTTCAACTGGGATTTCCGGGGATAGATTTAATAAAGCCAACCATGAAAGACCGCTCTAATCTGCGGCTGTAGTGGTATTAGAGAGAAAAAAATGCTTGATAAAAAAAGAATTACAAATGCTTTTTATGTTGCGCTTACTGTTCTGATGATACTTTCTCAGGCTGCAATAGGTTCAGCTGGAACAGTTATAGATATGACCGGGCGCACGGTTGATATTCCTGATTCCGTAAGCCGCGTTTATGCTGTTTCTCCACCGGAAACCATGATGGTTTACGCCATCGATCCCAAGCTGCTGATAGGACTCAATTTTCCTTTTAAAGGTTGTGATAAATACGTTGATGCCGCAACATTGAAACTTCCTATTGTCGGCGGTTATTTCGGACAGGGTAAGATTCCTAATTATGAGAAGCTTGTTTCTTTGAAGCCGGATCTGGTCATAGGAAGAAAATCCAATCCGATGAGTGCTAAGTTTGAAGCTATGCTGGCTAAATTCAATATTCCGGTATTTAATATCAGCATTGATGATATTGATGAATATGCTGAGGGATTTGAAACCCTTGGTATGGTCTTCGATCGTATGGACCGGGCTGAGAAACTCGCTGAATACACCAGAAAAACTCTTGAAGAAACAAAGACTGTTGTGGACAGCATTCCGGCTGATAATGTTGTTAAAGTTTATTACGCCGAAGGCAATGACGGTTTGAGAACAGACAGCAGCACATCTATTCACGCCAAGCTTATCCCGCTTGCCGGTGGTGATAATGTTTTCAAAGGGGATATCATGACCCGTTTCGGTAAGGAGAAAGTAACTCTAGAAACCGTCATATCCTATCATCCTGATGTTATTCTGGTGGAACGCCCCCAGTTCTTTAAAAAAATATACTCACTTTCAGCGTGGAAAAATATCCCGGCAGTTAAAAATCACAGAGTATTTCTGATTCCAAGAAAGCCGTTCAACTGGTTCGACCGTCCACCTTCCTTTATGCGTATTCTGGGCTTGAAGTGGGTCAGCAGCAAACTTTATCCTGATCTTTTCAAACTGGATATGACCAAAGAGTGTCAGAATTTCTTCCATCTGTTTCTGCAAAAAGACATTAGCGCAGCTGAAGCTGAAAAATTGATGAGCGGTATGAAATGATAAATCGCAGTCACCGGGAAAAGCAGGAAAGAAGGTTCCTGTGCAGCCTTAAAAGCCGATCTTTTTTTCTCCTTTTTCTGGGTGGACTGCTTGTGCTTTGCATAATGGTTTCCATGACACTGGGAAAATACCCGGTTTCGATGGAAGAAGTTTGGACCATAACTAAACATTTGTTTTTTCCGGGAAACGGAAAACTTGGCGAAAGCCTGCTTACAGCGCAGACGGTGCTGCTTGATATTCGTGCTCCGAGGCTTGCTGCCGCGGTCCTGATCGGGGCGGCACTTTCGGTTTCGGGTGCTTCTTTTCAAGCCATGTTTGTGAACCCTCTCGTTGCTCCGGGGATATTAGGCGTTCTCCCCGGAGCATCATTCGGGGCCGCACTGGGACTGCTTATCGGTGATTCATGGTTTGAAGTTCAACTGTTCAGTTTTACCGGAGGTCTGGTTGCCGTTCTCATCGCCATGTTTCTGGCAGGCATGTACAAAGGTGACAAGCTCATGGTGCTTATACTCGGTGGTATAATCAGCGGCTCTTTATTCACATCCCTTCTTTCCGTTGTGAAGTATACCGCCGATCCTACCGATGAACTGCCGGCCATTGTCTACTGGCTTATGGGCGGGCTTTCGATGGTGAACGGTAAAACGGTTCTTTTTACGGCCGTTCCTATTGTGGCTGGAATTATAGGTATCCTTGGTATGTCAAGGCTCCTTAATGTGCTCAGCATGGGAGATGAAGAAGCAAGAGCTTTAGGTGTGAATGTAAAAGCTGTCAGGGCCGGACTTATTTTTCTTACAACAGTGGTCAGTGCCCTCACTGTAGCCATTGGCGGTCTTATCGGTTGGGTCGGGCTTGTGATTCCCCATGTGGGCAGAATGATTGTCGGCCCTGATAATTCCATTCTTTTACCAACTGTTGCCCTTGTCGGCGGTATGTACCTGCTTGTCGCTGATGATATTTCAAGACTGCTCTTAGATGTAGAAATTCCACTCGGGATCATAACCTCTCTTGTTGGGATACCGTTTTTTTCAATAATTATGAAAAATGCCAGACAGGGATGGAAATAATGTCTTTGCTTAGCATCCGGAATATTCATTTTGCCTATCCGGGCTGTCCCCCGGTGCTGGATGGTGTTTCATTCAACATCGAAAAGGGCGAGCTTGTTTCCCTGCTCGGTCCAAACGGGTGCGGCAAAACAACTCTGCTGAAAACAATTTTAGGCATAATGCATCCCGATTCAGGAAAAATATTTCTAGAAGGTGCTGATATCAGTACGATGGGAAGTAAGCATCTGGCCCGCCGGGTAGCCTATGTGCCTCAGGTTCATAATGCCTCGTTCGCATATCCGGTTATGGACGTTGTTATGATGGGCAGGATGCCGCATAACAGTTTTTTCGGTGTTTTTTCCAGAAAGGATGAGCTGGCTGCAATGGAGGCGATGGAGAAAATAGGTATCCTTCATCTTAAGGATAAGTCCTATACGCGCATAAGCGGTGGAGAAAGGCAGTTGACGCTCATTGCAAGGGCTTTGGCTCAAGGCGCCGGAATATTTATTCTGGATGAGCCGCTTAATGGCCTTGATTATGGGAACCAACTAAAACTTCTGGAACAACTTCACGGACTTTGTCAGGAAGGTTATACGTTCATAAAGTCCACACATTTCCCGGAACATGCGTTCTGGGTTTCGGACCATGTGGTTATGCTTAAAGATGGTATTGTCATAGAGGACGGCTCACCGGACGGTGTAATTACGCAGGAAAGTCTTTATAAAATCTACGGGGTTGAAGTTCGTGTTCTTCCGTATTCTGAAAATTTCAGAATATGTATCCCCGGAGAAATATATTCCAGACTCTGCCCTTTGTCCGGCAGTGCAGCCAAAGCCGGTAATACACAGCAATAATTCTGATAACCGGATTGAATAAGTTTTTTAAGCAACAGAAAAGGATGGGAAATTATGGCTATTCCAGAAAAAGATAGAGATTTTTACAGGTACACAAAAGATCACCGCTTTGCCCCCATGTATCCATTACTGGCGAGAGAGTTGGTTGAAAAGTATGATTTGAAAGATGGAAGATGCCTCGATATCGGCACCGGAAGCGGAGCTTTGGCCATTGAACTGGCCAAGCTGACCACATTATCCATTACAGCCATAGATGCTGAAGCTGATGCTGTTGAAATGGCAAAGGAAAATTGCCTGCAAAATGGTCTTTCCGAAAATTCAATCAAATTTATCACAGCTCCGGTTGAAAATATTCCACTTGATGATTCAAGTTTTGACATCATTATAAGCAGAGGCTCAGTCCCGTTCTGGAGTGATTATGTCGCAGCATTCAAGGAAATCAAAAGACTGCTTGCGCCCGGAGGAGTCGCTTTAATTGGATGCGGATTCAGTCATTTTCAGACCATGGAGGAAGTTGAAGCCATGCGTCCCAAGCTGAGTCCGGAGAAAAAGAAAAGACGGTTCAGGTGGAAGCAGAGTGATTTCCTTTCCGAAAATCTGCGAAAGGCTGAAGTAATTCCTTATGATATTATTGATGATAGTTACGGATCATGGGTCGAAATTCGTAATTCACTGGAGAAATAAAGATGTCTGGCAATGTATCTGTGGTTTCGTGCAGCGTTTGTGAAAATTCCTGCCTGATTTCCGAAGGAGAATCCGGTATCTGCGGTCGTTATATAAATCAGGGCGGGGTAATTTCTGAGCGTTATCCGAACAGATATCTTCTGGCATGTCCCATAAGAATTGAAACCATGCCTATGCTGCATTTTCATCCGGGAGCAAGGTTCCTTCAAGTAAGTACCGTTGGTTGTAATTTTAACTGCCCCGGATGTATTTCAGCAGTTATTGTCCGTGAAATGAATCCGCAAAGCAGGGCTATTCATGAGTTCTCACCGGATGAAATAATCGAAAAAGCCCGTCAGAACGGATGCAGAGGAATCACATTCGTTATGAATGATCCTCTTGCTGCTTTTGATACCTTTATGGCTGTGGCCCATGCCGCCAAGGAAGCCGGACTTTATGTCGGCTGTTCTTCCAATGGGTATTTTTCGCTTCAGTCGCTTCAAAGAATTCTTCCGGTTCTTGATTTTATAAATCTTGGAATAAAAGGACTCTCAGATGAAAGCTACCACGCCTGTGGAGGATATAAAGGCGCCGCTCCAGTTTTAAGAAATATCAGGATGCTTCATAAAGGTGGTGTCCATATTGAAATAGCATGTATTCATACCACTAAGAATACGGAAGAACTTCTGGAACTTTGCAGAACCATAAAAGATATTTCTACGGATATTCCTGTGCAGATTATGCGTTTTATCCCTCTGGAGGGAGCTGACCCCCGGTTGGAACCACTTATAAGGGAGACGGAATCACTCTGCGGTAAAATGCGTAAGATACTTGATTATGTATACGTTTTTAATTCTCCCGGGACACATTATCTGAATACCCTCTGCCCTGACTGCGGTAAAATTGTTCTGCATCGCGATTTTTACGGACCAATGGGAGCACGGTTAAAGAAAGCCTCTCTTGCTCAGGTTGAACCTCTTTCGTGTCCCAATTGTCACAGCCCTATAGGTATATGCGGTATGGGTCATGTTTCTGATTTCAGAGAAAAAGATTTTCAGGGCGGGTATCCGTTTACAAGAGCCCTTGAGATTGTAGAGTCCGTGCTGATTGCAATAGGAGTTGAAAGCAAAGCCGAGGTAGTCAGAGTATGGGAGGATCTGCTCTGCAATAACCGCCTGCATGACCTGCATCATAATATTCAGCGTGTTGATAAATATCTTGAAATGATAAAATCGTTCGGTGATCTGATCGGGTGGAGAGAAAAAGCGGAACAGCTGGCCGGATACCTTGAAGCGAAAGCTGAAGAAATCAAATCAGCCTGTAGTAAATGTCATGGCAGCCCGAGAGTTTATTACGCAATGGGCAAACCGGCTTTTTGTATTAAAGGTGAAAGATTTGAAAATCATCTGGTCGAACTGTGCGGCGGGACCAGTGTAAACAAGGAGATAGAAGTCCGGGGGCGTCCGGGTATGAGTATTGAGCTTGATGTCCTTGAAAAGCTTAACCCTGAAATTATCTTCATTTCTTCATTTATTTCCAATTCGCCTGAAGATTTTTATCACGAATGTGTTGAAAAAGGGTTGAAAGTTGATGCTGTCAAAAACTCCAGAATTTATACATCACCTGTCCCCAGCAGTGATTTCGGAAGTCCCAAATGGATTCTGGGGATGATGAATATTGCCAATGAAATGTATAAGGGAGAAATTTATTTTAATATAAATGAAGAGGCTCAGGAATTTTATAAACTCTTTTACGGAGCTTCGTTTGATATGAAAGATGTAAACAGATCTTTCGGCAAACCGAATATGTCCTGGAAGTGGAGTCCTAAACCCGGAAAGATTACTACTGCACCGATCTGATCCTGATGTATAACTGTTCTCTGTTGTTTCTATAAATTTAGTTTCGGATTCATTGATTTGCTAATGACACGGTTTGTTCTGGAAAATCGTCATGTATTCTACCCCTCTTTATACATGACGAGATTAAGGAGTTCGGAAGGCTTACTTCCGGACTCCTTTTTTTATATGCAGTGCTCACTCTCAGTTTATTTCGTAATTATTAAATTCCAGAAGGTTGCAGCAGCTTTTGCATTTTTTTCAGTCTTGCTTGTTTAGTTTTAAAATACGGAGTAATATTAAAACTGGTCTATTTTCCGGCAATATCAGGGAGGGATGGATGCCTGAATATGAAAGGATTCAAACGCAGTTAAAGAGCGTTGCGCAAATCGTTTCCTGTGAGCTGGAAAGGGTTGAGGATTATCTTTATTTTCTGGAAGCCCTTACGGTCGGCTTGTTTTCTTCGGAGCCTGCGGCCGCTGAGGTTGAGCTCTGGCTTGAGAAGGATGGCTTTGAAGTTAATTCCGATGGATTTTATCTGAGTGTTCCCAAGCTTGAGGCTTTTAGAAAGAACCTGCTGAGCGGTAACGAAGTCAGTTATTCATGGTCTCCTGATAAAAAAAATGATTCTGTTGCTGCTGCCCATCTGTTTGGACTGCGTAATCTGGGTGAAATACTGCAAACCATGCATGAAAGGCTCCCCAGCTCAGTCTGGATGTACTCTCAGGATCTTACAAATGTTGCTTTGCAGTTTCCATATATAGATCAGATTACAGCAATTACACCTGATTTTGACTGGTCTTCATACCACACCTATATCTCTGTATGTCCTGAAAACAACCCTGAAAGAGAAGTGCGCTGGTCCTCCCCGCATATTGATTATGCCGGACAGGGGCTTATCATAGCCGCGTCCATACCATTATATATTGATGATGAGTTTAAAGGACTTTGGAGTATCGACCTGCAGGTTGAAAAACTTATCAGGCATGAAGTTCTTGTTGCCGACCGTAAAAGCCAGCTGACTTTTATTATAGACCGCCACGGTGCGCTCATAGCCAGCAGCAGTGGATTTTCAATAAAGGAAATGGCCAAAGGGCAGGTTGCTATAGTCGAGCTGCAAGATGTCCATGAGTGTTTTGCAGATATTGATCCGAGCCACTTTTTTGAGGATCTTTCCGGTAACGAAAATCTGGCTTCAACGGAAAATTCATTTCAGGTGCAATGGGAAAGAATTCCTTTTATGGATTGGGTTTGTATTACCGCAATTTCCGTAGAAGAATTGATCTCAACTGCGCGCGGACGTTTTCAAAAAGCTTTTACTCATCTTGGTAAGGGCGACTCCGGCGCATTATTGAAAGCGGATTCATTTTCCGGGGAAATGCTGGAACTGGCTAAGTCATACAATGAGATGGTTATGAGTCTCGGTATAGCCCGCAAAAAGTTACTTGCAAATAATCTTGAACTTACAAAGCAGAAGATTCGTGCAGAAATGGCTGACAGAGTGAAATCCGATTTTCTTTCAAATATGAGCCATGAATTGCGGACACCTCTCAATGGAATAATCGGGATGCACAATCTCCTCTATTCTACCTCTCTTGATGCTGAACAAAAAAATTATGTTGATCTCGCTGCTGAGTCAGCAAAAAGGCTGACAGTTTTAGTGAGTGATCTTCTTGAAATGGCAAATGTTGAATCCAGTTCTGCAAAGCCTGATGAAAGTGTTTTCAGCCTGACGGAGGTCTTTGATTCACTGCGTCAGCTTTTCGGACTCCCATGCAGTGATGATGAGCTTGCCTGCCTGATTGAAATGGATAGCGAGGTTCCTGATCTTATTGTCGGCGACTGCGTAAGATTATCTCAGGTTTTGCATAACCTTTTGAGTAACGCAGTAAAATTTACCAAAAGCGGAGAAGTTGTTTTGAGGGCTGACCTTCTGCCACAAACGAACAGTAATTTACATAATATACTTTTCACTGTTTCAGATACCGGCATAGGCATTGATAATGTCCTGCTCGACAGTCTTTTTGATATTTTTACACAGGCGGATGAAGGTTTCGAAAGAGCTTATCAGGGAGCAGGACTAGGTCTTGCCGTGGTCAAGGAGCTTGTCTCAATGATGGGTGGGAATATTTCTGTCGACAGTTCACCGGGAGTAGGGTCGTCTTTTTACGTCAGGCTGCCTTTTGGTAAAGCTGAAAATTAATTTCAGTCTTTTTTCAGAAAATATTTATTTTAGTAAATTGAGAGTAGAACTATAAATTATTACATATTGATATGTGATAATTTTTTTTATGCATTGTGAAGTCTTATGTCTTATTTATCTGTAATTAATAACTAATATTTTTATATCTAATCCTCTTTTTTATATTCAAAATCATTATATCTGTGCTATGCCGTTAAAGGGTTAACCTTTAACAGGAGTTGTGGAGCTATGGATTTAACTGGAATACCTTTTATTACAAATAGGGTTTTGACCGGAACAGGTCGTGCGGAGACATTTGTTGAGACCAACGCTGCCTGCCAGAATTTGAGCTTTTGTAAAACCGGACCCAATAAAACGGTTGATGTTCTGGGAAGTGAGGAGTTGTTTAAGGCTTTAAGGGATTCTGATCAGAGTAAAGAGTTTTTGTTGTATCCTCACGGATTTAATAATCAGCCCTGGGACGATATTTTCCCCAATGCGAAAAAGATGCAGGCGCAATTGGAGTCTGCCGGTCTCGGTCATGTTACTGTTGTTCCTATCGTCTGGCCGTGTGATAATGATTACGGGATAATAAAAGATTACTGGGATGATCAGGAATCCGCTGAATTCAGTGGCAGATTTTTTGCCAGAGCCATTGGAAAACTGATGAAGTGGCAGACGGAAAACTATCAGCTGCCGTGCATGAAAAGAATACATATCATGGCCCATTCAATGGGAGGACGGGTGCTGCTGAAAGCCATGAACCACTTTGCTTCTTTATTCGGCCGGGGCGGTGTTCCGTATCTTTTTAAAAACTGCTTTCTTATGGCGGCTGATATTCCTAATGAATGCCTCGGCAAGGGGGAAGAAGGAGAATATATATGTCAGGCTTCTCAAAGGGTTATCTGCTATTATGCCAATGATGATATGGCTATGCCAGCCAGCAAGATATCAAATGTAAAAAATATGGTTTTCAGCCGCAGGATGGGCCATACCGGACCTGAAGACTGGTCAGCACTCCCGGAAAATAAAGTTTTTGCTGTAAATTGTGACTCTTTTAACGGTAAGCTTGATTTTAAGGGTCATACTTATTTTATGGATAATGAAGAAATGCGCAGTCCGGCATTTGAGCATATGACGGAAATGATCAAAGGAAAAAGGTTTCCACCGGGCCAACGTGAAATAGAGCTTTGAGGGGTCTCTCTGATTGAGTAGCGTGGCACGGAGAAGGGCAGTCTTCGTGCCATGCTGTTTTTAGCGTCGGTCAAAAATGCATATTTAGATTTGATTTCAATATGTTCCATAATGTTCATTCAGATGACTTTATCTTGCTTTAAAAACACGGCATAAAAATATAATTTATGCCTGCTTTAAGGCATGCTCAATTCTTTACCTTGCTCAGAATGTTCAGAATTAAGATTTAAAGATTTTGAAATCAGGATACCATTATGCAGATTAAAAAGACTATATGCCCTTATGATTGCCCAACTTCCTGCTCACTTCAAGTTACAACCGACGGAACTAAAATTATTAAAGTCAGAGGTGATACTGATGACCCTGTTACCGGCGGTCTTATCTGCCGTAAAATGCAGCATTATGAAAAATCTGTAAATTCCTCTGAACGTATCCTGACACCTTTGAAACGAACCGGCGCAAAGGGAAGTGGCGAGTTTAAACCGATATCATGGGCAGAAGCTGTTACTGAAATTACGGAGAACTGGAAAACAGCCATAGCGGATTATGGTCCGCAAGCAATTCTGCCTGTTTATTATTCGGGAGTAATGGGACTTATCCAGCGTAATTGCGGAGAGGCTCTTTTTAATAGAATGGGAGCCTGTACCCTTGTAAAAACTCTCTGTAGCTCTGCCAAGGATGCAGGATATAAAGCCGTTGCCGGTAGCACTGGATGTCTTGATCCGCGTGAACTTTCAGGTAGTGATTATTACATAATCTGGGGCAGCAATATGAAAGCCACCAGATTGCAGAGTATGCCTCATATTGTAAAGGCCAGAAAAAATGGCAAAAAAATTGTTTTAATCGAGGCTTACGCCAATGAAATGGCTTCCTACTGTGATCAGGTTATTCTGATTACTCCCGGAACAGATGGAGCGCTTGCCCTTGCAATGATGCATGTTCTTGAGAAGGAAGGTCTGGCTGATTCAGAATTTTTAAAGACTCAAGCCGAAGGGTATTCTGAGTTTCGTGAAACTCTTGAGAACTATACCCCGGAGTGGGCAGAAAAAATTACCGGTGTTCCAGCTGAAGTAATTGTTAAACTGGCTCGTGAATTCGGTGCTGTCAAAGCTCCGGCCATAATTCTTGGAAGCGGTAACTCCCGTTATGGAAACGGTGGTATGACCGTGAGACTGATTACCATACTTTCGGCCTTTACCGGTGCCTGGAATAAAAAAGGCGGCGGTTATTGCGGAAGCAATCCAAACAGCAAGTCATATGTAGATAAAAATAGAATCACACGCCCTGATCTGCGCAGCAACAGCGCGCGTTTTGTTAATATAAATAAAATTTCCTCAGCTCTTAACGGTGAAGCTGGCGAAAGTCCCATAAAATGCCTTCATGTTTATGCCTGTAATCCCGTGGCATCGGTTGCGGACCAGCAGGGTATTGTCAAGGGAATGAGCCGGGCGGATCTTTTTACCGTGGTGCATGAAAGGTTTATGACCGATACTGCGCGTTACGCAGATATAATTCTTCCCGCAACTTTCTCAGTGGAACAGTCGGACTGCCATACCGCTTACGGCTATTGTTCGTTCGGTGTTTCCAGAAAAGTAGTTCCGGCTCCCGGTGAATGCAAAAGTAACTGGGATATTTTCTGTATGCTGGCAGAAGGCATGGGATTTGATGACGATCACTTCAAACGCAGTGAAGACGATTTGCTTGATGAGCTGCTGGCAAATCCTATGTCAGGCCTTCAGGAAATCTCTGAATCCGATAAAAAAGTTTTTGCAGAGGGTGGAACTGTTTCTATTGCTTACTCCGATCATACAGACTGGCAGACTCCGTCAGGAAAGCTTCAGATAATTAATAACTCTCTGGAAGATAAACTTCCTGTTTATCGTGAGTGCTATGGTGGTGACTATCCCTTAAAACTAATTTCCGTTCCAAGCTCTGAAACTTTGAATTCAATCTTTCTTGAACGTGATGAGTTGATGGAGCGCAGAGGTGAAATGACCTTGCAGATGCACCCCGCGGATGCTGAAGCCCGAGGGATTTCAGACGGTGATTCGATTGTAGCCTGTAATGAACAGGGAAAGGTTGTTTTTACTGCTGCGCTTACACCTCTTATTGCCAGAGGAGCGGTTGCGGCTGTCGGTGTTTTTAAAACTATGCAGTCTGCAAACGGAAACCTTGTAAACACACTCCATCATGAACGGCTTTCAGATATCGGAGAAGCAACTACAATGAATGATAATACTGTGGAAATAAGAAAAGCCTGATAATTTTGACTGATTAAATAAAAAAGGTCCGGTTTTGCCCAAGGCGTTCAGCATAGGTGTGGACCATGCTGAACTGGAGAACTTAAAAAGGAAACCCCCGAAAGTCGGGGGTTTCCTTTTGCGACCTGCCTCGGTGTAAGCCAATAAAGGTAGGTGGGAGTCCTGTTATATGCCAGCAAACAATTGCCTTTTGGCATATTCAGCTACGGCCTTTTCGAGCATTTCCTGCCAATCGTTGAACTGAGTACGTTCTCGAACTAACTCCTGCAACATTTGGTTGTCCTCAAGAGATTCTTTTTCTGTATCAATATCAATCGGATCAAACATTTCTTGGACATCAGAAAACGAAGTGTATTGCCTCATGAAATCTTGGGGAAAAAGCTCGGCAAAATTAACTTCTTGTGAGCCTTCCATCTGCTTGGCATTGTTTTCCAGCCGTTTGAATTTCTTACTTAACTCGTCAAATCCTTTCATTGTTCTTCTCCATTTGTATTTTGTATCAACGCCCGCATAGTATACTATTTGAAATCCAATATTCAACTCAATTTATTAATCTGATAAAATCAACACTCTAGGGTTGGCAAAATATCTTGCTGGCAAAAGAGTATCCCCCAACCCATACGGGCCGGGGGATATTTTGTGATTTGCGAACCAAAAGTCCACACCTTTACTGAACGGCTCGGGTTTTGCCGGACCTTTTTTATTTAATCTATTGCTTTGATTACAGGACCTTGAATTTCTTCGGTTCACCGCCTCTGCCGTCAATAAGGTGTACGGCGCAGGCTATACAGGGATCAAAGGAGTGAATGGTTCTCAGAATTTCAACCGGACGATCAGGATCAGGACACGGACAGCCCATAAGTGACTGTTCGGCAGGACTGAGCTTTCCATTGGCGCATCTTGGTCCAAGGTTCCATGTTGAAGGCACAACAAGCTGGAAGTTATCAATTTTACCGTCCTTGATTTTTATCCAGTGTGAGAGCGCGCCTCTGGTTACGCAGCAGGTGCCGACACCTTTTATTTCCCGGTCAGGCATTGTCCATTTCTGGTATATTTTATCATCTCCGGCCTTAATGCGGTCAGCACAGGTATTAATCCAGCCCTCCATGCGTCTGGTCAGCATAGTTGTTTCTACCACGCGACAGACTGTCCGGCCCATGGTGGAAAAGAGCTGTTCTGATTTCATTCCTGTTTTTTTGAAAAAATCATCCAGAAGTTTGGTCGTTTCGCTTTCCTTTTTTGCGTAGGCTATGGCTCTACGGGCCAGAGGGCCTGTTTCCATTGGCTCATCTTTGTATCTGGGGGCCTTTGCCCACGAATATTTATCCTTATCTTCATAGCTGGTGTATTGCGGGTCGGTTTCGCCTTCATAAGGCTTGCGGGCCTTGTCTCCCTCATACCAGCTTCTGGCTACATGCTCCGCAATGTTATCAAGGTCCATTTTATCATGTTTATGCAGATTGTTTCCCCAGATTATTCCGGATTTGAAATACGGGTCTTTTCCAGTTTCCGGGTCATAGAAATCGGAGAAAGCCATGAAATTGGATGTGCTTCCATATTTCAAAGCCTCAGGATATTTCATGGTGAGCATTGTTATGTCCGGCATCATGGCGTTTTCAACAAACTCCATTGTAATTTTCCAGATGTGCCGGAAGTGCTCGATTATTTCCGGTCTTAAACTGTCATAGCAGGTTACCCCGCCCACAACCATGGACTGGGCATGGGGGTTTTTGCCTGCGAAAAGAGCCATGGCTCTGGCAAGCTCAAGTTGAACCCTTAATCCTTCAAAATAATGGGCTGAAAGGATCAGGTTTTCTTCCGGGGTCAGGTGATAAGCCGGGTTTCCTCCAAGAAAATATGCATTTTCAAGAAATCCCAACTGTCCTGTCTTAACAAAATCTTTCAATCTTTTCTGGATCAGGTAAAGCTCGGATGGATCTTCGGATCTGTTGCTGGTCTGGGCAACCAGTTTTCCAGCCTTTGCAGGGTTTGCTGATATGGCGGAAGCCATATCTATCCAGTCAAGCCCGTGGAGGTGATAAAAGTGTACCAGATGATCATGAACAACCAGAGCTGAAAGGATAAGGTTCCGTATTACTTCAGCCATCGGCGGTGCTTTGATATCCAGTGCATCCTCAATTGCTCTTATGGAAGTAAGTGCGTGAGTGTTGGTACAGACTCCGCAGGTTCTTTGAGTAAAAAGCGGAGCATCTTCAGGCGGCCTTCCCTTAAGTATTTTTTCTATTCCCCTGAAAAGCTGGGCTCCCACCCATGCGTCTTTCACTCGTCCATTATCTATTTCAACCTCAATTTTGAGATGTCCTTCTATTCTGGTCACCGGATCAATAATTAGATTCTTACCGGCAACAACTGCTGATTTTTGACTCATAACTTTTTTCTCCTTCCTGATCTGGCAGGTTAGCTCTTGGGATTGTCTTCAATCGGGTGGAAGAACGGAGAATAGTCATCCCAGAAATTGGGTTCGCTGCATCCGATACATGGAGCTCCGGCCTTAACGGGCCAGTTAACCTGATTAAACATTTCTGTGGGGCAGTTGTTGTAAGTATATGGTCCCTTGCATCCCAGCTTGTAGAGGCACCATCCTTTTTTAGCTTCCGGGCTGTCAAAACTGAGTGCGAATTCACCCTTGTTGAAATGCTCCTGCCGCGGGCAGTGAGCGTGAACTGTGTCTCCAAAAAACATTTTCGGACGGTTCCATGAGTCAAGCTTGGGCATACCTTTTGTAAGAAGGTGGACTACTGTTCCAACAAAATTCATCGGGTTTGGCGGGCATCCGGCAATATTTATAGCTTCAACTCCAACTGACTCCAGAGCTGCATTTACTCCTTTTGATCCGGAAGGGTTGGGGCTTGCGGCCTGAACCCCGCCAAAGCTGGCACAGGAACCCATAGCAATAGTTGCTATGGCCTTTGATGCGACCCGTGCACAGAGCTGGAAAAATGTCTCTCCACCTACTTTGCAGTATTCCCCGCCATGATATGTTGGAATACCTCCCTCGATAACACAGATATATCCATCCGGATTTCTTAGGGCTTTCTCAAGTGCGGCATGTGAAGCATGTCCTGCTGCCGCCATTACGGTTTCACAGTAATCAAGCGAAATTGTACTCATTATTATTTCATCAAAATATGGCTCATAGGCTCTAAGCAGAGCTTCCGTACATCCTGTGCATTCAGCACCGTGCAGATATACTACAGAAGGTCTTTTTTTATTCAGCAGAGCCTCGGCTACCTGAGGAGCTGCGGCAGGGCCGAGTCCTATAAAAGTGCCCATTACTGTGCAGAATTTCATGAAATCACGACGGTCCAGCTTTTTTCTGCCGGCCATCATTTTTAGTGAGTCGAATCTGTTTCCGTTCGGCATAAGATCCTCCTTGGCTAGCCGGGCTTGTGACAGGCTGTGGTACAGCCTACAGGATTTTTACCGCCTTTGGTCCGCATCTGGGTATGGCATCCAAGACAGCTCGGGGGGCCATCGGAGTGCCAGGCTCTGTAAAAACCGCTTTTGTCATTAGGATCGTCACTCACATGACATTCACGGCAGGGAACGAATTCTCCCAGAGTTTTTCCTGATTCCTTGTGATGGCATTTCTTACAGGCAACATTGATTGCATGGAATCCATGAGGAAATTTAACTTCTTTTACCCATGTGTTTAATTTTTTGTTTCCAGCTGGCCGTACGATAGTGATTTTGTCGGGCACCTCGTATGCCTGAACCGCAGTTATCGCCAGAAAAGCAATAGCTACGGCAGAGATGAAAGGCAGAATCCTTTTCAGCATGGCTCCTCCATTTTCTGCATAAATTAGATTGAATCTAATAATACATGAAATAACTTAAAGGTAAATAAGAATAACATGAATTTAATGTAGCGTTTTCATTATATAGAAGAGAAATTTTAGGCAGTTATTTTTTGTGCAGTCTCTGAGTCCCTAAATAAACGCTTTTAGCTGTGTATGGAATGCTGAAATTTTCATTTTTACTTGCTGTTAAATTTAAAAATAGTTCATTAGCTCTTATTTCTCTTTTTGTTACATTAGAAAATACTATTAATCTTTAGAGAATACGTTTCTGTTAAAAGTGTTACGTGAAATTGCGGTTCTCAGGCTCTGTTTTATTGAGATATTCCCATCGCCGTATATTTGAAATCTTAGAATTCAGTGCTGCTCATAGCTTGAGCTGATAAAATGGAATATGAAATAATCCAACAATTGTAGTGAAATATCCTTAGCTTGAAATTTTGATGTTACAATTTGATGTCTTAAAAAACGGACTTAGTCTGACTGGATCATATCGCTTTAATATCGAGTCTGAAAAAACGGACTAAATGGTGATAAACTATATAATTTTTAAGACCATGTATTAAAAGAATATTTATTTTATAAAACAAGTGCTCCAGTCCTTTTTTTCAGACTTTGTTCCGATTGTCACAATCTTAGAGATCTGTAGAAGCATCTAATAAGTTCTTTTGTTCACAAAAGTGAAAAAATAAATTTTCTATCAAAGCCTGTGTTTTTAGCCTCATGCGTATTTTATCAAAAAAATCAAAGCTCTCCTCTGTTCATTGCGGCATGCTATTTGCTTTTGCCGAAGAAACTGAACGCTTAATCAGTTACAAAAGATAAAATTAATTAACCGGGAAACAGGTTCTTTTTAACTCAGGTCAATATTTAATAGGCCTGATTCTGGTTGTTTCAGATATTTTATCTTTATCTGTTGAATAATTATTCAAGTGATTAAGCCTGTTTCAGATCTGATTGATCTTTGATTCGAGAATAATGCCGGTAGGTTATCTCTTCGGCTTATTGCTATAATTTCGAGGCTCAGCTCCCTATAGTCTGCTGTTTTGTTTTCTTGACTGACAAAACAGCAGTGGGAGCACTGTTTCGACTTTTCCCATTTATTCATGGGGAAAGACTGTAATGGACAGTGCAGTTTTTTCGGACACAGAAGACGCATTCCGGAAAATCTGTTTTTATTGCGGTTTTGTTGGTTTGTCTGATGGGTGGTTTTTAAGGGCAATTGCCGGAAATCACAAAATTATTTCTCTTAAAGGATTGGTCAGTTGAAAAACAGATATATCCCGATAATTACAATCTCAGTTGTTTTAGCCCTTGTGGCGGCTGTCGGTTTTTTAATACCGCCGGCAGTACAGGACGCACCAACCCGTGTAGTCCTTGATAACAGCGGTGGTAGAGTTATTTTCAATCATCTCACACATGTTGATGACTATGGTCTGGAGTGTTCCGATTGTCACCACGATGATATCGGACAGGATACTCCTATTGCCTGTGGCAACTGTCATCCCGCTGCTTTTGATAAAAAATTCAAAGCAGAACACATGAAAAATTTCAAAAGTGATGAAGCATGTCTCCGCTGTCATGATGAAAAGCCCACTGGTCCTCTGTCCGAAGAAGACAGACCGGATATTGAATCCATCCCGACCAGATCCGAGGCTTTCCATAAACAGTGTATGTCCTGCCATGAAGACATGGGCGGACCTTACGGTGAAGACTCCTGTTACGAATGTCATGCGAGGTAATGCCGATGCTTAAAATTCATTACTCACTCGAATCAGATCTGAAAAAGGATATCGTAGATATTCCGGCACCTGATGAAATAAATATCAGAGTCAGCAACCTCGTTCTGAAGACCGGCAAAGGAAAGAAAATAGCCAAAGGCGAGCTTATTGCCGAACATCCCTCCAGATTCGGCGGTGCATACCACGCTCCTGTTTCAGGTAAAGTTACCAAGGTTAACTACCACCATATCACTATCAAAAGTGACGGTACTGATAACTGTGTTGAGCCGGTTGATTTGAGTTCTCTTGAAACCGGTAAAGAGCTTTTACGTACTCTGCAGGGGCTGGGTGTTGATGTTGCACCGCTTTCATCTGCTTCCAGACTGCTCATTATAAACGGACTTAATCCCGAACCGGGAATATCTGTTACCGAGCAGCTTCTTAGAGTCGAGCTGAAAACTATCGAAGCCGGACTTGAAATGGCCCGCAGATTTATAGCTCCCGAACAGACCGTTCTGGCTGTGTCTGCCGGTTCTCCATATAGACTGGACGGCGCTGAGATAAAGCAGATCAAGCCCAAGTATCCGAATTCCCTCGATGCTCTGGTTGCTAAAAAAGTGACTGGAAAAGAGTTTCCCGAGGAAACCAGAATAATGAGTGTTGTTGATCTCTACAGGATCGGAAAGATTGTTTTAAGCGGTCTTCCTATCACCGATACTACAATAACAGTCGGCGACACCAACTATCATATCCCTCTGGGAACCCCGATCAGACATCTGGTTGAATACCTCGGCCTTGAAGTCAGCAGCGGCGACAAGGTTGTGCTTGGCGGACCTTTCCGCGGTGAGGCTGTCTACAGCCTTTCAGAGGGCGTTAAAAAAGCTGACCACGGACTTTTTGTAGTCAAGGCTGGTTCTTTCCCCGCCATTGAGGATGCAACCTGCATCAACTGCGGTGAGTGTGTGCTTAACTGTCCCGCTAGAATTCAGGCAAACCTGATCAGCCGTTATGCTGAGTTCGAAATGTTCGACCATGCGGTCAGGCACGGACTTCACAGCTGTCTGGAATGCGGTCTCTGTTCATTCAACTGTACCGCCAGAAGACCTCTTTTGCAGTACATTCGTTTTGCTAAAACCCAGCTCATGAATCAGGGAGCCGGGGAGCAGGAACAGGGTTAGGCGGCCGTTTTTTTCGGCAATCGTAAAAGTTTCGAGATTTAAAGGGTTAATACTATATGACTCCTCCCGTAATTAAAGCAATGTCGGACGTAGCCGTAAGACTGACCGTATCACCGGCTCCGCACTGGCGCAGTAAGCGCACAGTGGAGAAGATGATGATGTGTCATCTGCTGGCTCTTGTCCCGGCAATGGCAATGGCAATTTATATGTTCGGTATCCGGGCTGCCTCACTTGCAGGCATAGCCGGAGCCGTAGCGGTTGTTACTGAGGCCGTATGTCTTAAGCTTCAGAACCGTGACATCAATGTAGACAACTACAGTGCTCTTTATGAAGGCGTCCTTTTTGCCTTTCTGCTCCCGGCAGGCGCACCGTGGTGGCTTGCAGCAATAGGAGCCGTGGTAACCATAGCTCTTGGCCGTACCGTATTCGGAGGCTTCGGATGTAATCCCGTCTGTGCTCCTCTGGTTGCGTGGGCTTTCTGCAGACTCTCCTGGCCGCAGGCTATGGATATTGATTTCAATACCGCACAGTTCGCCATGAACTATCCACTTGATCAGCTCAAGCATTTCGGCGTGGATAGCCTGTATCAGTTTGACTACAAGAATCTTTTCTACGGCTTTCAGCTTGGCGGCATCGGTTCCTCACAGGTCGCAGCACTTCTTGTCGGTGGAATATTCCTTATAGCCACCGGCTGGATTCGCATTTTTATTCCGCTTTCATTCCTTATCGGAGTAGCCGGAACAGCAACCCTGTTCTGGGGAATTGATCCTTCTGTATATGCTGATCCGCTTTTTCATATCCTTACCGGAAGCACGGTTTTTGCCGCGTTCTTCCTTGCCCCTGATGTAGCCTCCAGCCCTGTGGGAAAAATACCGCAGATTCTGTTCGGATTGATAGCCGGTATTATGGTCGTGATTATCCGTGTCTACGGAATTTATCCCGACGGAGTGCCCTTTGCCATCATGATTGCGAACCTGCTCACCCCGCTTTTGGACAGGGTGCGCCCCAAACCTTTCGGAGGCAGATAAGACATGCGTGAAATTATTCATATGATCGTAGTCCTGTCACTTATCTGTGCCGCTTCAGGAACACTTCTGGTGAACCTGAAAAAAGCAACTAAAAGCCAGATCGAGCAGCAGGTACTGACTTATGTTCAGGGTCCGGCCCTTCTTTCTGTTCTTAAGGATCGTGACAACGATCCCATCAAGGAAAGAGTTAAAATTAAAGGTGTCAATGTTTTTCCGGCTATGAAAGACGGCAAACTCATCGGCGTGGCAATTGAATCATTTGCTCCGGGTTATTCCGGAAACATCGGCGTAATGGTCGGATTCAATATGCAGAAAGATGCATTGCTGGGAATCGGAATTACAACTCAGACCGAGACTCCGGGAATAGGAACAAGAGTTACCAAACCGTCATTTACCTCAAGATTTGTAGGGCATGATCTCAAAAGCATGCAGCTCAAATCCAAAGGTGGTGATGTCGACGGTATTTCCGGTGCCACCTATTCATCCACCGGTACTGTTGATGCCGTTCGTAAAGCCATTGAGACTTTCAACGGAATCAAGCCTGAAATCCTCAAAATCTGGCAGACTTCATAGGAGGCTTTCGTGAGCGCTATAGTTAAAGAATTTGTCAAAGGACTATGGGAAGAGCTTCCGCCGTTCAGGGTTGTTCTTGGTCTGTGTCCAACACTGGCTGTTACTTCAAATGCGGAAAATGGTCTTGGAATGGGAGTCGCGGTCGTGTTTGTTCTGACTCTGTCAAACCTGATCATTTCCGCTTTAAGAAAAATAATACCTACCAAGGTTCGTATCGCCTGCTTCATTGTTATTGCTGCTTCACTGGTTGTTGCCGTTGAGCTGCTCATGCAGGCTTATACCTATCCGCTTTATCAGAAGCTCGGAATTTTTGTTCCGCTTATTGTTGTTAACTGTCTCATTCTTGGTCGTGCTGAAGCTTTCGCATCCAAGAATCCGATTATGCTTTCCATTGCCGATGCTCTGGGTATGGGAATCGGTTTTACCCTGTCGCTTACTTTTCTCGGTGCTATCCGCGAAATACTCGGAAGCGGAACCATTTTCGGGCATGCAATCATGTGGGAAAGTTTTCATCCAGCCGGATTCATGGTCAAGGCTCCCGGCGCATTCGTTGCTTTGGGACTGATACTGGCCGGCATGAATGCCTTCAATCGTTATCAGAGCCGCAAGAAAGGTGAAACACCTCCCGATTGCCAGAATTCAACCTGTGCAAGCTGCGGTGCCTGCGGTTCCTGCAACTCAATTAACGAACGCTAGAAGGAGTAAATACGATCATGGAATACTTCCTGCTTTTTATCTCCGCCACTTTTATCAATAACATCGTACTGGTTCAGTATCTTGGTGCCTGCCCGTTCATGGGAACATCCAAGTCCACCGATGTAGCCATCGGAATGGGTAGTGCGGTTATTTTTGTTATTCTGATGGCAACCGCTTTCACCTGGCCGTTGCAGCATTATGTGCTCGACCCTTATGGAATCGGATATCTGCAGACCATTGTTTTTATTCTGGTCATTGCATCACTTGTTCAGTTCGTGGAGATGTTCCTCAAAAAAGCCATTCCACCGCTGTATAAGTCTCTGGGACTTTTTCTGCCCCTTATCACAACAAACTGCGCCGTGCTTGGCGTGGCTATCATGGTTCAGCGCAGCGAATATTCGTTCGTTAAATCACTGGTTTTCGCGTTCTCATCCGGTGTAGGTTTCCTTGTTGCGCTGGTAATTATTTCTTCCATTCGTGAAAGACTGGATATCGCACCGGTTCCAAGTGTGTTCAGAGGGGTTCCCATCGCTTTGATCATGGCTGGAATTATGTCTCTGGCGTTCTTTGCCTTTAAGGGCATGGCTGCCTAACTAGTGAAGGAGACAAGTTAATTATGGTTACATCTTCGATATTAGTATTGTTCCTTTTAGGATTTATTGCTGCCGGTATACTTGCCGCAGCATCCAAGATTCTCCATGTGGAGGAAGATCCTCGCATAGCTCTGGTTGAAAACTGCTTTCCCGGTGCGAACTGCGGCGGATGCGGATTTCCCGGATGTTCAGCAGCAGCTGCCGCTGTCGTCAAGGGACAGGCCGCTCCTGAAGTCTGCGTTGCAGGTGGAGCCGACATCGCCACCAACATTGCTGCAATCATGGGTACAGAGGTTGCTTTTAAAGAACCCAAAGTGGCCGCAAATATCTGCACCGGTGGTTCCAGAGCGAACCTTCTCTTCGATTATGAAGGCGTTGAGGACTGCCGCGCTGAAGCTCTTCTCTACGGTGGTGAAAAATCATGCGGTCTTGGTTGTATCGGCCTTGGCTCATGTGTGAAAGTCTGCGGTTTTGACGCTATTCGTCTTACCGATGACGGACTTCCCATTGTAGACATGAATGCCTGCCGCTCATGCGGAAAATGCGCTGAAGTCTGCCCCACAGGTGCGGTTCGCATCAGTGGCATGACCATGGACCTGCTGCATCTTAATGAGATTGATGATTGTCTTGCGCCCTGCATGCAGAAATGCCCGGCACAGATAGACGTCAGAACATATATCAACCAGATGAAAAAAGGGGATATGCGTGGAGCATTGCTGACCATGAAGGAACGCAATCCGCTTCCGCTGGCTGTCGGACGCCTCTGCCCGGCACCCTGCGAAACCATTTGTCGCCGCAACATTGCCGATGAAGGTGTCGCAATTCATACCCTGCACCGTTTTGTGGCTGACTGGGAAATGAACTCAGGTTCCCGTCTGTCACTGACCTGCAACCCCCTTTCCGGTCATAAAGTAGCGATCATAGGTTCCGGACCTGCCGGTCTTTCCTGCGCTTATTTCCTGCGCAGAGTAGGGCATCAGCCGGTTATCTTTGAAAAACGTGACGTGGCCGGTGGTATGATGAAAGGAATTATCCCTGAATACCGTCTGCCTGAAAAAGTTGTAGACTGGGAAATTCAGAGCATTTTCGACCTTGGTGTGGAAGTCCGCACAGGTGTTGAATTCGGTAAGGATATTACCGTCAAGCAGCTTGAAGATGAAGGCTTTGAGGCCATATTTATGGCTACCGGAGCATGGAAAGTGCCTGCCCTTGGAATAGAAAACGGGGACAGCGAGAATGTGCTTGACGCAATTAGTTTTCTTGCCGGTGTAGGTAAGGAATTCAGCGACCTCAAAGGTAAGAAGATCGTAGTGATAGGCGATACGAATACCGCTATGGATGTTGTTCGCAGTGCCTCGCGCCTCGGAGCTGAAACCGCAGCGATTATTCCCTGCATTCAGCGTAAAATGTCCGCTAACAAGAAAGAAGTCGAACGTGCCGCAGAACTCGGCAGCGATCTGAAATTCCTTACTGAACCGGTAAGAGTTATTGCTGAAAATGGAAAAGTCAGCGGAGTTGAATACCGCGAACTTCAGTACGATGATCCTAAAAAGGCCACCGGTAAACCTAAACCGGTAGAAGGATCAGAGCAGAGCATGGATGCTGATTATATCATTGTCGCATCAGACCGTGTTGCAGATACCGACGTATTCAGAACAGAAAGCGGTGAACAGCTTTTTGAACTGGATAAAAAGACCGGCGGTATCAAGACCGATCCTATGACAATGCAGACCAGCGTCCCCAACGTATTCGCCGGCGGTGAAGTCCACACCGGTCGCAGCATACTGATTCAGGCTGTTGCGGACGGTCGTTGCGCCGCAAGAGGAATTCACTACTTTGTGACTAAGGGTGAAATTCCTGAAATCTCTAATCCTCAGTTACGCGTTATTCCTGAATCTATCCTCAAGAATATGGAAGTAATTTACACTATTCCGCGTATCAAGGTTCCTGAGATTTCGGTAGAAGAAAGGAAATCCACTTTCAAGGAAGAGGTTACCGGTTCCATCGTTTATGATGAAGCCCGTAAAGAGAGCAGCCGTTGTCTTAGATGCGGTCTGACCTGTTACGATTCCGAAGCCGGAGCTGAATACGCTGCTGATTCTGATGTTCATAAGTTCAACGAAGCATAAAATATAAATCTCGCTTCATAGAATCCACCCTGTAAGTATGGCCCGGAAAACGTCTTCATTCCGGGCCATACTCCTTTTTTGTCTCTGAAAATGTGATTTGGTTTTGTCAGATATATCCGTTCTGATCAGTGGCAGGCAACTTGACTGTAAATGTTGTCCCGACTCCCGGTTCCGATTCAATATCAATAGACCCGCCGTGTTTATCCACAATAATATCGTGTACAATTGAAAGCCCTTGCCCCGTACCCTTGCCGACCTCTTTGGTGGTGAAGAACGGGTCAAAAACTTTTTCCATATTTTCTTTGGAAATTCCGCAGCCTGAATCTGAAATTTTTATGACCACATGGTTGTTTTCAATGCCGGTTGAGATTTTTATCAGACCCTTGCCTTCTTTGGTCTTGTCATCACTTATGGCATGGGCCGCGTTAACAAGGATGTTGAGAAAGACCTGATTAATTCCACCGGGCAGGCCCTGAACCAGAGGTATTTCCTTATCCAGTTGAACTTCGAGGTCCGCAGCATATTTCCATTCATTTTTCGCAACCGTCAGAGTGTTTTCCAAAGCTGAATTTATATCAATAGCCTTCATTTCCTCTTCTCCCGGATGGGAGAAGTTCTTCATGGCCAGAACAATCTCGGCAACCCTGTGTACACCTTCTTTAGCTGTTTTACAGGCATTGGGAATTTCTTCGTTTAAAAAGTCTATATCGATATCTTCGCTGAATTCTTCAATGCGTTTTACATATTCTTTCGACTTTTCGGGATCGGAAAGACTTACAAGGTGTTCAGAATACATCTGGAACAGCTCTGTCATATCCTCAAAGGCATTTTGCAGAAACTGGATGTTATCACCTATATATTGAATCGGTGTGTTGATCTCATGGGCTATTCCGGATGCGAGCAGACCTATGGATTCGAGTTTCTGGGCAACGCTCAGTTTTCTCTCCAGATTTTTACGTTCTGATATATCGAAAACAACTTCAACAATATGCTTAACTCCGCCGATACTTACTTCAAATAAATGGAGCGAAGTGGGGAGAGGTTTGCTGTCCGGGATATATAGAACTCCTTCTTCATAAATTTCGTGTCCATCCCATTCAGGGCAGAGCAGCTGCCTCTTAGTTTCTGCTGCGAAGATATAATCTGTCTGACATGAATTTTCTTTAATCTGTTCTGCCGGTATACCCAATAATTCTTCACTCTTTGAATTGGTATGAACTATTTCACCATTATCTGTATTGAATACAAAGATTGCAGCTCCAATTTCCTCAAAAATAGTGTTCAGGAATTTTTCATGTTCATTCTGCTGTTGCTGAATTTTTTTGCGTTCAGTTATATCCCTGACATTAGCCAGTATCAGTGGTTTTTTATTCAGCTCTATCCTGTTCAGAACTATTTCTGTATAAAATGTTCTACCGGTTTTTGGGCATCTTGAATGCCATTCCAGACTTATATTCCGGCCTTCCAGAACAGTCTGCCATATCTGCCTTATTTCATCCCGGTTTGTCTCAGAAACTGTATAATCAGCAAGCAGGGAGTATGAAAAAACTTCATCCTGATCAACTTCGAACATTTGCAGCATTCGCTCATTTGTGGTGATCAGGTTGCCATCAGCATCATGAATTATTATCGCGTCATAGGTATTGTTAAAAAAAATTCTGAGAGCTGATTCGGCTTCTTTTCTTTCCAATATTTCAGACTTCAAAGCCAGTGTCTGCTTTTCCAGCGCCGTTGTTCTTTCTCTGACTCGGTTTTCAAGTTTTTCATTTATTTCCTGAAGAGCGGACTCTGCAACCTCACGCGCGTAAATTTGTTCCTGAAGGGTTTTATTTTTATCTTTTATCAGTTGTTCCTGTTTTTCCTTTTCTACAAGATGAACCTGAAGCAGCATGTTGTCTGTGTTCATTTTTAAGACAACCATAGTGATCCCCAGCAGGAGGATGGCAAGAACGGTGATGGCACTCATCATCTGCCATGGAGAAATGGAACCAAGAAGTTTAGTGTGCTGTACCTTGGCGTAAATATAAAAAGGTGAATTTTTTATATTGGTTCTTATTTCAAGTATTTTGCCAGTACCAGTTTCAAAATTTTCTTTTTTATTGGAAATGGTGTCAGTTGCTGGAAGATTGTCAATTTTAACTATTTTTTTATTTTTGGAGTTCGTTAACGGATAGATATAATTTTGATAATTGAAGAAAAATTTGGTGCTGTCGTCAAAAATAAAATGATTGTATGATATAGTGTTAAGTATTGCTTCACTATTAAGTAAAGCAATTAAAGTTCCTGAAAAAGATTTTTTATAATAAAAAGGATATGCTGCTATGATAAATATTTTTGACCCTTCAACTTTAGCAGTTATTTTATATTCATCATCTTCAGATAAAAGAAATTCATTGAAATTAAAGTTGCTTTTGTTTGGGCCATTGCTTCCTGAAAGCTGGTTTCTATCTGAATCGTAAAATCTTATTGCTTCATATATCCTTTTGCCATTGTAGCTCTTATTTTCTATAAAATTATTAAGCTGGTTTGAGACTTCTATTAGACTTGCTCCAAGGCCATATTGCATTGTCATGCCAAGGGCTTTGTTATCAAAATATATTCTGATGATATTTCTAGCGGCAAGGTTTTTGAGATCGTCCTTTCTTTTAGAAAAGAAATGCTGAAAGGCATCAGCTTCCATTATTGTCTCTGCTTGAAATTTTTCAAGAGCATTTCTACGCAGCTCAAGTTGTGAAGAATAGTTCATCCAGACTATGATAAAAACAAATGTAATCAGCATCACTACAGCGACAATGCCAAGTTTCATTTTATTCTGCCTGAATACTGTCTTCATGATCTTACCTTTAAAAATCACTTGCTGTTGCGGTCAAAGAAAGATGAAAAATAGGTATAGACTGCCGGGTAATATTTCTTAACAAGCTCATGATATTTACCATTATTCATGATTTCAGATAAATATTCATTGAACTTAGCTCTCAGTTCAGGAGAATCCTTTCGGAAAGCTGATGCCATGACCTGCTTCTTGGATAAGGGACCGATTATTTTTAATTTTCCGGGCCATTTCTCCAAGGCGATAAGGGCATCTGGAACATCGAGAAGGGATACTTCGGCCTCTCCCTTTATAACGGCTGGAGCAAGATCGTTAAGGTTACCGTCAAAATTGTTTATCTGGGCCATTGAAGTATCTATGCCGTACAGCTCCGGGGTAAGACAGGTTCCCCGTTTGCAAAGAATTTTTCGTTTGAGGAGCTGTTTCTTGACCGCAGCTATATCTTTTAAGATATCTCCGCTGCTTTGTATGGGAATGATCTCTGAGTCTGATCTGGCTATGCACCATACTTGTGTCGGGAAAATGTTGCTTGAAAAATTTACAATTTTTTCTCGCCAGCCAAGTTTTGTCAGACCTGTGGAAAGAATATCTCCTTTTATTTCTGCATCTCCTGTTACTTTAACCGTATTTTTGTTTATCTCATACGTTTTGCCTGTAAGGTCTGTGAAAGCCTTATCCCAACTTGTTCTGACGAATCTGTATTTTACACCTAAGTACTCGGCAAAACCTTGTATTAGTTCAACATCAAGACCTTCGCCATTACCTTTGATAAAGTTTGCATACGGTATCCCAAGATGTATGATCTCTCCTTTACTTATAATTTGGTCAAGATCATGCGCATCACTATCTGCATAAACTGGAAATACGGAGAAAAAGCTTATTATTATAAATAAGACTGTAACATACTTGTATACTTTTAAATTCATATTTTCTCCATTGTTTATCCATAAAAAACAAGACCTATATATAACAATGTTATCACAACAGGCATAGAATTTCTACGGAAGACTTTTAAAATAACAGAAAAATGGAATAGTCAGCTTGATTTTATAGAATTGGCTGAGTTTGTATTTATCCTTACTTTTTAAGCTTCATAAAAAAGCCGCCATTCTGATATCAGAATGGCGGCTAAGTTTTTACAGTATGATGTAAGCTAGTAATTAGTTTTAAGTTTTACCTTGTATTCATTACGTTTGGGGGCAGGATTATCTTTATCCAAAGTGCTAAGTAAATCGTAAGTGTCATCAAGCATGATGGACTCGGCCGCATTGATCTTTTTGGAAGCTGCATGCAGGTCTGTATCTGCGTTTTCAATGCCTCCCTGAATCTTTTTATTTACCTCTGTAGTTTCAGAGCCTTTTGTCTGGGAACCATGAACATTGGTGGAAATTGTGTCAGGACTGTCGTGGTTGTGTTTCAGTTCCTCGTTTATGACTATGGAAGCGGTATTAACCATTTTTCCATTTTCAAAACTGCTGTCGGTATGGGAAGCACTTTTTATGGTTCCCGGTGATTCATCCTCTGTCAGCCCCTTGCCGTTCCAGAACTGAAGTCCCCGCTGGCCGCGATTTGTGCGTGCGGATTCAGAATCTTCCTGTTTAGCTACCAGCTCACCTTCTTTATAGATTTCACTGGACCATTTCATATCATAGGGGCGATCAGACACGGTGTCATCTTCAACCATAAACGCAGTATTGTAGTGGTTTTTAGCTGTGTGTTTTTTTATGTTGTCAGTATAGAATCCTGCCCGGGCCGAGCTGTCCATGAGAGGTTCCGCAAGGAGTCCGGCTGCTGTCTGAGTTTCCTCTTTTGAAGAATACTCCACGTTTGAAAAGCCTAAAATATCAAGTATTCCCGGTCTCTTTGGCAGCTTGGAGGATTCTGTTTCTCCTACGGTTGCAGAGCTGTGGTCATGCTTTACTTTTTTACCGTCATTATACCACATCACATCCATACTTTGTCTCAGTTCTCCATCGTCAGGGGCGTCAGAGTCAGAATAGGAGTCATTCCATGAGGCCTGTCTCAATAATTGGCCTTTGTTGTCGTAATTTAAAATATCAATGCTCAGTGATGAATTCTGGCTTACTTCATGTGTGCTCCATGGATCAAGATCACCAACTTTTTTACCCGACCTGTTTGTTTCATTAACAAAATGTCCCTTTTGCTCTATGTGGGCTTCCTTTGATTTAGTCCCGTTATTGTACTCTGTTATGTGTGATCTGTAGTTGGTTGAATGGTAGTCAGTTGTATTCTGCTGGGTAAGTTCATTGAAATCACCGTTGATTTTTTTTGTACCGTAAGCGACAAGCGAATCAGATAAGGCTTTATTCGGATCTCTATATTTGCTTTCCAGCTGCATTGAATCGTCCATATTACGGATCAGCTTGCCATTGTCATACCACTGTGCGGAACGGGTAACTTTGGCCGCGCTGTTGTCACCAGTGGAAAGTCCGGTGAACTCAGTATTTATTTCTTGTGTCAGCTTACCATTTTTATTAAAAATCTGGGTGTTTAAAATTGCTCCGTCAGCGGTCAGCTCTCCATTCACCTTGCGGACCAGATCGTCACCGTCATATTCCTCAATGGTGAGTTTTGATCCTTGAATGGAAAAAACCTGTCTGTTGCCGTTATCGAGTTTGACCTCTCCCTCATCATAGCCGAATAACGACTTCCATGAATGGTCGGTCTGCTCCGGTTTTCTATTCTGCTCTTTCTGCATGAGCAGTGCTTCACCGGAAATTACGACAAGGTCTTTTTTTTGCTTAATTTGATCTTCAGCAGGCTTTTCCAAAGCTCGTGAGGACGCAGCTGCCTGACTGGTGCTTGTTGAAGCTTTAGATGAATTAAACTGGAAAGGTGTTATTGATCCTGTCATATTGCTAACCTCGAAATTTGGGCATCGTGAATAAAATTAATTATAAGTGTTATCGGCAACACCTTAATAAAACTTTATGCTAATATATAGAAAAAACCATGGGTAATCGATAATATTATCTAATGGAATATACAAAAATGTAGTTGTTTTTATGATGATCAGCTGCGGTCAGCTTAAGCATTTAAGATTAATCAGGTAAATAAAAATTTAGTATAAATATATAACTATTACAGATTATTATATTGATCCGCCAGTGTCTGCACTGGCGGTTTTTACATTGGCTCATCTGGCAAAATTAATGGGAAATTCCATCCCTGCAGGATATTAACATGCAAAATACAAAAGTGTCGTGTGAAGATTCCACTCCAAAACAGAGTTCCAGCAGAAGCCGTCTGTTGATGGTTTTAGCTTTTTTTGCCCTTACATTAAATCTCAGGGCTGCCCTGACGTCTCTTCCGCCTGTCATCCAGAATATTAAGACTATGTTTGACATAAGTGACGGGCTTGCCGGGTTTCTGACTTCAATACCTATTCTGTGCTTTGGTCTGCTCACTCCGGTCATAAGTTTTCTGATGAAGAATTTGAAACTGGAAACTTCTGTTTTTCTCACTTTAGGTGGTATTGCGATCGGTTCTGTGCTGCGTTCCGCTGGTGGTATGAATGCCATGATTGCCGGAACGACATTGATAGGAATTTCCCTTACAGCAGGAAACATAGTCGGTCTTATGGTTCTTGGTAGAGAATTTTCGGATAATATAAGCGCAATGACCGGGTTGTATGTCTGCGGAATGTCGATCGGTTCCATGGCTACTATGGGGTTAACAGCACCTCTCACACATGCCATAGGCTGGCGTGCGGCTCTTGCTTTGCCGGTTGTTTTTGCTCTTGTGGCCATTTTGTTATGGATATTTGCCGCAGTAGGGCGCAAGCGTGCTGATAAGATACAGGCCGCATTTCAAAAGCAGTGCTGCGCGCAAAAAAGTGAAACTGAATATAAGGTCGCACAAAGTCTGGAAGCAAGGTCCTCAAACGTGCTTAAAAAAAGTCTGGTCTGGATTTTAGCTGTGGCCTTCGCTGCGCATACTTTTCTGTTTTACGGCATTACCGCATGGATTCCAGTTTATCTTGAACAGACTTTGGGAATGTCGGATGCATTGGCCGGAGTTGTGGCTTCATTATTTCAGACGTTGGGGCTGGTTGGTTGTTTTGGTATTCCGGCTCTCGTTAAAACAGGTAAATTTTCAACACGAGCCAGATTTACCATGGTCACGGTCGGATGGCTTCTGACTGCGGCAGGATTCTGGCTGGCTCCTCGCTGGTGGGCCGCATGGGTTTTCTGCGGCGGATTTGCTTCCGGCGGTGGATTTACGGTTATTTTCAGTATGATTATGGAAAATGCCAACAATCTTAATGAAAACAGAACAATGTCTACGGTTGTTCAGACAGTAGGGTATATTGTTGCTTCAATCAGTCCTTTCGCCATTGGACATCTGCATGAACTTTACGGCAGCTGGCAGGGCGGCATGGCGATTCTTACCGGTTCAGCCGTGCTGATGATTTTGTGCGGATTTGTTGCAACAGCCGGTGCCAGAAGAGTTTAGGATAACGCTGTGTCCTGATTGACCTGTCTAAACAGGATTGAGTTTTAGTAATGTACTGGTATTTCAGTTTTGAGCATGACCGCAATTGTCTGCCGAAAGAAGAAAACCGGACTGCTGAACTGTAATTGTCTCAGCAGCCCGGATATTTTTTAGGCTATCAGCGCCATTCAACTCTGGCGGGAACACGGGGAGGAATGCGGCTGTATCTATGCTTAGGAATTCCAAGCATCAACGCAGCATAGGTCAGATGTTTTTCCGGCAGGTTCAGATATTCCATCAAGGGTTTGTAATTAATTGCGGCACCCATGAAGAAGCCGGCCCAGCAGGCTCCAATTCCGTAAGCCGGAGCAGCCAGTTCTATTGTTGTCGCAGCGATACTACAGTCGCTAACGGGCCTTAGTTCATCGGTTGAAGCATGGGCTATAAGCAGGCACGGGGCATCTCTGTTGATCATGTCTACACCGTTGTCAAAGGCTTCAACAACTTCTGGACAGCGGTTGATTTCTCTGAACCAGTCAACGACAAGGGCAGAACATTTATGAATCATGTCTTTGTCTGTTAAAACCAGCCAGTGAACAGGTTGCAGGTTTTTGGCAGTTGGAGCCCATCTGCTGAGTTCTATAAGATCAGTTATATCTTTTTTATCAACATCCTGATCTTTAAAGTTTCTGATTGAGCGTCTGGTGCGCAAAAGTTGAGAAATCTGTTCTTTAGTCGGGTACAGTTTCCTATTCGTTTTTTCACAGTCCGCACCATTAAGACCGTTTAAGGTAATGGCCTCGCCGGGACAGATTGAAATACAATGACCACAGTTTACGCAGAAGTCTTCATATCCGTCTGCAAGCTCGGGGATACCGTCCTTTCCTTCAAGAAAAAGATTGAAAGGACATTCTTCTACACATAGGTTGTCTTTTTTACATTTATCAGCATTAATTGTAATAACGCTCATTAGTGTCTCCTTATCGATCATAAATCGGTTTAATTATAGACATGTTATAAGTAAAATTAAAATATTATAACATGTTACAATTATTTTTGCCGTAGAGTGCTTGTAGTAAAAGATAAATGGAGCCAAGTTGCAATGGCAAAATTACTAATTTTATCTGGTGTCGGTCTTATTCTGGCTGGTATCATCATCAAATATGCGCCGTGGCTTGTTGGCTGGTTCGGGAATCTTCCCGGAGATATAAATGTTGAATCAGGCAGAAGCAGAATTTTTATACCAGTCACTTCAATGCTTTTAGTAAGTGTTGTTTTAAGTCTGGTGATTAACATTTTCAGGCGATAATATGGAGGTCCTGATGGCTGGATACTGGCTTATGAAATCTGAACCGGGATGCTTTTCTATTGACGATCTTGAATCATCTGAAAACAGTACCACTCCTTGGGATGGTGTTCGAAATTATCAGGCTAGAAATTTCATGCGCGATGAAATGGAAACAGGTGATAAAGTAATTTTTTATCACAGTGTTAAAAATCCCTCTGCCGTAGGCATTGCCGAAGTTGTCAGGGAAGCCTATCCAGATTACACCTCATGGGACCCTGACGGTGATCATTTTGATCCTAAATCTACACCAGAAAATCCCCGTTGGTTTATGGTGGATATAAAGCTGGTTGAAAAATTTCAAACCCCGGTATCACTTAAATTTATGAGGACTGTGCGCGGTCTTGAAGGTATGGAACTGCTGCGCAAAGGATCACGCCTCTCAGTCATGCCTGTAGGCAGGAATGAATTTGATATAATCTGCCGTCTTGGAAATGAAAAATAGTCCTCTTTTAAAAAAATAATCATATCAGGTTGATGAAACTAATAAATTTTCACGGAGTATTGTGTGGAAGATAGACTTGAACGCCTGGAAAGTGAGCTGGCTATGCAGGACCGCTCACTGGAGAAATTGAACGATGTTATATACTCCCAGCAAAAGCAGATAGATGCTATGGAAGAACAGATTGAAGCCCTGATCACAGTGGTCAGAGAACTGAAAGATTCTGTTGGCAGCGGTGTTTTGCCAAGAGATGAGCCGCCGCCCCATTATGGCCGCTGATCAGCCTTTTTTAATTTTTTTCCTTCTTTTTCTTTTCCGGGGTTGTTTCGTTTCCTTTGGTATCGTATCCTGTCTGATATCTGTGCAGATAAACAGGAGCTGAAGGAATGAAGAAAGTACTGGTTGTTTTTGCCGTTTTTTGTGTGCTTGCTATGTCAGCCTCTTCTGGCTGGAGCCAGCAACCTGAAACTATTTATATGACCTCGCTTGAATGGCCTCCATATACAGGAGCGGAACTTCCTGATTTCGGAGCAAGTATTCAGATTGCAAGACAGGCTTTTGCTGCTGTCGGATACAACCTTTCAATCAAATTTTATCCGTGGAAAAGAACTGTAAGAACAGCCCGCAATGATCATAATTTTTTAGGCTTCCTCCCCGAATATTACTCTCCTGACAAGGAAAAGGATTTTATCTGTTCTAAGCCCATAGGGACAAGTCCGCTTGGATTTATCTCTATTGCTGAGGATAAGTTTGTCTGGGAGGATTTAAAAGACCTCAAAGGCAAAGTCATCGGAGTGGTTCTGGGGTATGTTAATACTGCGGAGTTCGATCAGATGGTCGCTGATGGTGTACTCAGCGTGGACTATTCAAGAGATGATGTGACCAATATCAGAAAACTTCTGCGTGGAAGAATTGATCTGGCGGTAATAGATAAAAATGTGTTTGAGTATCTGATGAATGTTTATCCTGAATTTTCCAGAGATGATGACAGGATCGTTTTCAATGAAAAACTGCTCGAAGTTAAAAAGTTGTATGCCTGCTTTCGCAGAGGTGCGGAGGGTGACGCTATCTGCAGTAAATTTAACGAGGGTTTGAAGAAAATAGAAGTTAATATTTTTCAGAAAAAATATATAAACAACTCTCTGGGAAGATAGAAAAACGTGGATCAACGATACAATAGTGAAAATTTTTTATCCGTAGCATCGCGCATTTTTACTACTACAGCCACTTTGTGTCTGTTCATATTTTGTTTTGTCCGTCCTGCCTTCGCCTATATTCATTTCAGAGGTGATTATAATTACCGTCCTTATGAGTTTCTGGATAATGGGATTCCGTCCGGATTTAATGTGGATATAATCAGGGCCGTTTCTCAGACTCTGGGAATTGATATTAAAATTGACCTCGGGCCATGGAAAGAAGTCCGCAACCAATTGGAGAATAAGGAAATTGAAGCCCTCACAGGGATGTATGAATCCCCAGCCAGAGACCGTTATGTAGATTTTTCAATGCCTCTTATCATTGTTTCCCATTCCATGTTTGTAAGGGATGACTCGGGAATCAGATCACAGGATGATCTTAAGGGTATGAATATTGCCGTCATTCGCGGTGATATAATGCATGATTATGCCATCAAAAATTTTTCTGACTCAAGTATAATTCCTGTTGATTCGTATGAAACAGCTATCAATATGTTGTCTGCCGGAGAATTTGACTGTGCTCTTCTCGGTAAATTGCAGGGTCTTTACTGGATTTCCAATGAAGATGTGGACAATGTGAGGTCCGTAGGTGAGCCGATGATGGCTGCCAGATATTGTTTTGCTGTCAGGGAGGGAGATGGCGAACTGCTGGCCCAACTCAACGAGGGGCTGTTTCTGATTAAAAAATCAGGTGAATACGACAGAATATATAATAAATGGTTCGGAGTGTATGAGCAGAAAGCTTTATACCGTAAGCTGATGTTCAGATCATTGTGGGCCATTGGTCCGCTGCTTTTTCTGCTGTGTGCTTTTATTTTGTGGTCATGGACATTGCGGAGAAAAATCAGGATTCATACCGAAGCCTTGAGGCATGAGCTGGAAGAGCGGCAGAAGGCAGAGAAAGCTTTAAAAATCAGTGAGGAACATTACCGGACTATTTTTAACAGTATCATGGACGGGTTCTATTATTGTGATCTCGAAGGAAATATTAAGACAGCCAACCCCTCTGCGGCAAAAATTCTCGGTTATGAAAAACCTGAGGACGTAGTAGGGCTCAATGCTGCAAAAGATATCTATCTTGATTTTGAGCGTAGAAATGATTTTTTAGACCAGATCAACGAATTCGGTTTTACTCAGGGGTATGAGGTTGAAGTTAAGCGTTTTGACGGTTCCGTAATTACTCTTGAGATAAATTCCAAGCTGATGCGTGATCCGGTTACAGGAAAAATAGAAGGTATAGCAGGGGTGTTCCGGGATATCACCAGACGCCGAAGAATGGAGACCATAATGGTCCAGACTGAAAAAATGATGTCACTGGGAAGTATGGCTTCCGGGATAGCCCATGAATTGAATAATCCGCTAGCTGCTATTGTCGGCAATGCCCAGAATATTGAAACCCGCCTTTTGAAAAAAACAGAAAAAAATTTAGAAACTGCTGATGGTTGCGGGCTTGATTATGAAAGTCTTCAGTGTTTTTTAGATAAAAGGAAAATCCCTGAAATTATTCGGGGTATTATGGCTTCAGGAGCAAAAGCGGCCTCTGTTGTCAGCAATATGCTGAGTTTCAGTGGAAACAGTGGATATTTTGCATGGCACAATGTTTTATCCATTATTGAGGATTCAATAAATCTGGCCTCAAACGACTATAATCTGATTAAAAAATATGATTTCAGAAATATTGAGATTGTCAGGGATTATGCTGCGAATCTGCCACAGATTTATTGTGACCGCAGTGAGATTCAGCAGGCTTTATTTAATATTTTGCGAAACGGAGCGGAAGCTGTTTCAAAGAAAGCATATAAAAATGACAGAGCTAGATTCCATATAACTGCCCGCAGAGATAACGATATGCTGGAAATCGTTATCGGAGACAACGGTCCGGGGATGAGCAATGAAACAAGCCGGAGAATTTTTGAACCATTTTTTACTACAAAACCGGTGGGAGAAGGTATCGGACTGGGGCTTTCGATTTCTTATTTCATAATAGAAGATAAGCACGGCGGCCACATTACGATAAAATCTTCATTCGGTGAATATACAAGAGTTGCCATTCTGCTCCCGGTAGCAGGTCCCAAGAAATAGTATTTTCTGATTCCTGATTAATAGCCGCAGGCTTTCAGGTTGTTTTTATGAACTTTTCTGTAAAAGTCATTCAGCGTTGAATCATCTTCCGTATCATACCCCTGTATGACATTTTTGAGGTACAAAATATTTTCATGAATTAATTCAACCCCTCCCGGTTCACCATGACTCGGTATCACTGTCCTGAGCCCTTTTAACGCAGCCAGCTTTTCAAGACCGGTTACCCATTCTTCAACCGCTGTGCCGTCATTAATAGTCGGAAATGGATTTTCTATAGCGTCTCCGCCAAGCAGCAGTCCTTCTTCCGGGATATAGGCTACTATGGAGTCATTTGTATGACCGGGGATATGATAGAGGTCCATGGAAAGTCCACCCAGATCTATTTCCGTCTGCTGGGAAAAAGTTATGTCCGGCTGTAATAGAATAATATTTTTGAATTTCTCATGGTTTTCTTTTCTAAGACTTTCAATATCATCCGGCAGTTCTGAAATAAATCTGTCCCTGCAGAAGTGATGGGCCATAATTACCTTATAATAGCCTGTCAGTGCTGAGATTCCCAGCACATGATCCCAGTCCGCATGGCTGTAGACTATTACCGTATCCCGGTCAGAAACCAGTTCAACTGCCTGCTCCATTTCTTCCGGCGTGGAAAGAGTGTCCCAGACGACGTTCCAGTTACGCCCCTTTACAACGGCACTGCGTACGTTGAAACCGTCAAGCTCTGCTTCAAGCAGATATATATTATCACTGATTTTTTTGGTCATAGTCATGGGAGTTCCTCAATCTGCAATCTATATTCTTGCTCTGCCGAAGGCATGCTACTATGCTCGTTCAGCGTATAGTGGAGCTACAATTGTTTTGGTTTACAGATCAATTAGAAAAAAAGGAGTGAGTATGCACTGTTGGTGCAGAGACCTGTTGGATTATGAATTTCCTGTTCTCCGGCTGCTTTCAATTTTGCAATGTGAGAATGATCATGATTTAAGTAGGATAGAGGTAGAATCTTCTCTGGGGTGCCTGCTCCTTAAAGATGCTAGCCTGGAAACACAAAGAGGTATGCTACCACTTCTGAAGTTTTATTTCACCTCTGAAGACGGAACTGACTGGTCCTTTTATTATTGGGGAGCTGTTTCACCATGGAAATTTAACAGAGTTGAATTTTGTGGTCCTGATTTTCCGCGCACAACTATGGTCTTTAACGAAATTTCAAAGGTTTATGCGGCTCCAAAATCAGGCTTCGGTTATAAAAGTGTAACCGGCGGGGATGAAGTCCAGTTATCGTGCGGCAGCCTGTACTTATGGAGAAGCTGCTGCGGGCTGGCAAAAATATTTAATAATGATAATGAAAAATATTTCAGCAAAATGAAAACAGCATCACGCCACATCTGGGAAGCCGTTCATATAGAAAACGATGGTCAGGATATTTATGAAGAATGGAAAACTATTGTAAATTCGGGAGAAATTGAAAGTCTTAAAATTTTTCTTAAGAATGGAATGATAACTTCAATTGAAAAATAGACTTATTTTTTAATTGTTCAGTGGTGATGTGAGGCAGAAATAATAATCAGGGCACCTGAAATTATTCCGGTGCCCTGACTTTTTTATTCCTATCTTGTCAATCTGCGATATTTTATACGATGCGGCTGGTCGGCCTGTTTTCCAAGACGTTTTTTTCGGTCTTCTTCATATTCCGAATAAGAGCCTTCATAAAAATATGTGGCTGAATCACCTTCAAAAGCGAGAATATGAGTAGCAATACGGTCCAGAAACCAGCGGTCATGGCTGATAACCAGAACGCAGCCGCTGAAATTGACAACAGCTTCTTCAAGGGCACGCATTGTATTAACGTCAAGATCGTTTGTGGGTTCGTCAAGCAGGAGAACGTTTCCGCCCTGCTGGAGCATAAGGGCCAGATGGACCCTGTTGCGCTCACCACCTGAAAGAACAGAGCATTTTTTCTGCTGCTCCGATCCTGTCAGATTAAATTTCCCTACATATGCTCTGGCGTTAATTTCGCGGTTGCCGAGTTTTATAAATTCATTTCCACCGGAAATGGCTTCATAGACAGTCATATCCGGTTTAAGCGCGTCACGGTGCTGGTCGACATGGACACATTGCACGGTATCACCGACAGTAAGTTTTCCTGAGTCAGGTTGTTCCTGTCCGGTAATCATTTTGAACAGAGTTGTTTTACCTGCTCCGTTGGGTCCGATGATTCCTACGATTGCCCCGGCGGGTATAATGAAATCCATATTTTCGACAAGAAGTTTATCACCGGCCTGTTTTGTTACTGCTTCGGCAGTAATCACCTGCTTGCCGAGTCGCGGTCCTGAAGGAATAAAAAGTTCCAGTTCTTTTTCCTGCTGGTCGCTGCCCTGTTCGGCCAGAGACTCATAGGCGTTGATACGGGCTTTGCTTTTAGCGTGTCTTCCTTTGGGGGACATGCGTATCCATTCCAGTTCGCGCTGAAGTGTTTTGCGTCTTTTCTGGTCAGCCTTGGCTTCATTGGCAAGGCGTTTCTCTTTCTGCTCAAGCCATGAGGAGTAGTTTCCTTTCCACGGTATACCGCGTCCCCTGTCAAGTTCAAGAATCCATCCGGCAACATTGTCGAGGAAATAGCGGTCATGAGTGACAGCTATGACTGTTCCGGCATATTGCTGGAGGTGCCTCTCAAGCCATGAAACAGATTCAGCATCGAGATGGTTTGTCGGTTCGTCCAGAAGCAGAATATCCGGTTCTTCAAGAAGGAGTCTGCACAATGCGACCCGGCGTTTTTCACCACCTGAGATCACAGAAACAGATGTGTCTCCGGGAGGGCAGCGGAGTGCATCCATTGCCATTTCCAGTCTTGAATCAATATCCCATGCCCCGCAGGAGTCCATTTTTTCCTGAACATCAGCCTGACGCGCAAGCAATGTGTCCATTTCATCGGCTTCCATGGGCTCGGCAAATTTTTCATTGATTTCGTTGAACTCTTTTACAAGGTTCATGGTGTCGCTGACAGCCTCTTCAATAACTTCACGCACCGTTCTGTTCTCGTCCACCAGAGGTTCCTGCTCAAGGTAGCCAATGGTATATCCGGGAGAAATGTGTGTTTCTCCATCAAAATTTTTGTCTACTCCGGCAAGAATTTTCAGCAGAGAACTTTTACCTGAACCGTTGAGTCCCAGAACTCCTATCTTGGCTCCGTAAAAATATGAAAGTGATATATCTTTAAGGATAGCCTTTTTTTCATAAGATTTGCTGACCCTTACCATTGAATAAATTATTTTATCTGGTTCATTGCCCATTTTTATTCCTCTTTATTGTTTTTGTTCCAGAATTGTCTTTTGTCAGAAAAATTGAAGTCAATCAACGCTATTATATGTCAGTCCTTTAAAGCTTTGGACAGAAGTCTTTTCACCGCAAAATCAAAGATGTCACGATCATGTAAAATATATTGTTTATTATAAATTAGCTGATTGCATATATCTCTCATTGATAAGCTTTTGACTTGTGTGATAAATCAAATACCAATTTCGTGATGATCGGGGGCGTAAAAAAATGAAAACAGGGGGAACCTGATGAAGATTAAGAGTGTAAGTTCTGTTATCGCTATCATTATCGCCTCATTGGTCATAGTGACCTTTGCTGCAGGAATTTGGTGGGTAACAGGTAATACCTACAATGCCGTTTTTAGTGAGCAGAAGAAAGCTATGCAGAATATGGTCAAAGAAACAATAAGTTCATTTGACCTTTATTTTGAGCAGACAACAGATGTAGCACGTCTTATCTCCTTGAATAAAGGAATGGAAAATGCCCTTACTAATGGAAATACTGAAGATGCAGACAATATTTTAAAGAGAATAGTTACCGAAGCAGGGGATAAGTATTGGGCCTGCTTTGTCTTTGACCGGAATGGAAAGGTTGTAGCCGGATATAATGCCAAAGGTACGGATCTTACCGGGGCGGACCGTAGTTCCAGAGCTTATGTAAAAGCCATATTATCTGGAACCGATCTCTATCAGGGAAGAAAAGTTTTAAAATCGAAGAGCGGCAACGGGGTTCTTATTTTTGCCATGGCCGTGGCAATCAAAGATTCACAGGGAAATGTTCTTGGCGGTATAGGACTTTTTCCTAAGTGGGAAAGATTTACTGAAAAATTTATTAATCCTTTCAGAATCGGAAATGACGGTTACGGGTTCATGTTTGATGAAAATGCCAGAATGATAGCCCATGCCGCGGAAAAGACGAGAGTCATGAAGGATGTCTCAGATACTGATTATATAAATCAGGCTATTTCGATGAAAAAAGGCGTAATTTCATATTCCAGAAAAGGCCGTAAGAAGGTCATGGTTTTCGATACCATCAAGGAAACCGGATGGGTTGTAGCTTTCAGCGCGTATGAAGATGATCTGACCGCCGCAGCAATTATTCAGAGGGAAGTTCTCCTCATCGGCGGCGTTGTTGTTGCTATCGCTTTTTGTGCCATCCTTTTGTCATTTATTAAGATTATAGTCCTCAGACCTGTTTCCAATATTCTTGACTTCGCTACTGAGATTTCAGAGGGCAATTTTAAAGCCGAACTTGATGGAAATTACAGATTTGAGTTTGATCTGTTGGCGGACAGAATTAAAAAGATGGTCGGTGAATTGAAACACAAGCTCGGTTTTTCCGAGGGTGTGTTAAAAGGAATGACTATTCCATGCAGCATAGTTGCTCCTGATTACAATATGATGTGGGCAAATAAGCAGTTTTGTGAGCTTATAGCTTTTCATGATGGTCCTGATGCCGTTGAAGGTCTCTCTGCCGAAACTTTTTATTACGGGGATGAAGCAAAGGAACCTCTGGTTGATAAGGCTCTTAGAGAAGGCCGCTATGTTGAAGAGGAAGTTGAATATATCAATCATGACAACAGAAAGCTGAATATTGTTTCAGCTGCCACCCCGTTTTATGACATGGACGGCAAGTTGCTCGGAGCTGTAAATATCTGGATTGATATGACGGATATACGCACTCAGCAGAGCCAGATCGAGGCTCAGAATGAACGTATTTCTGCTGCGGCCAGTCAGGCTGAAGAAATTTCGCAGTACCTTTCAAGTGCGGCAGAAGAGCTTTCAGCTCAGATTGAACAGTCCAGCAGAGGGGCAGAAGAACAGAATTCCAGAGTTCAGGAAACTTCAACCGCTATGGAGCAGATGAATGCTACTGTGCTTGAAGTTGCCAGAAACGCTGGTGAAGCTGCTGAAAATTCCGATTCAGTGCGTGAAAAAGCTCAGGAAAGCGAACTTGTAGTTAAAAAAGTTGTTAATGCCGCAGCAGATGTCCGCAACCGTGCCGGAAATCTGAAAAAATCAATGGAAGATCTTGGTGTGGAAGCAACAGAGATTGGTAATATCCTTGGTGTGATCACGGATATCGCCGATCAGACCAATCTGCTGGCACTTAATGCTGCAATTGAAGCTGCAAGAGCAGGTGAGGCCGGAAGAGGATTTGCCGTTGTTGCCGATGAAGTTCGTAAACTTGCGGAAAAAACAATGTCGGCAACCGGAGAAGTCGGGGAAGCTATAAGTAAAATTCAGACAATGACCAGAGATAATATCGATGCCACCCAGTCTGCTGCAGATTCTGCGGAAAACAGCTCCGAACTGGCCCGTGAGTCAGGAGAAATGCTGCTTGAGATTGTCGGGCTCATCGAGTCTGCCGCAGATCAGGTCAGAGCTATTGCAACTGCCGCGGAAGAACAGTCGGCCACAAGCGATCAGATTACTCAGGCTACAGAGGATATCAGCAGAATTTCTTCTGAGACTTCTGATGTCATGTCTGAAGCTGCAAAAGCTATCTATGAAGTCGCATCAATGGCCTCAAAGCTGAATGGTGTAATTGAAAATATGGTTAAAGAAGACTAATAGTATATCTTTAGGAATAGTTGTCCCGGCGGAAGTATTTTCGCCGGGATTTTTTTATTTGATTGTTTTTTTGTTACGCGTCAGGAGACTGTAGTATAATATATTGATACCAAAAACTGAATAATCATTTTTTATAAATTGTATAACCTATTTAAATTATAAATAATACATATCGCCAGTTGAACATAATATTTCAAGCAGTGAGGTTTATACTGTGGGAATTGCTTCTGACCTTGTTTTGATAATTGTAGCCGGGATGCTCGGCGGATATATTGCCCGCCTGTGCAGGCAGCCCTTGCTGTTGGGATATATAATTGTTGGAATTCTTGTCGGACCATATACCGGGGGAATAACTGTTTCCAAAGTCCATGATGTTGAAAAGCTGGCAGAGATCGGTGTCGGCCTGCTGTTATTCACCCTTGGAATAGAATTTTCACTTAAAGAATTAAAGCCGGTTAAAATGGTCGCCCTTATCGGTACCCCTGTCCAGATTTTATTAACAATTATATACGGTTGGGGTATCGGAAAAATAATGGGCTGGGACAATATTGTTTCCCTCTGGTTCGGTGGTTTTATTTCGCTTTCCAGTACTATGGTTGTTTTAAAAACTTTGGAGAGCAAAGGACTGGTGGGAACACTTTCCAGCAAGGTTATGCTGGGAATGCTTGTTGTTCAGGATCTGGCCATAGTCCCGATGCTGATTATCTGGCCCCAGCTCGGGTTGCCTACTTTCGGTCTGGGACAGCTCGGTTATGCAGGAATTAAAGCCGCAGTTTTTATTGCGACCATGATTTTTCTAGGCGCAAGGATTATTCCAAAAGTTATGGAAATCGTCGTCGGCTGGCATTCCCGGGAAATGTTTCTGCTTACTATAAGTGCCATAGGTCTTGGCGTTGGGTATGCCACGCATCTGCTTGGTCTGTCGTTCGCTTTCGGTGCTTTTGCCGCAGGTATGGTACTTAGTGAATCCCGTTATTCGTATCAGGCTATAAGTGACCTGCTTCCATTAAGAGATATTTTCAGCCTTCTGTTTTTTGCTTCTATGGGAATGCTGATTGACCCGGTATTTATCTGGAACAATCTTGGCCTTGTTGTTTTGCTGGCTGTTCTGGCTATGGTCGGCAAGGGGCTTGTTTTTGCTCTTGTTTCCAAGCCGTTCGGTTATGGTAATGTTGTTCCATTGGCTCTCGGACTGGGGATGTCCCAGGTGGGTGAATTATCTTTTCTGCTGTTACAGCAGGGGGCAGATTCAGGATCAATACCACGGCAGTATTTCCCCTTGTTTTTAGGAGCAGGAATACTGACTATGATGCTCACACCTCTTCTTTCCGGCCTTACTGGTCCACTTTATTCTATTTTGAAAAAACGCAGGCAGGACGACCCGTTGCAGACAATAAATGTTACTGAAAATGAGCTGCATGAACACGTTGTCATACTTGGAGGGGGCAGAGTTGGCTCCTTTGTCGCCGGTATTCTGGATAGAATGGACATTGTAAATGTGACAATAGAATTGAATAATAAAACCGTTAAGGCAGCGGAAGAACAGGAAAGGGCTGTTATTTTCGGCGATGCTACACAGCCGATGGTGCTGGAGGCTGCTGCCGTGGATAAAGCAAAGCTGATACTGATGACCATTCCTTCCGTAGCCGGATCAAGTTCAGCCGCGGCCATGCTTGCACACATAGCACCCAATGTTCCTGTGGTGGCTCTGGTGCGCAACAGTGAGCAGATAGCCTCCCTTAAATCGCTTGGAGTGACTCCTATTTTTCCGGAATTTGAAACCGGGCTTGAAATGACAAGGGAAGCCCTGATTAATTACCATGTTCCAGCCCCCGAAGTTCAGACTTTTATGGATGAACTGCGAAGGGAAAGATATACCGGAGTTTTTGTCAACCGACCTGAATATGAGATACTTTCAAGGCTGCGCAGGGCTTCTGAGTCGCTGACCATGAACTGGGTGACTGTTGAAAAAGGATCTGCCATTGATGGGCGCACTCTTATTGAATCTAATATCCGTGCCGCTACCGGGGCTTCAGTTGTCGGGATAATAAGAGGAGGCATTCTGCGTCCTAATCCTGACGGAGGGTTCCGGTTCAAAGCTTCCGATCTGGCCGGTGTGATAGGCTCTGAAAAGGAAGTTAATAAATTCAGAGAGTTGTCCATAGCTGAAAAAGAGGATACTCTCATAGAGGGCTGATATCTTATAGGTTGTTTTATTCTGGAAACTGGAATGGTTGTACCAACCTTACTATCGGATTACAGTCTTTTAGAACAATTTAATATATATCAAAGCTGGAGTAGCAAATGGATAAAATAGATATCGGAGTTCAAGGGTTCACAATGCCTATGCCGCAGACGATTCTTGGCACACACGCAGAAGGAAGAAATAATTTTATGGCTCTTGCATGGGTTTCCCGTGTTAATTACTCTCCGGCACTGCTCATGATTTCTGTTGGTAAGGGACATTTTTCAAATAAAATTATCAAGGAAACTGGACAATTCAGTGTAAATATTCCTTCGGTTGATCTGGTTAAGCTTACCGATTTCACCGGTCTTGTTTCCGGAAGCAATCTTGATAAGTCTGACTTGTTCGAAGTCAGTTTCGGCAGTCTGGACAAGGCTCCGCTTATTGATAATTGCCCGGTCTCAATGGAATGCAAGGTCTATGAGTCCATGGATTTGCCGAAAGACACTATTTTTGTAGGAGAAATTGTGGCTACATGGTGTCGCGAAGACTGTCTTACGGATGGCAATCCTGATGTGAAAAAAGTGAATCCCTTTGGTCTGACCATGCCCGATAACAAGTATTGGGGCGTTGGCGAGTGCATTGGCAATGCCTGGCACGAAGGAAAAGACCTTAAATAGTATTCATTGAAGGTTTTAAATTTAAAGCGGGAAAGAATCGGTCAAAATCGGTTTTTTTCCGTTTTCTTTTTAACTGAGAGCGTTTTTTATTTTTATATGCTGATTCGCTGAGTTAAGTTTAAATCTGAGCAGGAGTTCTTTCTGCAGATTTTTTACAGGGCAATTTTTTACAAGACAGTCATTTGAATTAAGGCTAACCGGAATCAAGGGAGAGTTATAAAAAACGCCATTAAAAATGTCTGAAGAAAAAAAGCAAACCGAACAAAACGGAGTTTTTCCGCTTTTGCAGCAGGAGCTACTGGGAGTTTCCAGAGAGACTGAGATTCTTTCCCCATGCTCCAGAAAAATATTTCCTATCAATGGTAAAGAGAAGGTCCTGTTCAGTCGTGACCCGGATCTTCCGGGAATGGAATTTCGCTTTTCGCGGTACGATGGTTTCAAATTTGCCAGACATACTCACGACACCTACACTGTTGGAGTTGTTCTTGAAGGTGCCAGCTATTGCACCGATAAAGTCGCGGACAGTTCGCTTGTTGCCTCCGGGGATGTTTTCCATATCAATCCGGAGCAGGTCCATTCAGGAGTTCCTCTGCGGGATGTGGGAGTAAGCTATCTGCTCTTTTATGCTGATCCGCAATGGGTCAGAAATACTGTATATCAGATATCTGAAATTGATCACGGCTTTCCAGAGTTTAAAAGTTTCTGCTCCAATTCTCTTGCGGTTTCCGAAAAATTTAAAGCTTTTTACCGATGCCTGAGTCTTTCCGGGACATCGCTTGCTAAGCAGTCTCTTGCAGTTTCAGCCTTTGCAGAGCTGTTTTCAGGTAATGGCCGGATTGTTCCGGTCAGAACAGGTAATAATGAGCATCGCGCCGTAGCTGTTGCCAAAGAATACCTTGAAAGCAATGTCGGGCGAAAGGTTTCACTTGATGAACTTGCTGCTGTGACAGGATTGTCCAGTTATTATTTCTTAAGAGTCTTTAAAAAAAGTACCGGAATGACGCCGCATGCATTTTTTATCATCCGCAGAATAGAAAAAGCCAGAAAGATGATTTTAAGCGGACTGCCTTTTTCTGAAATTGCCCTTGAATGCGGATTCGGAGATCAGAGTCATTTTACTCATAAGTTCAAACAGTTTATGGGGGTAACTCCCGGACAGTACGCTGGAACTGTTTAATTAAGGGCAATTTTTTACAATACCTGCTTTGCCGATGCCACTATAGCTGTAGCCACAATCAGTTAAATGGTATTGGAGAAAATAATTATGAAAGCAGACAGCAGCATCCTACCCGTTATAGCCGTATTAGGTGCGGTTTTCCTTTGGGGAGGGTCATTCGCGGCAGCAAAGACCGCTCTTTCCTCTCTTGATCCGTGGACCGTAGTCTGGTTCAGGATGGTCCTCGGAGTTCTCGTAGGCCTTCCATTTCTTAAAAAGTTTTTCAGATTTCACTATTGCAGGAAGGATTTGAAATATCTTGTCTTGATGGTTCTTTTTCAACCGTGCCTGTATTTTTTATTTGAGGCTTACGCTCTGACATATACTACTTCAGCACAGGCCGGAGTTATCGCCGCGTCCGTGCCATTGCTTGTAAGTGTCGGGGCATGGCTGCTTTTTTCAGAAAAAATTACTTTTAAAACTGTTTTCGGTCTGCTCATATCCGTTGCCGGAGTATGTGTGCTGACCATGTCTGGCAGCAGCTCAGCCAATGCAGCCAATCCTCTTCTTGGTAATCTGCTGGAAATCTGCGCAATGATCTGCACTGCGGGCTATATGCTTTTAATGAAAAAGATGAGTTCCAGCTACAGTCCTTTTGCTCTGACTTTTATTCAGACTCTTGGCGGGGCTGTTTTTTTTATTCCCGGAGCATTTAGAATGAACTGGAGCATGCACCTCTCATCTTCGCTCATTTTTTCTCTGCTGTTTCTCGGCTGCTTTGTTACTCTCGGAGCCTTCGGTCTTTATAACTATGCCATCAGCAGAATAAAGGCTTCCGAGGCCTCGGCATATATTAATCTTGTCCCTGTGGTCGCAGTCTGCCTTGGATGGATTTTTCTTGGAGAAGCCTTGAACCCTGTGCAAAGTGTTGCTTCGGTGGCTGTTTTATTCGGAGTCTGGATAAGTCAGGGCAGTGGGATGCGGAAAAAGAAGCTTGCTGTTGAGGTCGGATAATCGGGAGTAAACCTGCGCCAGATTCTGACAGCAGATGACAAGTGCGCTGCTTATATTGTCTTTCATTAACAGTTAATGTTTAACGGAGGACTGAAATTGCAGAACGAGTTTTATGATGTTGTCCTTAGGGAAATGAATGCCGTGAGCTGCGGTAGCAAGTCTCCCGAAACAGCCGCTCTGGATGTCTTGAAAGAGTTCTCGGCTGACAGGATTTATATCTCCAGCAGGTTTATACGCAAAAACAGCCTTGCTGAAAAAGTACTAAAACTCAAATCGTTAGGTGTCTCCAATGCTTGTATAGCTGAACGAACCGGAGTCACAATGCGCCATGTGCGCCGAATTTGCGCCGGATTGAACTGAGTATAACCGCGTAAGCGGGAGGCGCAATCCGATCCACCGCGGAAACCGTAATTACGGTTTCCGCGGTTTTTATTATAAAGATGCATGGTTACGTGAGGGGGTAGCCATACATTCATGCATTCAGTGCTGCTATTTGGTCCAGTCCAGTACGACTTTTCCAGACTGTCCTGAAGACATGACATCGAATCCTTTCTGGAAGTCGTCTATATCAAAGCGGTGGGTAATAATAGGAGTTACATCAAGGTTTGATTGAAGCATGGAAGACATTTTGTACCATGTTTCAAACATTTCACGACCGTATATGCCCTTGAGTTTGAGTCCCTTGAAGACGACGTCAGTCCAGTTGATGGGAGTTTCATCAGGCATAATGCCAAGCATGGCTACGTTTCCGCCATTATTCATGAGTTTCAGCATATCCCTGAATGCATGCTGGTTTCCGGACATTTCAAGACCAACATCGAAACCTTCTTCCATACCAAGTTCACCAAGAACTTCAGAAAGTTTTTCCTTGCCCACGTTTACGGTGCGGGTAGCTCCCATTTTATCAGCAAGGTCAAGGCGGTATTCATTCAAATCTGTTATGACGATGTGGCGTGCACCAACATGTTTGGCAATTGCCACTGCCATGATGCCTATCGGTCCTGCTCCGGTTATAAGAACATCTTCACCAACGAGGTCAAAGGATAATGCTGTATGCGTTGCATTCCCTAAAGGATCAAGAATTGCTCCGACTTCATCGGGGATGGAATCGGAAAGTTTGAATACGTTTGAAGCGGGCACACTGACATATTCAGCAAAACATCCCGGACGGTTAACACCTATGCCCATAGTGTTGCGGCAGAGGTGGCGTTTACCGGCACGGCAGTTGCGGCAGTGACCGCAGGTGACATGCCCTTCGGCTGAAACTCTGTCCCCTATGGCAAGACCGTGGACTTCACTGCCGAGTTTTTCAATTGTACCGGCAAATTCATGTCCCACAACCATAGGAACCGGGATTGTGTCCTGAGACCATTTATCCCAGTTGTATATGTGTATATCAGTACCGCAGATTGCAGTTTTGTTTACTTTTATGAGGACATCATTGTGTCCGCATTCAGGAATTGGAACTTCTTCCATCCAGATTCCTTTTTCAGGAAACTTTTTAACAAGTGCTTTCATTGTGCTCATAGTTATATCCTGCCTTGATCTTATTTTATTATATCGAGTTCACGACCGATTTTGATGAAAGCGTCAACAGCACGGTCAACCTGTTCAATTGTGTGTCCGGCAGACATCTGGGTTCTGATTCTGGCCTGACCCTTGGGCACAACAGGGAAACTGAAACCGACAACATAAATGCCTTCACGCATCATGCCTTCAGCCATTTTCTGAGCCAGCACGGCGTCTCCAAGCATTACCGGAATGATCGGGTGGCAGCCGGGAACAAGTTTGAAGCCTGCTTCTTCCATACGGGCGCGGAAGTGGTTGCTGTTGCGGACGAGGTTTTCTCGCAGTTCCGGGGTGTTGTCGATCATATCAAGCACAGCAATTGATGTAGCTGCGATGACCGGTGCGAGGGTATTGGAAAAGAGGTAAGGGCGTGAACGCTGGCGAAGCCACTCAATGATTTCTTTACGGCCGGAGGTATAACCGCCTGAAGCTCCACCAAGAGCTTTACCAAGGGTACCTGTAATCAGGTCAACCCGGCCCATTACATCGCAGTATTCAGGAGTCCCGCGACCGTTTTCGCCAACAAAGCCTACTGCGTGTGAATCATCAACCATGACCAGAGCGTCATATTTGTCTGCAAGGTCGCAGATTGATTTAAGATCGGCGATGATTCCATCCATTGAAAAAACGCCGTCTGTCGCAATAAGTTTGTAGCGGCAGTCTGATGCGGCTTTGAGCTGTTCTTCAAGATCGGCCATGTCATTATTTTTGTAACGGAAACGTTTAGCCTTGCAGAGTCTCACTCCGTCAATGATTGAAGCATGATTGAGCTGATCGCTGATTACTGCGTCTTCAGGTCCGAGTATTGTTTCAAACAGACCGCCGTTTGCGTCAAAGCAGGAACTGTAGAGGATGGTATCCTCTGTTCCAAGAAATTTGCTGATTTTGGTTTCCAGTTCTTTATGAATATTCTGTGTTCCGCATATAAATCTTACGGAAGACATTCCGAATCCGTATTTTTTAACGGCATCAGAGGCAGTTGCTATCAGGTCGGGGTTGTTTGCCAGACCAAGATAGTTGTTTGCACAGAAATTCAGGACTTCACTTCCGTCATTGACGGTGATCTCAGCCTGCTGCTGAGAAGTGATGATTCTTTCATCTTTGTAAAGTCCGGTCTGTTTTAGTTCTTCAATCTGTTTTGAAAGTCCCTCAAGAAAAACTTTACTCATTTTTTCCTCCGAAGTGATATAACTGTTTGATTGCTTATTTAGTAAAAAACAGCACATTAAAATTTGTGTCAAGATAAAATATTGTTAAAATATTATGGAACGCGCAAAAAAATGGCTTATTGAAGTAAATAGTCAACTATTTTATTCAATTGACAGTTTTGTTATTGTGTATCTATTCTTACTTCAAAATCAAAATTAAAGAATCATATACTATCTGGAGGTTCGCGTGAAGGAGAGGCCTTTGGCACTTGATGAAGTGGATTACAAAATTATTGAGGAATTACAGAAGAACGGCAGGGAATCTTATAAGAATATTGCCCGTAAGCTAGGCGTTTCTGATGGAACTGTCCGGTTGCGCACCGAGCGTATGATAAGGAATAACTACCTGCGTATTTCAGCTTCGGTTAATCCTCTATATTTTGAAAACTCTCTCATTGCTCTAGTCGGTGTAAATCTGGAAGAACGCGCCAACAATGATATTATGGAAAAGATATCACAGTTGAGCGGCGTTCAGTCTGTTGTGAACGTTTCCGGTCGGTATGATCTTCTGGTCGAAGTTTTTGTTCCTTCCCGTAATGCTTTCCGTTCATTTATAGTTGACGATCTTTCACATGTGGGTGGAATCAAATCCACTGAAACATTCATGTTTCTTGATGCATTGAACAAATGGGCTGCCCACCATAACGGGGACTCTGAAGAAATCTGATATCCAGCCTTTTTTACAAAATTATAAAAAATAGCCTTATTTACCTTTTTTCGGTGTGTTAGAAGCTTTTTTGGGCTGTAGTCCGCACTTCAGCCTTTCTGCACAGAACACCCGGCGAGGAACTGTTGTGCTGTAAAAGTCGCGAATTGAAAATTTTTAACGCGATATTTTTTCCAGTTGCGGCTGGCGATAATCGAGACTCTTAGGTGTTTTTGGGGATTTCAGAATTTTTCTTCTGCGTTTTTGTTTAAGGTAATTATCGAGTTTATCCATTCGTTCTGTCCACGCTTTATAACGGCGATACGATTGAGTAAGTTCTTCATAATTGCCGCCGGGCCTATCCTTTTCTATCCCTAAAAATTCCAGAATACTCTTTGAGTGCTGTCTGGGACGCTCTGTGTATGCTCTTAATTGGGCTCTTTTACGGTCAAGTTCTGCCGCGCTTTTAGATATGGTTGAATTTGTCTCAGCTGTTCTGTCGATAACTTTAATGACTGATATAAGATCTTCTATTCTTTGTGACCTGATATCGTCAGCAAAACTATCAACGGTAAGTGGCTCATACCCGAGGGATAGAAAGATATCATCTTCTGAATCAAGAACCGTAATGTCATAAATATTACGCTGTTCCTCTGAAGTGTACTCTTTTGTAAATGGATCGGACCACATCCGGTAGTCTTCTTTCTGATTTTCCTGAAGACTGAAGGTTCCGTTCTGTATGGCTCTAAGAATTGTTTTTAGAGCGGCGGAAGGCTCAACGTCTGAAGCTTCTTTCAGCGATCTTGATGTGTTAATTGTTCCCGGCTGTCCGAAGTTTTTTTTCAGGGGTGCTGCTTTTTTTCTGGATCTGAGATTCACAGGCTCTCTGTCAATGCGTTCAAAAACTTTTTTGAGTTCTGTAGCAGTGTTTTTAGCTGTGTTATATTTCTGATCTGTGTTTTTGTCCGATTCATTGTATGCTTTTGCACTCTGCTGCATAAAAATGAGCATAATTATAATTGCTATTGCTGTAATATTTAATATCGAAATTCCGGTCAAAACTTTAGTTCTTTTTATCTGCATGATTCATGTTTAAATCTTTGAGTAAATCAGCGCAAGATTTCTATAAGCTGTTTTGTAAAATTATAACTATCCTGACTTTTGAAGTTTTACAAAAGTATTGTTGTTAACCCTGGATGCTGCCTTTTTTTGTCTTTAAAACGTTAATAAAATGTGGCAGTGTTAAATAGCCCGATTAAAGATTTAATTTCCTTTTATAAGGTGTGCTGATGTTCGAGTTTTTAAAATTTAAACGTGATCAGGTTCTTTCATACCGTCTTCTCCTCTATATTATTTTATTCAGCACAATATTCACTATTTTCGGTACAAGTCTTCAGGTCTGGATAGATTACAAAAATGATGTTGGCGGAATCAGGGATGGCATGCGCCAGATTGGCGGAAGCTACTTTGATACTATTACTGCCAGTTTATGGGATATTAATCTTGAGCATGTTAGAATCCAGCTTGAGGGAATTCTTAAGTTGCCGGGTATGCGCTATATTGAAGTTCGTGAAACTTCATTCGGATCATCTGATGTTGCTGTAAAAGTGGGCAAAAAACCTGAAAGTGGCGATACCATAAAACGTGTTTTCGATCTGAATTACAATGTCGACGGGCGTTCTGTCAGGCTGGGTAAAATGCTTGTTGTTGCCTCCCTTGATGAAGTCTATTCACGCATCAAAAAGCGGGTGCTGGTTATATTGATGACTCAAGGGGTTAAAATATTTATTCTTTCCCTGTTTATTATTGCCATCCTACATTATATGATCACCAGACATCTACAGGAACTGGCCGAATATGCTCGTGAAATAGACCTCAATCATCTGGACCGGGAATTTGTTCTCAGGCGTAGCAGAAAATATAAAAAGCCTGATGAATTCGACATGGTTGTAAAAGCCTTTAATGATATGCGGCGCAACCTTATAAGAGATATTGTCCAGCGCAAAAAGATTGAAGAAGCTCTCAGGGAGTCTAATAAAATTGTTGAAAACAGCCCTGTGGTTCTGTTTAAAGCTGATTATCATGAAGGCTGGCCGGTAAAACTGCTTTCTGAGAATATCAGCCAGTTTGGATACCTTGTTGCCGATTTTATTTCCGGAAAAATAAAATTTCTGGATATTGTTTACGAGGAAGATCGCAAAAAAGTTAAAAATGAAGTCGACTTTTACTGCCGGTGCGGCATTGATCATTTCAGGCAGGAGCTTAGGATTGTTACCGCTGATGGTAATGTTTCATGGATAGAGAATAGTGTTGTCTTAAATAGAGATGATTCCGGCGTTACCGGCTTTATGGGGATCATGATGGATGTCACGGAGAGGAAAAAAGCCGGTAGTGAACTCTCCAACTTAAGAAATCTGCTGCAGAGTATTATCGATTCCATGCCGTCAGTGCTTGTCGGGGTAAATGGTGAAGGACGAATTATTCAGTGGAACAAATCAGCAAGGGAGCAGACCGGATTAAGCTGGAATGAAGTTAAGTTTCGTCCTTTGCAGGAGTTTCTGCCTGACCTGTATACGGAACTGGGTGATCTGGTTTTAAGTGGCAGTAATGGCGATATCACTGAAAAATTTAAAATTCCTGTCTCTCAGGACGGAGTGATCCATTATAAAGATGTAATCGTCTATCCTCTTCTTGATGATAATTCTGGAGGTGGATCAGTCATCCTTATCGATGATGTCACTGTTAAATCAAAGCTGGAAGAAATGATGGTGCAGACCGAAAAAATGATGTCTGTAGGCGGTCTTGCAGCGGGTATGGCCCATGAAATAAACAATCCTCTCGGGGCAATTTTGTCCGGAGTTCAGGGGACAGAACGAAGACTTTCACCTTCTCTTAAAAAGAATAGGGAAGTGGCTGAAGAACTTGGTGTGGATCTTAAAAAATTTCATGAATATTTAGAAGTTCGCGGAATTTTGGGATATCTGCGGGGAATAAGAGATGCCGGACAGCGGGCAGCTAAAATTGTCAGGAATATGCTTGAATTCAGCCGAAAGAGTGAGTCTGTAAGAGCACGGCATGAAGTTTCCGCAATTATGGAGAAGTCCCTTGATCTTGCTGCAAATGATTATGATTTGAAGAAGAAGCATGATTTCAAAACAATTGATATTGTCAGAGATTATGAACAGAACCTGCCGGGAATTTATATAACCGAAACAGAGGTTGAGCAGGTTTTGCTGAATATCATGAAGAATGCGGCTCAAGCTTTAAGTGAAAAAGAATTTCCAAATGATGAAACTCCGTGCATCTGGCTGCGCACAAGGCGCGAAGGTGATTTTGTCCGCATAGAAATAGAGGACAATGGCCCCGGCATGGATGAAAAAACAAGAAAAAGAGTTTTTGAGCCTTTCTATACAACCAAGCCCGTGGGTGTCGGCACTGGACTTGGTCTTTCCGTTTCCTACTTTATAATTACAAGAAATCATGACGGCCAGTTCCGTGTTGAATCAGAAAAAGGAAGAGGCACCAGATTTATTATACGCCTGCCTGTAAGCCCCTCGGCTTAAGTATTATTTAATCAGGCCGATATAGTTTCGTGTATTCAAATCTATACTTTTGTATGGCCGTTAGTTCATGTTTTCGGGTTTTATTCTGATGGAATGCAATAGATTGTTTATAACAATAATATTATTGATTTAATAATTGTTGTTACGACTTAGCTTCACAGCTAAATTAGAGATACATTTTAGAATGTATCCTTTAGAGCTTCTATTGTGAATTTTATGTTAAATTTATGCATTGAGCTTTAAAGTTCTTTATACTGTTTATTTTGTCATAGTAGGGTCCGTTGCAATATTTATTTTTCAATAGGGAATGAAGAAAACTGTAGTTTTAGTTGTTGCTATAATTTTTGTGCTGATTTCGTTTCATGCGGAAGCAGTGTTGTCCGGTAGTATGACGATCAGTATTTTTTAAAAAAATCGGGGGTTGAGAGTGAGGCTGACAATTAGAAGTAAACTGATAACAATGATTGTGGTAACGGTTCTGCTTTCAATCGCAGGTATTTCCACAGCAGTTTATTATGAAATCAATCAGATGGCCCGCAATTCATTTGAAGAGTCTTCTCTGAATGAATTGAAACAGGTTGATAATTTTATAAGCGGTTTTATGAATGCCGCCCAGGAATCAGCTGCTGATCTTGCCCTTAACCCGATGATTCCTGACGCCATGGGGCAGCTTCTTAATTTTACAAAGCGGACTGACCTTAAAGAAATGAGAGTTGATCTTATGACTCCTGTTTCTAAAAGTCTGTTCAATTTTTTGAGTAGTATGTGCAAGAGTCACAAGGCCTATGATTACGCCTACATTGGTCTTGAAGACAGCGGATTTGTTATGAGTCCTGAAGGTTCTCTGCCGTCAGGGTTCAATCCTGTCCAGCGTCCATGGTATAAAGAGGCCGTTTCTTCACCTAAAGATACGTCCATCAGCAAAGCCTATCAGTCTGTCACCGGAGTTCCAGTAAGTACCATAATGGCCAAAATAAAAAATAACGGGCGCGTTATCGGTGTTGCCGGAATTGACATCAACCTTTCCACACTGACTTCTGTTGTCAGCAATATTAAAATTGGAAAAAGCGGCTACATGATGGTTATGGAGGGGGATGGAACAATTCTTTCATCACCCGGAGATAAGGAAGTTATTTTTAAAAAAGCCGCAGAAGTTGAAGATCCCGGTATAAATACTCTTGGTTCAATGGATGACGGAATTGCAACCGTAACTATCAATGGTGTCGAACGTCTGGTCCGTGTTTATACTTCTCCTGAGCTTAAATGGAAGCTTGCTTTTATTATTAACAGCTCTGAAGTTTTCAGTTCGCTTAGAAACACTCTTTTGCAGATTTTTTATATCGGTATAGCACTGCTTGTTGTTCTTGGTCTTGTCGGCCTGTTCTTTGCCAACAGTATCGCCCGTCCTATTCAGAGTCTTGTAAAAGCGGCCGGGGCAGTTGCCAAAGGTGATTTTGAAGCCATACCGAATGAAAGAAAGTTCAGTGGTGAGCTTCTGGATCTGCAAAGATCTCTGAAAACCATGGTCGGTGAACTTGTACAGTTTATCCGGACTTCCGAAGAGAAAAGCAAGGAAGCCGAAGAGCAGAGCAAAAAGGCCGGGAAAGCCCTTGAAGAAGCTGAACAGACGCGTATCGCTGCTGAAAACGCCCGTAAAGATGGTATACTTCAGGCTGCCGGTCAGCTGGAACTGATTGTCTCCAATGTCACGGACTCTTCACAGCAATTGTCGGCCCAGATTTCACAGTCTATGTCAGGATCCGAGATGCAGCGGGAAAGAACTGCCGAGGCTGCCACGGCAATGGAACAGATGAATGCCTCAGTTCTTGAAGTTGCACAGAATTCAGGCAGAGCTGCGGAAAGTGCTGATAAAGCCAGAAGTAAAGCTGTGGAAGGAGGTAATATTGTTGATAATGTTATCTCAAGCATCAATGAAGTTAATGAAGCTACAGTGAACATGAGCTCAGGGCTTGAAAACCTTGGTGAGCAGGCCGAAGGCATTGGCAAGGTTATGAATGTTATTACCGATATTGCTGATCAGACCAACCTTCTGGCTCTTAATGCTGCAATTGAAGCCGCCCGCGCCGGAGAGGCTGGAAGAGGTTTTGCTGTTGTCGCAGATGAAGTTCGCAAGCTTGCTGAAAAGACCATGGAAGCGACTAAAGAAGTCGGTCAGGCTGTTTCGGCTATCCAGCAGGGAACAAGGAGCAGTATTTCAGATATGAGTGACGCTTCCGGCATTGTTACCCGCAGTACTGAGTTTGCAGCACAGGCAGGAGAGGCTTTGGCTTCCATTGTTGAAATTGTTGAAGATACCGCCGATCAGGTTCGTGCCATTGCCACTGCTTCAGAAGAGCAGTCTGCTGCTTCAGAAGAAATAAGCCGTAATACCGAGGATGTTAACCGTATTGCCTCAGAAACTGCTCAGGCTATGAATGCTTCTTCAGAAGCTGTTGCCGAGCTTGCTGAACTTACGGGACATCTACAGGAAGTTATCAATCATCTAAAAGAAGATTAATAGTTCTTAGTATAATGTTGTTTTATCCGGGCATGGTGCACCATGCCCGGATTTTTTATTTATATGTAACAATAAGTAACTAAAATGTTCTTATAAAGAAGATATATCTCAATATTTTTACAATATCATTATTTTAAAGAGACTATTTTTCGTGATCCATAGTGAAGCATTTGACATTGAAAACTGTTGTGATAGGTGAGAGAGCTTCTTGGAAATACTTATGCGGGTAAGTACTTCAACTATTTAATTCACTGTTGAAGTTATTCTGTTTGGAGAAAATCAGGTGAAGATGAGTATTAAATTAAAATTAATGGTTATGATTCTTGTTGCGGTAATTTTATCCATTTCGGGTATTTCAACTGCCGTATATTATGAAATGAATTCAATGTCTGTTCTTAATTTTGAAGAATCTTCCTTCAACGAATTGAGGCAGATTAATAATTATATTTCAGAATTCATGCAAAGTGTTAAGGATGATGCCAAAAGTTTTGCCCTTGGGAGCAAAGTTAAAAATGCCGGTGGAGTGCTGCCTAATTTTGTGAAAGATCACGATTTAAAAGCTATTGATGTCTCCACCATGTCTCCACAGTCTCAGGATATTTTTGAGTCATTTAAAAATATTGCCGAGGCCCATTCTGCCTATGATCTGGTCTATGCCGGATATGAAGACGGCGGTATCGTACTAAGCAGTGAGATAGCTTTGCCCGCTGGTTTCGATCCGAGAACCAGACCGTGGTACAGCGCCGCAGTTTCTTCCGGTGAAGACACTTCGGTAAGTAAGGCTTATCAGTCTGCAACCGGGGTCCCCGTGGGTACTGTTATGGCAAAGATTAAAAAGTCCGGCCGTACAGTCGGAGTCGTTGGCATTGATATCAATCTTTCCAGCCTGACTTCAGTAGCCGGGAATGTCAGAGTAGGAAAAACCGGTTATCTAATGTTGATGGAAAGTGACGGAACTATACTTTCCTCTCCTGAAGATAAGGCTCTGCTTTTTAAAAAAGCCGGAGATGTTGATGATGAAGGGATAAATGCCATTGCAGATATGGATGACGGCGTTGCCACGGTTATGGTGTACGGGCGTGAGCGTCTGGCAAGGGTTTATACCTCTCCTGAACTAAAATGGAAGCTTGTGTTTTTAATTGATAGGGCAGAGGTCTTCAGTAATCTCAATTCAACATTATGGCATATCTTTTTTATCGGACTGGGATTGACCTTTGTTTTAGTTATCCTTGGAATTATTATGTCTTATAGCATAGTCAAGCCGATCAGGAAGCTGGTTAAAGCTGCGGGTGATGTGGCTAAAGGAGATTTTGAAGCCATTCCTGATGAGAGAGATTTCAGTGGAGAGCTTTTAAATCTTCAGCGCTCACTCAAAGCTATGGTTGATGATCTTGCCAAGCTTATCAGCACTGCCGAAGAAAAGAGTGCTGAAGCAGAAGAGCAGTCTCAAAGGGCTGTTAAAGCTCTGGAAGAAGTTGACCGATCAAGAAAAGAAGCGGAAAAAGCCAAAAAAGATGGTGTGCTACAGGCTGCTGAAAGGCTTGAAGAAATAGTCGGCACAATTACCGCATCCTCTCAGGAGATTTCTGCTCAGGTTGATCAGTCCCGTGCCGGGGCTGAAGATCAGCGTGAGCGGACAGCCGAAGCAGCGGCAGCTATAGGGCAGATGAACTCAGCGGTTTTAGAAGTTGCCAACAATGCTTCACGAGCAGCTGAAAGTGCTGAGGATGCTAAAGAAAAAGCTGTTGAAGGCGGCAAAATTGTAAGTGACGTGGTGCAAAGCATCAACAAGGTCCGGGAAGCAACTTCACAAATGGAAGGTGGTCTTCACACCCTTGGTGAGCAGGCAGAGGGAATCGGCCGCATATTGAATGTGATTACAGATATTGCGGATCAGACTAACCTGTTGGCTCTTAATGCTGCCATTGAAGCCGCTCGTGCCGGGGAAGCTGGTCGTGGTTTTGCCGTTGTTGCTGATGAGGTCCGCAAGCTTGCAGAAAAAACTATGGAAGCAACTAAGGAAGTTGGTCAGGCCGTCTCCGCAATTCAGAATGGTTCAAAAACAAGTATTTCAGACATGGCCGAGGCCTCAGCTATAGTTGAGCGGAGTACTGAGTTTGCTTCTGATGCCCGCAAGTCACTGGATATGATCGTTGAAATTGTTGAAAATACATCTGATCAGGTCAGAACAATAGCTACAGCATCTGAAGAGCAGTCCGCTGCATCTGAGGAAATTAACCGCAATACGGATGATGTAAACCGGATAGCCTCGGAAACAGCTCAGGCTATGAATGAATCGGCAATCGCAATTAATGATTTGGCAGAACTGGCAAGTCATCTACAGACAGTTATAGACGAGCTGAAACAGAGTTAGAAATCACTATATATCTTAAAAGAATAAGCCGGAAGATTTTAAAATCTTTCGGCTTTTTTTGTATCTGCTGAATAGTGTGTCTGTTTAGAATAACTAAAGCAGTAGGTTGGTTAAAATGGTAAATGAACCTTCATATTATTATAATGGTTATAGTGCTTTTTAATAAAGTAAAAAAGAGTAGACTAAATTAAAGTAACTTTATGAGTGATCACTATATAAAGTGCAAAGCGTGTTACAAAATGATTTCAGTAGACTCATAATTAACATCTTATCTGCTGAATGTTGGCAACTTGAAAATATAAGGATGGTAACTATCGAAATTACAAAAGTAATTAATCTTCATTGTGAGTAATATATTATTTATGTATTGAGCGTTTTTCTTGATATAGTTGAATTCTGTGTTAAAGTGCGCAAATCTTTTTTGTTAGTTACTCTGGCTTTACTTATGGTTAAGGTTAATAATTTATTTTTTACTTTAATATGAGGCAGTTCATTATGGCCGAAGTTGACATTATCAGACGTCGTGTTCTCAGGGATGACGTGAAAGAGTATATCATTGAGGCTATTTTTAACAGTGAGTACAGACCCGGAGACAGATTGATCGAAACTCGGATATCAAGAGAGCTGGAGGTCAGTCAGGGAGCTGTCCGTGAGGCTATCCGGGATTTAAGCGCGAGAGGGGTGCTTGAAACTGAACCTTATAAAGGTGCCAGAGTTAAAAATATCTCAGTAGAGTCTCTTAATGATTATCGGATGATAAGACTTGAACTGGAAGTGCTGGCCATAGACATGTACGTTGCCGGCGGAGGACTGTTCAAGGAAGATATAAAGCCTCTTGAAACTTTTGCCGGAAGATTGAAGCAGGCTGTAAGTGATGAGAACACTATTGCACTCAGGCGTGCTGATATAAGTTTTCACCGGGCAATTGTTTCGCTTTCAGGTAATTCTTTTTTATGTAACGCGTGGGAATCTTTGGGTAATGAATTCTGGGCTTTTGTCGGAATACGTTATGACAATCAGATGTTTGAGACAGATGATCTGATCAGCAAGCATTATGAAATACTGCATGCGGTTAAAAACGCCAATGTGTCTGAGTTCAGAAGTCTGCTCCAGAAGCATTTTCATAAACTGGATTCATTACTCGGGTGATTTCAATATTCCTGAGAGCTTTAAAGCTTACGTTTTAGTGTTTTCAATCTGCCGTTGCTACATTGCGCGCTCTGCTTTTGTACTTTCTAAGGTCTGTGGGGCGCATGAATGATTTTATTGAAACACTGCCCTTTACATTAGAGGCAACATTTTTAACAGCCATAAGGTCTCTGAAGTTTTTAACTCGTCCCAGCAGAATGAGGTTGCACTGAACTGATTTTATAGCAACATTTACGTTTCTTGTGGTTTTGTTTTCAAGCAGGGCCGCTTTTACTTTTGTTTCAAGAACCATATCCTGCGCCATACCGCATGCTGCATTTTCTTTTTCCGGGAAAAGGTATGTAGTCAGTGAATTTACTTTTCCTGCATTGCGGACTGCATGTCTTATCCGCGAAAAATCTTTTTTATTGTCATACGTTCCGACAACATAGACATTACCGTTAAACGAATAGGGGCTTAATTCAAGCACTTCAAGATCTTTGTCTTGAACTATAGAAGCCTGAATGCGGCTTTCAATATACTCATCTTCAATTATAGTCTGTAAGTCCCTTTCATCATTGTTGATATTGTAAACCTGATAGGCACTTGCAGCAGAAGAAGGAATCAGCATGGGGCCCATCATTGGCGGAATCAGAACTGCGGCAGTGCATCCGCTTGAAAAGAAGCAGAGTAATATTATTGTCAGCAGTAATTTTGATTTTCCAGCCATGCTTTATCCTCATAAAAATAATTTTATTAAAATAAAGCAAATTGGGTGCCATACGCTGATTTGATGATATTTATTTTATAAAATCAATTAGTTGCTCTATCCTGTTGTGGTAGGTGTGCTCTTTTAAGATTATTTTGCGCCAATTATTTGAAAGCTCGGAGCGAAGTGATGGTGCGGCTAGAAATTTTTCTGAAATCTCTCTCAACCCGGCCGGACGATCAAAGCTTATGGCTTTGACCAGTTCTTCCGGGAATATTTTCAGCCCGCGACCAGCGTCACTGAGCAGAAACCCCCCGGCAGCCCAAACGTCGAAGTTGCGCTGGGTCAGCCCGTATGGAAGAAGAGGGCTGGTCATGTTCAGTGTTATTTTAGACTGCTTATATATTGAAGGCAGAGTTGTATAATAATCCACCGGGCTGCGGGTCTCAGCTAAAGGTAAAAGTTCATTCCAGTTGTGATCACCGAAAACTGTCAATTGGTTCTGAACTGACTTTAGACAGATGCCGCGCCATAACTTTCCGCTTTCTTCTGCCTTGAATCCTGTGTTGCGTATTTCAGAAGACGGCCAGAAATTTTGCGGACAGTCTTTTTTTGTCCAGAAGGCAAAGTCAGGTTTATGACCAGCCTCAATCATCTGTCTGGCAAGTGAGAGTTCTTCCGGACTCATGTTGCAGCCGGCAAAAAATGATTTTTTCCCGGGAAATTCTGATCTGCCGACAAAAACTATATCACGTAAATTTTTCGTGTAACTGTCGGAACATGCCGGAGAGAACAGCTCAGGATCAGTGGCAAGGGGCATGTGTCCGACTTTTTCAGCTCCGCATTCCATTAAGCGGGGGATGAACCAATGGTCAGTGACCAGCATGGGAATCTGGCGCCAGAATGTGGATTTTAAACCAGAAAGTATGTGGAAAGGATTGTCCACCAGCCAGACAACTGTTTTGACTCCACTGTTTTCAAGAAGGTGGTAATTTTCTCCTAAGCTATCTATTCCGCTGAAATTAATGCTTAAAATAATTTCTGGAATTTCCTGCCCAAGTAATGTTAGGAGTTTGTCGCGCAGTTCTTCAGGATCTACAATTCTGCTCTGGAGACCACAGCCAGATGAGGCCTTGGCAAGTTCACTGGCCAGCAATGAGTTCTCGTCCCCGGTTATCCAGATAGTCTTGGGATGTCTCGGGCCGGGGATAGGGTGTTTCAAAAGAGTTATCTTTGAAATTTTGGGTCCCCAGAAAGACGGAAAAATTTTTCTGGCAGGTGTATATATTATTACCGGGGCGGTTCTCAGTCTGTCAGCTGAGGTCTCCTGAAATTTTATTTCAGTAAATTCCGGTGGAATTTTATTTTTGTCCAATGATGACGTTTTAAAAAAATCAGGACATTCAATATAATCTACCTGCTTTATTTCCGGGAATAAAAGCGGCAGTTTTTCCGGCTCAGGACCAAGCCCCAGAAAAACAGGTGTTCCAGTGCCGGGGAGTATCTCAAAATAACCTTTCCCGGACGGCAGACTCTGCTTTCTGTCTGTTTCGTTAATTACGCTTATGCGTTTAGGACGTTGCATATCAAAGACTTGGCTAAAACCGGCTCTTGGGTTAATCAGTTTCAGGGGAAAACAACTGCTTCTTTATAAGTATAAAAGTTTAATCTCCGCAAATCCATTATCCGGATATACTTTTATTTTAAAAAAAATTATTTTCTGTCTGGGTTTATTATATGAAACAATATCGCGACCATTATTTTAAAAGGGCTAAGAAAGAAAATTATCCGGCCAGATCAGTATATAAACTTCAGGAAATCAACAAGAGGTTTAACATCCTGATCAAGGGCTTCAAAGTCCTTGATCTTGGTGCAGCTCCGGGTTCATGGACACTTTTTGCTGCAAAAAAAGTTGCTGAAACCGGTCATGTTCTTGGTGTGGATATTCAGTCTACCGAAACTGAGTTTCCTGAAAATGCGACTTTTTTACAGGCTGATGTTTTTGAAGATTCTCCTGAACTCATGGGAGCAATGGAGGCTCATCTGCCTTTTGATGTAATCATAAGTGACATGGCTCCGAAAACTACCGGCGTTAAATTTACCGATCAGGCCAGATCTCTTGAACTCTGTGAGCGGGCAAGGGACCTTCTGCCCAGCAGATTGAAAAAGGGCGGTAATTTTGTCGTAAAAATTTTCGAAGGACCGGATGTGCATGACTACCGGCTGTCACTTAATTCCGTTTTTTCCAAAGTTAAGACCTTCAAACCCAAAAGTTCGAGAGCCGAGAGCAAGGAGATCTTTCTTGTCGGACTTGGCTTTCAGGGCGGAGAAGGATAAGAAGCGTTCTTTACGGATGTTGAAGCTGTCTCAGTTTCGGTCCGTCTTAAGTGGTTTGACAGGTTGGTAGTATATCTGTCTGTGCAGCATCAGGATAACCGATGATCACTGCGGTTGCCGGTAAAGATGGCTCATGCCGTAGTTTTATGGTGCAGCATACAAAGTAAATTGAAAAAGACCCTCTAGGTCGATATATATTCAGGAGGTTTTATGTCAGGACATAGTAAATGGGCTAATATTCAGCATAGAAAAGGCAGACAGGACGCCAAACGTGGTAAAATATTTACCAAAATGGCGAAGGATATCATTATCGCGGCTAAAGGCGGCGGAGATCCTGACATGAATGCCCGCCTCAGGCTTGCCATTGCAAAAGCCAAGGCCGTTAACATGCCGAATGACAAGATTGATACCGCGATTAAAAAAGGTACAGGCGAACTGGCCGGCGGTGATATTTCAGAAGTCATATATGAAGGATACGGTCCCGGCGGTGTAGCTGTTCTTGTTGAAGCAACAACAGACAACAAGAACCGTACCGTTGCGGAAGTCCGTCACAGCCTCAGCAAGGCCGGAGGCTCAATGGGTGAGGCCGGTTGTGTTGCCTGGATGTTCGATAGAAAAGGTATGATGACTTTCAGTGCTGAAAAATACACTGAAGATCAGCTCCTTGAAATCGGTCTGGAAGGCGGCGTTGACGATGTAAAAGCTGAAGATGATGTCATCGAAGTTTACTGCGCTCCGGAAGATTTCAGCGAAGCACAGAAAGCATTTGAAGATGCCGGTGTTGAAAGTCTTTCTGCTGAACTCACCTATGTTGCCCAGAATATGATTGAAGTTGATGTTCCAACAGCTAAAAAGCTTATGAATCTTATGGATGCTCTGGATGAGAATGACGATGTACAGAATGTAAACGTCAATGCAGACTTCCCGGATGAGCTTATGGCGGAAATGGAAGATTAATATGGATAACGGTCTGATTGTTCTGGGCATTGATCCCGGTTCCAGAGTAACCGGGTTTGGGCTTGTACAGGAAATTTCCGGGCAGGTCAGTCTTCTCAAAGCCGGAACAATCCGAACAGATACCAAGAAAGAAATGTGCTTTCGTTTGGGGCAGATTTATAGCAGAGTAACCGAACTGGTCACACAATACGGTCCGGTTGAGGCAGCGATAGAAAATGTTTTTGTCTCTGCCAACCCTGCGTCAGCTCTCAAATTGGGGCAGGCCCGCGGGGCGGCTATTGCCGCCTGCGCTGTGGCTGGTTTGAATGTTTCCGGTTATGAACCGACAAAGGTTAAGCAGAGTCTTGTCGGAACAGGGCGTGCCGATAAAACTCAGGTCGCTTATATGGTCAGCCGTATTCTTGGTGTTAAAGATCCTAAATGGGCAAAAGACGCCAGTGATGCGCTGGCCATTGCCGTATGTCACCTGAACGAACGCAGATTTAAGAGGATAGCAGGATTATGATTGCCTATGTTTGCGGAAAACTGCTTGAAGCAACAGACAAATCCTGCATAGTTCTCACTGCAGGCGGAGTCGGGTATGAACTTAATCTTACCCTGACAGCTTTATCCACACTTCCTGCAGCAGGAACTGAAGTCTCTTTCTATGTATATACCGTTGTCCGTGAAGATGCGCTTGAACTTTACGGCTTTCCCTGTTTTGATGACCGGGAGGTTTTTCAGACCCTTATATCTATAGACAGGCTTGGACCTAAAAAAGCTTTATCCATACTTTCGCAGTTCAGCCCGCGGGAATTACAGGATGTTGTTTTACGCGAAGATGTGAAAACCATGTCTATTGTTCCCGGTATAGGACCTAAGTCGGCCCGTCAGATTCTCTGGAGCCTTAAAGATAAAATGGAAAAACTTCAGGCTTCCACAATCCGTTCAGGTGCATGCCCGGTTGAAGGAAACCGCAATGAATTTCTTGATGCCATGTCCGGTCTGAAGGGGCTTGGTTACAGTGAAGATGAAGTGCGTGCCTACCTGAAAGATATTTTTGAAGAAGAGCCGGACCTTGATGCTGCCGGTGCAATCAGGGTGGCCCTTAAAAAGATTGCCATGAATAACAAATAGGCCTTGCTAAATGAGTGAAACTCTGACTCCGGATGATCATATACGTCCTCAAAGACTTGGCGATTTTATCGGGCAGGATGACCTGCGCGATAATCTGGATGTCTTTGTCCGGGCGGCCCGTGAACGTGGCAAAGCCATGGATCATACGCTTTTTTATGGTAATCCCGGTCTGGGTAAAACGACACTGGCCCGGATTATTTCAACTGAACTTGGTGTAAATCTTGTCTCAACTTCAGGCCCTGTCATCGAGCGCAGTGGTGATCTTGCCGCCATTTTGACAAATCTTTCCCGTAACGACATTCTTTTTATTGATGAAATTCACCGGATACCGGCAACAGTGGAAGAAGTTCTCTATCCTGCTATGGAAGACTTCAACCTTGACCTTATAATCGGTCAGGGACCCGGTGCCAGAACTGTAAAAATTGATCTTGAGCCTTTTACTCTTGTCGGGGCGACAACAAGGCTGGGACTGCTTACTTCTCCCCTTAGAGACCGTTTCGGATGTATTTTCAGGCTTGATTTTTATTCACCTGAAGAGATTGCCCGTATTGCCATGCGCGCTGCCAGAATTCTCAATGTTAAGATAACCGAAGAAGGGGCTCTGGTCATCGGGCAGAGGTCCAGAGGGACACCGCGTATTGCCAACCGTCTTTTGAGGCGTGTGCGTGATTTTGCTCATGTTCACGGTAGCGGTGTTGTTGATAAAGAGCTTGCGGGTATGGCTCTTGATAAGCTGGATGTTGATCCTCTCGGGCTTGATCAGATGGACCGCAAAATTTTAAATGTTGTCATTGATCAGTTTAGCGGTGGTCCGGTTGGGGTCAAGACTATCGCTGTTGCGTGCTCCGAAGAAGTTCGTACAATTGAAGAAATTTATGAGCCTTTCCTTATTCAGTGCGGATTTCTGAAACGTACCCATCGCGGACGAGTGGCGACGGCCAAAGCTTATCAGCACATGCGTAAAGGTGATGATAACCGGTTGTTGTAGTTTTATTGACTGATTTTTTATCCTTCACTGTTCCGGCATTATGTCTTCTGCGGTATTCAATTTAGTCTGCATACTTATCTCTCCTTAAAATTAAGATAGTTATAAATTAATCTGGTAACTTATTGTCATAGATTTATCTGACATAGCTATTGACTTTGAAAATCAATTTCAATAAACAGTAAGCTTAGATTAAAATATTTATTAATTTAAAAGGAGGTCATTATGTTCTGCCCTGAGGATTTAATCGGTTTATCAAGCAGCAGAAAAAGTGTGGTTTTATTGAATGGGCGTCAGGCCTATCATGTAAAACTACACATGGTTCAATTCAGCCGGGCTGGTATGGCAAAAATAGGACAGCTGATAAACGATATAGGGTATCGTTTCGGTCTGCATGAATCAAAAGTTAAAGAGTTGATGAAAGACAGGCTCTATACAGTTCCTCCCAATCCCAGTCTTTATTTTTTATTCAGCATACCGGAACTTGAAGTTGATGTTCATGCCGAAATTCCAAGAAAGTTTTGGAGATATACGGAGATGGCCAGTGAAAGACCTCTAAGTGTGGCTTTAGATGAACAAAAATTAATTAATTTTTAATAATATTAAGTGCTTGATTTTAGAAGAGTGAGAAAACTCCTGCAGCAATGCAGGAGTTTTCTGTTTATATCAGCTGCAATTAAGCTCTATCCGGTTGCCACCATGTCGTTTGGCGGCATAAACAGCCTGATCAGCCAGATTTATCAGTTCACACAAATCTTTCTCAGGATCGCAGGAGCATTTGAATTTTGAAATCCCCATTGAAAGAGTAACTCCACCTACAGCAATACGTTCAAATTTTGTGCGTATCCGGTCAGCCACAATCTGTACTTGAGTCAGGCAGAGATCACTAAAAATCACGCAGAATTCATCACCGCCGATTCTGCACGGATAATCTGATTTTTCCCTTATGGAATTTTTAATTATGCGGCCTAAATTCTGGAGAAGTCTGTCACCTTCCTGATGGCCCAGATTATCGTTGACGTATTTAAATTTATCGGCATCAATCATGAGCAGATACAGATTCTGAATGTTTGATTCATTGTTAGAAGCACAATTTTTAAGCTGTTCATCGAAAAATCTGCGGTTATATAAACCTGTCAGCTGATCTGTTACAGCCAGTTTTTCAAAAAGATCCAAAGCCGTTTCAGTATTTTTAAGTTCGTTTCTAAGGGAATGCAGTCGCCCGAGAAAGTTCAGATTTTTTTTGAGGATCTGCATTTCGTTGTCAGTGGAAACTCCTGAAAGCAGCCCGAAATATTTTATGTTGGCCCCTCTTTGAACTTCAAAGCAGAAATTATTTATTGAGCGCAGTTCCCTTGTCACTATGAGCCATGTTGCAAACCTTGATAATGGAGACAGTAATGCAAGAGCAAATACCAGAAGTATTGCCATAAGTGAGAGGACATCCCTGCTGCCGAATTTATCTAAAAGGATTATCCAGCCCATGGTTGGTAAAATCATAGTTAAGAAAATTAAGGTTGATATTTTGACCTGAATGTCAGCATGTGTTCGGCGATACTTTTGCGCAGCTTTACCTTTCATAGTTTCATCCATGTTTTGGGTCCGGACCTCCCCGGAGTATGATGATTGAATTTTAGAAAATGAATATCATTTTCAATAAAAGGTCAAGTATGAATAATTCGTTATTTGTTGTATAATTTAAGACTGAAAGTTGGAGCTGGAGCTGCTCTAGTGAAATAGCTAAATAAGGGCTAGTTTTGCATATCAGGAACTATTTTACTTACATAATCGGTTAATATTTCAAATATATCCTTATCCCTGAAGTTATATCTGAATTCGAGTTCTTTTAAATAAAGGGGAAAACGCTGCGTGGAGATTCCTTTATACTTTTTTAATCTTTCGCGGGCAAAGTCCCAGAATCCATTCCCTGATTTTTCAATATATGCCGTGGTATTGGAGTATTTTTGTATATATTGCAAAGGCAGGGTTTCATTACCGCACATGATCAGAGCATCATAATTCTGATAGCGGTCGGTATGAATAATGTTGCCGTTTCTAACCAGTTTCAAATGGAAATTATGATTGAAATGAAGGACAGATTCAGCATTGATATTCTGCATCAGGTCAATAAAGACCCAGTCCTGCTTTTCCATTATACCGAAAACAGGAATAGCCCCGTTGTATTTCTTTTTGGGAATCCCGGTCAGCTTACGGCCTTTTATGTATTCGCCAAGCTGCGTCTCCGGGCCGAGAAACTGGGCTGCGTCAATGGCTTGAGACAGAATAGCGTATCTCACAGCCGTAATGGCTTTATAAGCAGCATTGTAGGATATTCCCAGTTCGTTTGAAATGCCATGTGCGGTCATTTCCGTTGAGAACATATATATAAGTCTGAGAAGCTCAGACATTTTGAGTCCACCGTTGTTTATCCAGCGGCAACTGAAATCCTGAAATGTGTATTTACATGCTGAGCAGCGGTAACGGTTATTACTCAGGTGATAGATTTTACGTTCACCACACCGGGGACAAAATTGTTCACGACCTTCCCGGCATTTGTCCAGCATATATTCGCGGGCGAAGCCTTCATCTGTGAACAGTTCGTTTAAAAGTGACTGTTCCACGTCGGTTCCCATTTCATTTTTCATCATCCGCCGATGGCAGACATCTGGGTGTCACAGACACCGTGATTTTTTTCTTTATTTTCCAAGAGTCTGTAGCCAAGAGGTTTGTTTACGGTTGAGCGCCGCAGAACTTCCAGAATCTGTTCATCGCCAAGTTTGGGATTTCTAAGAATTCCCCTGAGGTTATACACTTTATCTGAAAAAAGACAGGTCCTTAACTTACCCTCAGCGGTAATTCTCAAGCGATTGCATGTTCCGCAAAAGTGAGAACTTACGGGGGATATCAACCCAAGGCGCCCCTTGCCGCCATCAATATCATAAATGCGTGCGGGGCCTTTGTTCCCTGCTGTTTCAGCTACAGGAATAAGATTTTTATAGCTTCTTGACTGTTCAAGAATATCTTTTGCCGACCAGAAAACATTGCTGTTCCAACGGGTGTCTTCGCCCATGGGCATGAATTCAATAAAACGCATGTCTATGGGGTATTTTGTAGCGAGGTCCAGAAAATCTTTCAGTTCAGAGTCGTTCACACCTTTCATGGCTACAGCGTTGATTTTGACTTGTATTCCGGCCTCAATACTCGACTTTATAGTTCTTAAGACTTTGTCCAGCTGGTCGAAACCTGTGATTTCTTTGTATTTGTTGGCATCAAGAGTGTCGAGGGAAATATTGAGCCTTTTAACTCCGATTGCCGCCAGCTTTTCAAGGTGCGGTTCAACAAGAGTTCCATTTGTGGTGATGCGGAGGTCAAGCTCCGGGTGCCGCGTAAGTATCTTTGCGACAAAGTCGGGAAATCCTTTACGGGCAAATGGTTCCCCGCCCGTGAGTCTCAGTTTGCTGATACCGAGTCCGGCAGCAATATCAATTAGTCTGTGCATCTCTTCATACCGCAGAATTCTGGGGTGTGGTATGAATTTAAAATCGTGAGTCATACAGTATACGCAACGAAGGTTGCAACGGTCTGTAACACTCAGCCTGAGATAGCTCACAGTTCTGCCAAGATTGTCGGTCAGCATTTATAGGTCCTCATAAAATGACAGGGCTGTATGGCTACCCATCATGTTTCCGGAATGTTACGGGAATGATCTCTGCCGGTGGCTGAAATCATTTTTGTTTTCACCCCGTTTAAAGGTGCAAGGCTAAGATCACCGGTATGCTAAAAACATTAAGGTTTTTATAATATACTTAAAATACTGTATATTAATACTTAAGGTGATAAAATTAAGCGTATTGCAGTCTGATTGTCACAATGCGATTAATTGATTTTGGTTTTGCACTAACTATAAGCCTGCTGTCTCAGCAGTCAATCTGTAAAGGCCGGAATGCGGCTTGAAATTATATTCGGAGTAGAGAATGAGACTAATTGACCCATTATTATTCTCATTTCTGTAACAAACTATCAGCGGAATCTTACTGAATTGTACTCATCTTGGATAAAATAATTTATTTCAAATAGTTATCTGAATATGTTTTGAAAAAGAAATAACTATGCCAAAAAAGACATAATGCAGGTTGTGCAAATTCTGTTATGGTTGAGATGGTAAAATTTTAAATTATTCTACCGGGATCGTTATATATCCAGAACGATCCATCTTCTTTGATATTACCTATAAGGGTTATGTCGGTTTTTCTGGCAAGCTCAATTGAAAGGCTTGTAGCGACAGCTGTTGAGGCTAGAATCGGTACGCCAATTCTCACTGCTTTTAAAAGAATTTCAGATGCGACCCTGCCGGTTGACAGAATTATTTTGTCATCTGTGGGGACCTGTTCGAAGAAGCACTGGCCGACAATCATGTCAATGGCGTTATGCCTGCCTATATCTTCCCGGAAGTAAAGCATGTTATCCGGAGTACACAAAGATGAATTATGGCAGCCACGGGTGACATTGTAGAGTCCTGATCTTGCATGAAGCTCTGAGGCCAGTTTTTGCAGCTGCGCTGTACTGATTTTTATATCAGCAGTAATTTTTCGCTTTGATATGGTTGAGAGGTTACGGCTGAAATTTGTTCCCTTTCCGCAGCCTGAAGTTATTGAATACTCAGGTTCACGGTTTTTCCAGGGATCATGTGATGTTGCTATCCATGCTTTAATACGATCGCTGTTTTCAGAAATATTTATTTCTGTAATTTGTTCGGGGCTGGAAATATAGGCATCGGATTTGAGAAAACCTATGGCCAGGTATTCAGGTTTTTTGGCTGTAGTCAGCAGAGTAACAACTTCTCTGCCGTTAAGGTAAATTGTCATGGGAATTTCGAGTATCGAATCAATTCTTCGGGAACTCTTTTTTCCTTTGCAATATTCTTGTATGGTGTAATTTCTTATCTCTGAGGCCATTTTTTCGGAGTCCGTTTATGTGGCCAGCCTTGCCAGAGTGCAGCAAAGCTAGTGCCGGTTGTAAGCTGATGGTACATGAGAGAGTATAGCTTTACCTGATGAATATTGTCTATTCAAATCAATATTTGTCGTTTTTTTATATTGGCACTGAACTGTGTTCAGGAGTGAATTTGAATTATATGTGGTAGTTATGTGGCTAATGTCTAAAATTACAATCTGGAGGGATTAATGAAAAAGATTAAATCAGTGTTCGTCTTCGCGGTGTTGTCTGTATTTCTGCTTGCAGCTGGTTCTGTGCAGGCAAAACAGACTCTCATGATGGCAACAACAACCAGTACGGATAACACCGGTCTGCTGGATGTTCTTGCTCCCATGTTTGAGAAAGATACCGGTATAGAACTCAAGTGGACAGCCGTAGGCACAGGAAAAGCCCTTAAAATGGGTGATAATTGTGACGTGGACGTTCTGCTTGTTCATGCGCCTGCCGCAGAGCAGAAGTATGTTGACTCCGGTGCGTTAAAAGATCGTCGCGAACTTATGTACAATGATTTTGTTATCATTGGTCCTGCTTCTGATCCTGCCGGTATCAAGGGACTTTCCGTTGCGGATGCCTTGAAAAAAATCAGCAGTTCTAAAGCAGTGTTTGTCAGCCGTGGAGATAATTCAGGTACTAATAAAAAAGAGATTTTTCTCTGGAAGAGTATCGGAAATGTTCCTGACAAGCAGGACTGGTACATTCAGGTCGGTCAGGGAATGATTAAAACAATCAATATTGCAGAGGAACGCGGCGGATACACCATGACTGACCGTGGTACATACATAAAGTATGAATCCAACAAGGGTGGAAATCCTGATCTTAAGATTCTTGTCGAAGGAGACAAAATTTTATTCAATCAGTATAGTGTCCTTGCTGTTAATCCTGAGCATTGCCCTAAGACCCAGTATGGTCTTGCAAGCAAATTTGCAGAATGGATGGCTTCCAAAAAGACTCAGAAAGAGATTGGAGACTTCAGACTTCTTGGAAAGCAGCTTTTTACTCCCAACGCTCAATAGCAGTTTGAAAATCTAATATTTATAGAGGAGAATCTGAGAGGATTCTCCTCTATTTTTTTACTGCGCTTTAGTTTCTTTTCCCATATTATTACTGATGATAATATAAAATCAGCAGTATTGAGTCTCTTTTTAAGGCTCGGAGCAGAAAAGATATGGATTTTATTTTAGATGGCCTCATGCAGGCTTTTGTCCTCCTTTTTACGGGTGATCCGCAGACATGGAATGCTATACTGACCACGGTGTGCGTATCATCACTTTCCATCACCGCCTCACTTGTTATCGGTGCTCCGTTAGGGTTTGCTCTGGGGTATTACGACTTCAGAGGTCGCGGAGCCATGCGGACTATTGTTGATACACTCCTTTCATTCCCCACCGTAGTTATAGGGCTGCTTGTTTATGCCATGCTCTCAAGGCAGGGTCCTCTTGGAAATGTCGGCCTTTTGTTTACCATCCCCGGTATCGCCATTGGGCAGACTCTGCTTGGACTTCCTATTGTCGTGGCGATGATGGCAACTGCGGTTGAAAATGTGGATCGCAGGCTTAATTATACTCTGCTGACACTTGGGGCAGACAGCAGACAGGTTCTGCTGACAACATTATGGGAAGCGAGATACAGCTTGGTGCTCGCAGCTGCTGCGGCATATGGCAGGATAGTGTCGGAGATAGGCATATCCATGATGGTCGGGGGTAATATCAAGTGGCATACAAGGACAATTACCACCGCTATAGCCCTTGAGACCGGAAAGGGAGAATTTGCGATGGGTATTGCTCTTGGACTTGTGCTCATGATTCTGGCCTTTATTATGAATTTCGGGCTTTCCGGAATGCGCAGAAGGGAGGGAATGTGAGCGAAATTTATAATCTTCAAAATGTCAGACAGCAGTACGGAGACCGAGTGGTTCTGGATGTGCCCTCTTTTACCGTGGAAGAAAGCAGTATTGTAGGGCTTCTAGGGCATAACGGCAGCGGAAAAAGTACCCTGTTGCGGTTACTCGCTTTTCTTGAAAGCCCCTCGGAAGGAAAGCTTTTTTATGACAATTTACCCGTAGAAGACCGACTTGATGGTTTCAGGCGGGAGGTTACTCTTCTTACTCAGGACCCTTATTTATTGAAGCGAAATGTTTTTGGCAACGTTGCTTACGGATTGCAGGTCAGAGGAAGAAAAAATATTCAGCAGAAAGTGTTTGAAGCTCTAGAAATGGTGGGTCTTTCACCTGCGAAATTTGCTGAACGCAAATGGTATGAACTCTCAGGAGGGGAAGCCCAAAGGGTCGCTCTGGCGGCAAGGCTGGCCATAAATCCAAGGGTTCTGCTGCTTGATGAACCAACTGCAAGTGTCGATACTGAAAGCTCTGAGCTTATATATAAAGCTGCTTTGTCCGTTAGAAATAATTATGGCTGCACTTTGGTGGTTGTCAGTCATGATAAGGACTGGCTTATCCGTATTGCTGATGTGACCTGGAGCGTTTCAGATGGCAAAGTTAGAATGGCATAATGCATTATAACTGCTCAAAAGAATATTTATAAAAGCTTTCTATCCCATTCGGAGTATATTGAAAAACAGCTTATTTTTTATTTGAGGGAGTGAACAATGGCTGATTTTTCATTACCAAAGGGAATTATAAAGAGTGTGACAAGCGGCATGGAGGAAACAGAAGTAGTTATACTCCTTCCGGAAGGAAAAGAGCTTGTAACGGTTTTTTCCAATAATAATTTTGATACATTAAAACCAGAAGAGGGAAGAACCGCTTATGCTTTTGTTTCTGATGGCAGGGTGATGCTTCTTACTGACTCTGGCAATTGATAATTTTATTGCTCTGATATTTTATTGGCATTCCCACCTGTCTGATTTTTGAAACAGCTTAAGGTTTCATTTGAAAACGGCATTCACCAGGTCTCTATGGTGATGCCGTATTTTTATTTCCAGCATTACTTATAGATTTATTCAACTGTTAGTTTGCCTTCGCTTGTGAATATTAAAATGAATGTGCTGTTTTTATCAGTAAAATAATTATGGTACATTCTTTGCTGATTCTGCCCCTTAGTGTGTGTTCGGACGCTGGATAAAAATAGCGTAAAATATTTATAGACGCGTTTTATAAAGGCAGGATCGTATGTCCTTGACTATAAATCATAATCTTATGAGCTCAAATATAGTCAGAAGTTTGTCTTCTGAATATAAAAATGTTGGAAATTCTGTCAGGAAATTGTCGTCAGGGTTGAGAGTGGGAACAGCGGCTGATGATGCCGCTGGTCTGGCCATTCGTGAGCTCATGAGAGCTGACATAAGTTCTCTTCATCAGGGCATAAGAAATGCCAACGATGCCATCTCCGCTGTTCAGGTAGCTGATGGAGCTTTACAGGTTATTGATGAAAAATTGATCAGGATGAAGGAATTGGCAATGCAGGCTTCAACCGGATCTTATAATTCTGCTCAGCGAATCATAATAAATTCCGAGTATCAGGCTATGGCTTCTGAAATTCAACGCATAGCCGTTTCTACAGATTTTAACGGAATACATCTTCTGGATGGCAGCTTAAGCGGGGAATATGACGGCAGACGCAATACTTCTGAAGGAGCTCTTCACATTCATTTCGGGACAGGCAATGATTCCGCCGAAGATTATTATTCAATGCAGATCAAGCCAGCAAATCTTGTAGGATTAGGATTGGCAGAACCGCAGATTGAGACGAGTGTTCCGGCATTAAATTCAGTTATGCCTAAAAATATCTTGGTGGAATTGTCTTCCGGAATTCGCACGGTTGCCAGTATACCGGCAAATTCAGAAAACCTAGTGATTGATCTTGATTCTCTAAGTGCCGATGATGATTTTCAGATATTTACAAGGAACGGGGTTCATCTGGCAGGTACTTCATTGGTTGACAATGTTTGGATCGCCAACGGAGTTGATGCTTCAAACGTAAATTCAATGGTCATCAATACTGCTAACGGCTTTCTCCCCGGAGCAGTATATGACAGTTCACATTTGCTTGACGGAAGACCTATAGCTGATGGTGGATTGGGGACAGCTGCTCCTTACGGAGGTCCATATTCTGCTTCATATAATGGAATGAATTTCAGTTACAGCGGTGATGGAGATATGAATAATGATGGTATGGTCCTCGGAGCTGAAAGCCAGAGTGAAACTTTCAGGGTAGATAAAAATACGGAAGAGCTGCTAATTTTTTCTGTGGGGTCCGGTGTTTTTAGAGCCAGAGCTAATTGGAGTAAGCTTGGTGGTGACACGGGAGGAGATTACATTCCATATAAGATAGATACGCAAAGTGAAGCACAGAATATGCTCGGCCGTATTGATAATGCTATTGAAATAAAAGATAATATTAGAGCTGGACTTGGTGCCTTGCAGAACCGTCTGGAAAATACTGTCACAAATCTTTCAATTCAGGCTGAAAATCTACAGTCATCTGAGTCAGGAATTTCCGATATAGATGTAGCGATTGAAACAACTGAGCTGACACGGCAGCAGATTCTCACCCAGTCTTCAACAGCAATGCTGGCTCAGGCGAACAGTTTACCGAAGATAGCTTTACAACTTCTTAATACTTAAATTCCATTTTTAAAAATACAGGCTTAACTTTTGCTGAACAATGAGTATTCTTCTTGTCAGCAGAATTATTTTTTATAAATATCAGTTCAGGAGATTATAAAATGAGTGTGCTTGCAGAATTAACTGTATTTCCCACCGGCAAAACCGGAGGTCTCAGCGCGTATGTTTCAAGGGTTGTAAAACTGATTAAAGAAAGTGGCCTTTCCTATCAGTTCGGGCCTATGGGGACCTGCGTGGAAGGTGAGTGGGACGAAGTTATGGAACTTGCCGGTAAGTGTTACCGTGAGCTTGAGTCTGATTGCGACAGGGTTTATATAGTCATGAAAATGGATTGTCGAAAAGGAGCTGAGGACCGTATTCACGGCAAGGTTGCCTCAGTGGAGAAAAAAATAAATTCGGCTTCATAGATTTCAGACAGAGCGTAAATCGGAGTTCAGATGAAAATTATAAAAGGAACAGTCCTTTTTCTATGTATGCTTTTGCTGTTTTCAGCTCTTGGAGGATGTGCAGCACTTGATGTTTCTCACCTTGAGCGCAGAGCATGGAAATTGAATTCAATGGAAAATGTATCCATGGAATTCATGAATTTTGATTATGAAATAGTCCCTCGAAAGGATAGTTTTGGTCTGCGGGGAAAGGCTCATATTAAAAAAGGTGCTGTCCCGGTGTGGGCCGAATGGGTCGGAGAACTCTGGATTCAAGGATACCTGAGTGATGCTGACGGAAATGTTCTGGCCAAAGGGCTGCAGGTATTTTCACCGTGCAGTCTGGATGAAAATCTTTCAATTCCTTTTGATTTTGAGCTTAAGCCTGACAGGCTCGATTCAGGACCGCTTTTTGTTTCGTTTGGATATCGGATGGTTCTGCAGAAAAACGATAAGGATAATTCAGAGCCGTTTATGGCTATTGAAAGGGCGGTTACCCATTGATTACAGGCTGACCAGCTCTATTTTTCCCCATGCCCCTATTTTTGAATCAAATTGTACAAAAATACCATCAAGGCCGGACTCCGAAAGTTGTCTGGCCTTTTCTATGACAAGGGGTACATCTTGTGGTGATTTAAGAAGATTTGCGAGAGCTGTTGCCGCGGCATCTGCAAATCTGGCATCTTTGGCCCGGACAGTGACTAGATCACCGCAACCAAGGCTCAGTGAGTGGCCTATTTTTCCTGATGAAGAGCATATTGAAACCGGAAAATCTTCAGCTTCAAGTTTAAGTCCTACTTTTGTTCCTGATTCGGGGTCTGACAGCAGTCCAACCGTGCGGGGGCTGCTTGAAATGAGATAGGTATCTCCTCCATTTTCAACCAGAACTTCCTTGCTCTGTTTTGCCAGTTTTTCAGCTGTAAACTGTGCTACTGCTCCGGCAACCGCAGCCATGGGGCCGACGTTGCAAAGGGCCGAGGAGTCTGCCATGCGGCGGATTATTTCCGAAGCATCTTTTTCAACTTCAACAGGTACGAGACTTTCGGCAAATTCAGGATGGAGCAGTATGTAGGATTGTAAAAGGGCTCTCGCTTCGTGCACGGCTTGTAGAGCTTCGGAACTGAAATCTTTATCCGCAACTATGAAAAGGTCTGTCTGGGCAACAACAACCTGAAAAGAAGTTTCGCTCTTTGCCGGTTTGACAGTTTTTCTGTAGGCCCGATTATGGTCGCTGTAATGTTTTTTCATTCTTTATTAAACAGGGCCGGATTTACCGGCCCTTATCGATAATTTGATGTTTAAACGACTTAGAAGCCGAGATCTTCATTGACGAGAATTGCGTGAATACGGCCTTTGGGAGCACTTTTTTCAATGACGGACCATGCATTGCAGATTCTGTCAGGTGATTTGCAATCAGCACAGTAACCTGTTTTAGCGCAGGGTGTTTTTCTTTTCAGGCGCATGGCGTTCACCGGAGCAGCATATTCTTTGATGCGGCCCATGGCCTGATCAATGTCGGTACAGATTTTATTGCGCCCTATGATCACGATTACGTTTCTGGGGCCGAAGATCATCGCCGCAACTCTGTTTCCGAGACCGTCAAGGTTTACGAGGCAGCCGTCTTCAGTCATGGCGTTGGTGCCGGTGATATAAAGATCACTGAGCAGTGACTGCCTGCGCAGCTCAAGGCTTTCTTCAGGAGGCTGAGTATTGCTGTAGGTATCAAACACTTTGACACCTTTAAGATTTTTTACCCCTGAATATACACCGGTTTCAACAACGGATTTGGAACCACCGAAGCCGATTGTACCGGGTTTGAGTTCTTTGATAATTTTGTTAAGAACAATATCTGAAACATCAAGTCCACAGTCGGCTATATGGGGTGTGAATCCGTTTTCTGCCAGTTTGTCAGCCATAATATCAAGTTTGGCTTCCCAGAATTTTTTAATGGGGTCCATTGTCGACTCCTTTCAAATTTGTCAGGACAATATCATTACACTTTGACAGTATTGCCTGAGCGGGTTATTTAGATTGTGTTGTGCAGTAGACATATCGCATCATTTACAGGATTGAAAGGGGCGGAAATGTGACCAAAACATTTCTTGACGATCCCCTGTGTAGAGGATATATGTTCGCGTTCCTCAGAATCGGCTGAATCCAGTCGATCATTTTGAGAAAATAATCTTCGGGAGAAATAGAAAATGAAAAGAACTTACCAGCCAAGTAAAACCAGAAGAAAAAGAACTTTCGGCTTTCTTGTTCGTTCACGTACCAAAAACGGTCGCGCTGTACTTCGCAGACGCCGTGCTAAAGGACGTAAAAGATTATCCGCTTAAACTGGTCCAAGAGCCATAGGCTCCTCAGCAGTTTCGAGTTTGAGCGTTGCTATGAGCATGGTCGAAAGTATTATACGAAGAATTTTATATTGTTCGTTAAGTCGCGCGGAGATGGTCCGGACGGGATGCGTCTGGGCCTTACCGTGAGCAGGAAGAAAGGACCGGCTGTAGTGCGTAACCGCATTAAGAGGGTAATGCGGGAATTTTTTAGAATTAATCAGCAGAAATTCCAGACCCGACTTGATATCGTCTTTGTGCCCAAAAGGTCTCTTGATGGCAGAAAAATTAGCTTTGGTCTGGCAGAAAAAGAATTGTTGCCGGTTGTGGAACGAATTAACAGAGATTTAGAATCGGCGACGCAGCAGTGAGTATTCAGGGAATGAAAATTCTGTTCCTTGCTCCGATCAGATTTTACCAAAAATTTATATCTCCGCTCTTTCCGGGGTGTTGCCGGTTTCAACCGACGTGCTCGCAGTATGCCATTGAGGCAATATCACTCCACGGTATATTTAAAGGTGCGGGTCTTACCCTATGGCGTCTTATGCGGTGCCAGCCGTTGTGCAAAGGGGGATATGATCCGGTACCTCCAATTAACAAATCACCACGAAGTTCAGGCCTGAAATCAGTGGCCAAGTGAGTCTTTTAAAAATGGAAAACAAGCGTGTTATTCTGGCTGTTGCCCTTTCCTTTGTCGTTCTGCTCGGGTGGCAGTTTCTTTTTCCGCAGAAACCTCAGGCTCCTGTGCAAAAACAGGAACCTGTCAAGCAGGAACAGAAAGCAAGCCAGGAAAAACCTGTCGCCTCAGGCGAAAGCGTCTTTTCCGAACCGATGTCGACTGCAGCTATAGTTTCTGCAAAAGGCACCAAAATTACAGTAGACACTCCTCTTTACACCGCCGTTATGAATTCTCAAGGCGGCCTGCTTGAAAGTTTCGTACTTAAAAATTTCAAGGAAACAATTGAAGCCGATTCTCCCAATGTGGATATGGTCGGCAAGAATGCTCTTAATAAAGCTCCCATGGGACTTATACTAAATGGTATAGCCACATGGAAGGAAGGCGTCTGGGGTTATAAAGGTTCCAACCTTAATCTTTCAGGTAATAACGCCGGAACAATTGTTTTTACTGGTGATGTTGAAGGTTTCAGAATTCAGCGCAGGCTCACCTTTCACGCCGATAATTATCTGATCGACGAGGATGTGCGCGTTTTGAATGCCCAGAATCCCAGTGCGGAAGGACGTCTTGCTTTCACCACCGCGACTAAAAGTCTCAGTGCTGAAGGTGACCGTTACAACCCGACCCGTATCTCTTATTACGATGCCGACGGACTCTCGGAAAAAAACAGCAGAGACGATCTTAAAGAAGAGGGTGTCATGGCTTCCGGAGATATCTCCTGGACTGCTATTGATTCCAATTACTTTATCCTCGCACTGCTGCCAAGAAGCAAAGATGTTACTGTAAAGGGAAGGCTGCAGGACAACATCTTCAGAGTCGCGGCAGAAAAAAATGTTGAGCTGAATAAAGGCGTTCAGCGTGAGCTTGGCTGCTCTTATTATTTCGGACCAATGGATACCAAATTCATGAGCAAGGTTCCGGGGGATCTTGTTAAGGCTGTGAATTTCGGTTGGTTCGATATAATAGCCAAACCTCTTGCTATCGCTCTTGACTGGTTCCACCAGTATGTCCACAACTATGGTGTGGCAATCATTCTTCTTACTATTGTTATTAAGTTGCTGTTCTGGCCTCTGTCCCACAAGAGCTATAAATCTATGGAGCAGATGAAAAAACTTCAGCCTATGATGGCAAAGCTCCGCGAAAAGTATGCCGACGATAAGGAACAGCTTAATAAGGAGATGATGCAGCTTTACAAGACCTATAATGTAAACCCTGCCGGTGGTTGTGTCCCGATGTTGCTTCAGATCCCGGTCTTCTTCGGCCTCTACAAGGCGCTTTTAGGGACAGTTGCGCTCAGACATGCCGATTTTATTCACTACCTTCCTTTTACTGATATCGTTTGGCTCGCCGACCTTTCGGCCAAAGACCCGCTTTACATTACTCCGATTGTCATGGGTGCTACCATGTTCCTGCAGCAGAAGATGACCCCCTCAGCGGGAGATCCGACCCAGCAGAAGATCATGATGTTCATGCCGTTGATATTCACTTTCCTTTTCCTCAACTTCCCTGCCGGGCTGGTTGTATACTGGATGGTGAACAACATTCTGTCTATCGCACAGCAGTGGATGATACACAGGACAAAGGCATAAAACGGAACAGCAGGAACTGTTACGGAGTTTAGAACAGAATTAGGAGAGAGAATGAGCGAATTCAAGGAGTTCCAAGGTAAGAATCTGGATGAGGCAATTACAAACGCCTGTAAACACTTCAACCTGAATCGCGATAAATTGGAAATTGAAATAGTGAGTGGTGGCTCAACAGGTGTTTTTGGCCTTGTAGGCAAGAAAAATGCCCGTGTTAAAGCCCGCCCCCGCTATGTAGATAAGCAGCAGAGCAATGATGGAGATTCCAATCGTAGAAACGAGAGGGCTCCACGCCGGACTCCGGAGCGTGAAAAAGTTCAGGAACGTGAAGAACGTGCACCTGAGGCTCCTGCCGAAGCTCCTGCAGTAAAAGAAGAATCAGCTCCTGCCGTTAAAGAGGAAAGCGAAATTCAGGTTAAGCCTGAACCTGTCGCTCCGGTAGTTGCAGAAGAACCTTCAGAACAGACTGAGTCTGTTGAAGAAGATAAAAATGTCTCCAACAATTTTGACAGTGCTGAAAATGAAGACTGTCAGAGCTCTGCAGATTTCGATGCACAGCAGGATGATGAAGAGTTTGCGGAGGATGATAATTCCCGGAAATCAGGCGCTCAGGATGGTTATTCTCCTGAAAAACGCAATGTGATGGAAGGAGACCCTGAGGAAATTGCCGCGGCGGTAAAAGAAGCCCTTGAAATGATGATTGAACCCATCATTCAGGCTAAGCCAAAGCTGGAAATTGAAGTCGGCGAAGACAGAGTTAATGTTCTTGTTGACGACGAAGAGAACTCAGGACTTATCATTGGCCGTGAAGGACAGACTCTTGCTGCATTGCAGTATCTTTGCAACCGCATGGTTTCTAAGAAAATGCAGACTTCTGTCAGAGTTCAGATTGATACTGGAGATTATCGCGAACGTCAGGATGAGAAATTGCGTCAACTTGCATGGCATCTTGCTGACAAAGCAAATAATACCGGTAGAGTGCAGAGTACAAAACCTCTAAGCTCCTATCATCGCAGAGTTGTACACATGGCTTTGCAGGAAGATAAGCAGGTAAATACACGCAGTAAGGGCGATGGTCCTATGAAGCGTGTGCTTATTCTTCCAAAACGTGGCCGCGGCGGAAGGTCCGGTGGTGGTTATAACCGTGACCGCAGTGGTTCCGGTAATTATGGTTCGCGTCAGGGCAACAGTCGTTACGATAACAATCGTTATGACAATAGACGGAACAGCTCCGCACCTAGAAACAGTTCCGCTCCGCGAAACAGCCCTGCTCCTCGCAATGGCAATGCTCCACGTAGTAATCAGCCTGTTGACGAAGATAATTTCAATAATGAGTTTGCTCCCGGTGGATACCATAGTGGGAACAGTTATGTAGGTTATGATCCTAATTCTGTTTCTTCGCTTTACTCCAATGAACCCGGGTATAATAACGGCTCCAGATATAACCGCAATACAGGAAGCCGCTATAATAATAACCGCAACAACCAGAATGATAACGGCAGGAATAATCCAAGGGGCGGTCAGAAACGTTACAACAACCGTAATGATAAGTACGGTGAAAAACGTGACTTCAACAGCCGCAATAACCGTAAAACTGAATCTAACGAGAATACAGATTCAGGCATGGATAGATATAACGGCCGTTATTAGCGTTTATTATTTAAATGTCTTTAAAAACCTCGCAGGATGAGATCCTGCGAGGTTTTTTAGTTTTTCATGGTCTCCTTATCTGTGTCGGTCGCTTAAGCGGGTTGCTAAGCTTTGACCGATATTATAGTTAATTCCTTCCTTACGATAAAGAATGATGCTAGATTCAGATGTTCAGTCTTCTGTTAATAAGGGTGATTCAGAAAATTATTTTATAATGCCGACTCCGGCATGTGTAGATCAATTAATTAAATAAAATTGAGCAGGTTCTGCTTAATTCGGTAAAAAATATGGGTATCAATTCAGCCGGTACTATCGCAGCCATAGCAACTCCAGCAGGCGAAGGCGGAGTAGGAATAATACGTATTAGCGGTCCGGATGCACTCGAAATTGGGACATCGCTTTTTATTTCTTCCAATGAAAAATTCGAAAAATTCAGACCTTACGTTATGCACCACGGAGTCATAACAGATAGCCATGTGTCTGAAATAGATGAAGTCCTTGCTGTCTATATGCCCGGACCGGGATCGTATACCGGGGAAGATGTTATTGAAATAAATTGTCACGGAGGACGGTCCATACTGGGGGCAGTGCTGGAAGCTGTTCTTGAAAAAGGCGCACGTCTTGCTGAAGCCGGTGAATTCACCCTAAGGGCTTTCCTGAATGGCCGTATGGATCTTACTCAGGCAGAAGCTGTTGCAGAAATGATTCATGCCCCTTCACGCGGAGCTGCACAACTTGCCAAGGTAAAGCTTTCCGGTACACTCGGGCTGCGGATAAAAGAGCTTCGGGAAAGTCTTGAATATCTCAGGGCGCAATTGTGTGTTGCTGTTGATTTTCCTGAAGACGAGCTTGAATGCCTGCCTCTGGAAGAACTTGAATCAGGGGTTTCCAATGCCTGTGCGGAAATAAAAGAACTCCTTTCAGGAATTGACAGAACCCGGGCCTGGCGCGAGGGTGGGCTTGTTGTTATCAGCGGTAAAGTCAATGCCGGTAAATCGAGTCTGCTTAATGCTCTTCTGGGTCGCAACAGGGCAATTGTTACTGATATTCCCGGTACTACCAGAGATTTTATCGAAGAAACCATTAATCTTGACGGCTTACAGGTTCGTATTGTTGATACCGCTGGATTAAGGGTTACAACTGATGCTGTTGAGCAGGCCGGTCTTGAGATGGGCAGAGAACTGGCAGGACAGGCTGACCTTGTTCTGCTGATGATTGATGGGACCCTCAGCCTTGCTGAAAACGAGTTGGACCCGGAACTGACATCGGATAGCTCAAGATGTCTTGCTGTTATAAATAAAAGCGATCTTGAGAGGGCTGCTGACGATCCTGAGAAGGAGCTTGAGCGGCTGGGTTATGAAACTATTTCAATATCAGCCAGAACCGGAAAGAATATCGAACCCTTATCCGGTATCATAAGGGAAAAAATACTTTCAGGAGGCAGAGAGCCTGATCCTGATGAAGTTGTGCCCAATATGCGTCAGGCAGAGACTTTGAAAAGGGCTTTCGATGAGCTTGTTCTACTTATTGATGACATTCGGCTCACTATACCGTACGACCTGCTTGGTGTGCGGCTTGAAACAGCATGTTCTCTGCTGTCGGAAATAACAGGTGAGATTACACCTGCTCAGGTTCTTGATTCAATTTTCAGTAAATTTTGTGTTGGAAAATAAAATGGATAATAAAGTAGTAGATCTTAAACATATCACCTGTGGCCTTGTTCCCGCTATTGTCGATAACCTTAAAGCTTATTCCGGAGATGTTATTGATTTTAAGATCAGATCCGGCATAAGGCAGACTATAATTAGCGGTTTCGGCACTGGTGGTCAGTGGAAAATGGAATTCATCACTTCACTTGAGTACGACACATTGCGCCTGACAAGGGTGAAAAATAAAAAGAAGGTAGAGCTGGATATAGTTTCCTACTAGCTCAGCTGTCAGCTTTTTTTTTCAAGTAGGCTGCCGTATTAGGGCAGATTTCGTGAAAATTATGCTTTGCCATAAGTTTTTTCAGGTCTTCGATATCATCGATGTCGGATTTTTCAGGCAGTATGACCGGACTCAGTTTCAGCTTCTCCATTTGAGAAACAGTTGATTCCAGAACTGATTCTGTACTCCATTTTATATCTGAAAAAATTTGATGGTCGAGTTGCGAGGATTTCAGTCCGATTAGATAATATCCTCCATCGTCAGCAGGGCCAAGACAAGGCATTCCTTCACTTAGAGCTTCAAAGGCCAGTTCTATTGTTTCAGCATCAAGAGTAGGAATATCACTGCCTATCAGAACAGCATCTCTGCATCCTGAGTTGAAAATATCGGCAAAGGCATTGAACATTTTTTTACCGATATTTTCGCCACGCTGAAAAATAATTTTAAGATCATCGCCAAGCAGTTTTTTATAGCCTTCAATATCAGATGAATATGGATCAGCACAGACAGTTATAGCTGCCTCACAAACTGAGATTTTAAAAAGAGTATCAGCTATGAAGCAGCTGTATATATCCGCTGCTTCCTTATATCCAAAATCCTTCCCCAGTCTTGTTTTAACTTTTCCTGCTTTAGGGTATTTTAGAAAAAAAAGTATATTCTGCACAGCTAGTTATCCCTGTTGGGCTTGTACATTCCCGCAAGTCTTGTCGGTGGTGTTCCGACCAGATAGAGCAGCCGCAATAACCAGTTGCGTAAAAAACATTTGATTATACCTGTTTTTCTGTAGCGCCTTGATGATGTTCTTACACTTTCCCGGCTTATTATTATGAGCAGCCGTTTTTTTCTTATTCTGGAAAAAAATTCTACGTCTTCCATTATTGGAATTTCAGGAAAACCACCACTGCTGTGAAAATAATCAGCTTTAACAAACGGGGCCTGATCTCCGTATGGAATTCTTTCAATTCTACTTCTGATGTTACCCACAAACGCTGTCAGGCGAAGTAGTGGATGCGGGTTGTCAAAAGCCAGATTGAAAGCTCCTGCGGTAAACCAGGGCAGTTTTGAAGACTCTAAAATTATTTCAGGGGCATTAGCTGGCAGAGTAGTATCAGCATGCAGGAAAAGTAGGATTTTTTTAGTGGCAACAGCTGCCGCGGCATTCATCTGTATGGCTCTGCCGGGTTTGGAGATAATTGATTTAACCTTGGGGTCCTCAATACATTCTATGGTGGAACCGTCTGCGCTTCCATCAGCGACAATTATTTCACATTGCTCACCGAAAATATCACGCAGGGAAGAAATGCAGGTGTTGATATTCTTCTGCTCCCCAAGTACCGGTATAATAACAGATAAGGACAAATGGTTCATGTTTTTCAGGCTAAACACGAAATCCTAAAATATAAAGAAAAATAAAAGGTAATAAAGACTATGAAGGGTTTAACAACAGATAGAGAAGATATCGAAAAAGTAATGGCTCAGGGTGATTATCTGACCCTTTCTGTTTGTGATGAAAAGGGCATTTACAATGTCCCCGTGAATTATGGTTTTCGGGACAACTGTCTTTACATCCACTCCGGAAAATCAGGACGGAAGTATCAGGCACTGCTGGCAGGTAATGAAATCTGCTTCAGTGTTGTTGCAGACTGTTCGCTCAGAACAGGCGAAAATCCATGCAAATGGGGCTATCTGTTTAAAAGTGTTGTCGGATTCGGAGAACCACGCCTTATTGAAAATGATGAGGAAAAAATCAGGGCATTTTCAATTATCATGGATCAGTATGGCAATGGCACATGGGAATTTGAGCCGACGTCACTTAAGGGAACAGCCGTATTTGAAATACCTGTAACCCGTATTTCTGCAAGGATAAAAGAATAGCTTAGTAACCAGGAGCAGAGCTGTATTTAACCAACCCAGTCGAGCTGCTGTTCTTCCATCTGAGCCTGACAGCCGACACACAAAGTCGTTGTGGGTTTGGCCTTAAGTCTTGCGATACCTATTTCGGAACCGCAGTTTTCGCATTCGCCGAATTCATAATGGTCAATACGCTGTAGTGTCGACTCTATCTCAGAGATGAGTTTTGCTTCGCGTTCACGAAGGACAATATTCAGCTTCTGTTCTGTAAGCCTTGAGGCATACTCATTATCATCAGCGCAGTTCTCAACAGCCGTGTCTCTTGATTCTGCTGTAGCAATGAGTTCGGCCAGTCTGTTCTCAAGATACTCTTTAATCATTTTGCGGTTCTGTTTGTTCATGTTTTATCTCCGCTATGAGGTCTGAGGTTTTCGAACTGTTCAGCCTTATACTGCGGAGCTCTGGATAGTTGTTCGCAAACAGGTTACGTGTTCAATACAATCATGAAACAACCATAAAAACGTTATTGGGTGCTATAAACGAGGTCAGAATTCAATGAGCTGTACAAACTATATGGAATATTGGGATAAAGAGGGATCGCAGAAAAATTTTTCAACTCCCTTTCAGCTGGAAGAGTTCAAATCACATGTTGCCACGGACAAAAAAGTTCTGGATGTCGGCTGCGGTTACGGGCGGATAATGAAAAAGCTTATTGCTGCCGGCTATGAAAATGTTACCGGTATTGAACCTTCGCGCTCTTTAAGGGAAAGGGCTTCGAAAGAGTCCGGGGATTGCAAGATTGTTGAATTTGACGGAATGACTATCCCTTTTAACGATTCTTCTTTTGATGCTGTGGTGTTGGCTGCTGTTTTAACCAGTATTCCCCGTGATGAGGATCAGGAAAGATTGCTCGCCGAGATAAGCAGGGTTCTGAAGGATGAAGGAATTCTTTATGTAAACGATTTCCTGCTTAATGAAGACAGCAGAAATCTTGAGCGATATGCAAAATTTCATGAAAAATACGGCAGATACGGTATTTTCGAATTATATGATGGCGGCGTGACCAGACATCACAGTCTTGACAGAATCAATGCGCTTTTTAGCGGATTTAAGACTGTTGTGTTTGAAAATATAGTCTACACGACAATGAATGGTAATAAATCTAACGGATTTTATTACCTTGGAAGACTCGGCTGAAAACAGGCTGACAGCTTGATAGAATAAGGGGCGCGTAAAAAGTTAAATTACGCAGGTCTTAGTTCTTATTGAATGTTCTCCCGAAAAGTTCAGTTAAAGTTTCCATTTTTTCACTGATAACCGGGGTCAAGTCTCCGGAAACCATCTTCCAGCCCCAGTTGCCGGAAGCCAGTCCGGGGATATTCATTCTGGCAGATTCATCGAGATTCAGCAGATCCTGAATTTGAAAAATACATAAATTTGCCACTGAGGACATGCAGAGTCTGATCATCTGCCATGATACCTCTGACTCATCCAGCCAGTTGCGTCCGATATAGGCTAAAAAATTGTTCCGGCTTGTCTCATCGGCATTAATCCTGATCCATCCTCTGTTTGTATTGTTGTCATGCGTTCCTGTATATACAACAGAGTTCCGGCGGTGATTGTGAAGGGAATCTCCGCAGGTTGCTATATCTTCCCCAAATGAAAATTGAAGAATATTCATTCCCGGAAGATTAAAGCGATCGCGCAGATGTATAACATCACCGGTTATATGTCCGAGGTCTTCGGCAATAATCGGCAAAGGACCTGTATCGGCACTGAGTTTTTCAAATAACCGGTGTCCCGGAGCCTCAACCCAGTAACCGTCAATTGCGGAAATTGAATCTTTCGGAATTTCCCAGTAAGCCGCAAACCCACGGAAATGATCAAGTCTTATCCAGTTGTATAAACCGAGATTATGGCGCAGTCTGCTCAGCCACCAGCCGAATCCTTCCTGCTCGCATCTTTCCCAGTTGTAAACTGGATTACCCCATAACTGGCCTGTTTTACTGAAATAGTCAGGAGGAACTCCCGCAACGCAATAAGGTTTACCCTGATCATCAAGTTTGAAAAGATGTCGGTTTGACCAGACATCCGAACTGTCGTGGGTGACATAGATAGGCACATCACCGATAAGTTCAACTCCCAGCGCAGCCAGATGTTCTCTAAGCAGTCCCCATTGGCGGAAAAATATCCACTGACAGAATTTAACAAAGAGAACTTCCCGTGCCAGACGTTCGCCCCAGTATCTCAAACCGTCTTCAGAACGGTCACGAACTTCTTCAGGCCAGCTGGTCCATGCCTTGTTGTTAAAGTTCAGCTTAAGAGCTGAGAACATGGCAAAGTCATTAACCCAGTATGCATTTTCCCAGATAAAGGTGTTGAAGCTGTTATCAGAGTTCAGTTCGTCAGCAACTTTATCAAAAGCTGTTCGCAGCAGGTCTTCTTTAGCTTTTTCCGCCTTTTCAAAATTGACACGGTTCGAGTCGGGCAGACTGTACTGCTGTAGTTCTTCTTCCGTCAGCAAACCGAAAGAGATCATCAGCTCAGGACTGATAAGCATCGGATTTGCTGCAAAAGCTGAAAACCCGGAATAAGGTGAATTGCCGGCTTCAGATGAAGTCGGGGTAATGGGCAGAACCTGCCAGAAACGCTGCCCTGATTTTGCCAGAAAATCAGAGAATTTGTATGCTTCCGGTCCGATATCACCAATCCCGAATCTGGAAGGAAGCGAAGTAAAATGCATCAGTATGCCACTTGAGCGTTTCATATTTTTTCCCCGGCTGAAAATTATTACACAATATAAAGGCCTTTTTTATAGACTGGCAGGCCTTCAAAAAATGAATATATGTCATACTGAGAAAAAGTGAAAGAGCCTGTCCTGTGAACAGGGCAGGCTCTTGCAAAGCGAGTTTGAAAAAGACAGGTATTTAATCAGCGTTAACCATTTTTATTACGGTAAAGGATTTGGCTGGCTGAACTAACTCTTTTTGAGGTGATAAAATTTCAGGCAGCTGAAATTGACCTCCATAGGTTTCAGTTTCACTGCACATTAAAGGTACAGCTGTTTTTTCTGGCAAATAGCAGCTCAGATTGCAGGACTGCTCCTGATCTGAAAAATTAAAAATTGCAGCTACAACCTGAACATTCGCACCACGGTTTCTGACCATAAGGAAAGTATCCGGTTGAATGTTTATCACCTGTGATCTTGCCGGGGCAGGAATTCTAAGGGCCTGATTAACTTTTCTCAGGGCGATCAGGTCCCGGTATAGATTAAAAAGGTACCGGCATTGTTCACTTTTTAGATTATCCCAGTTCAATACGGATTTTGCAAATGCATCAGGATGTTCAGGATCAGGGATGCTGGTTTCAGGGTTGTATATCCCGACTTCATTCTGTCTTGCATTAAGGAGGGTTTCAGAAAGTTTTTTTGAATATGGTGAGCTGAAAAAGTGAAAGCAGTTTTCAGCACCTAATTCTTCACCCATAAACAGTAGCGGGATAGACGGTGCCAGCAGGGTCGCTCCGGCGCACAGCTTTGCGCCCCTGAAACCCAGAGCTTTTACAGTTCTGCTTTTTCCGGGATTTCTTCCGGCAAGCCGGTGATCAAGGCTGTACACAATGAACTTACCTTCCTCCTCACCGGGTTGACCGTAAAAATTATGCCGGGCTTTTGAAAATTCACCGTGAAAGCATCTGCCTTTTTGTAATGTTTCGGCAATTCTGGAGCTGCATCCGTATTCCGCGTAGACACCGTTTTGGGATTTTGAAGCCGCGGCAAATACGGCGTTGTGAAAGTCATCCGAGCATAGGGCATTAAATCCGTAGCCACCTTTTTCTCTGGATCTTATAGATGTTAATCCCCCGCATGAATTTTCTGTAGCCAGAAGATATTTTTTAGAACTTCTATCCTCAATTTCTTTAACATTGGCTGAGAGCTCACTCAAAAAATGTATGGGACTGTTGTCTATAATCTTATCTTCACAGGCTATTTTCAGTCCGTCCGCATGATAATCAATAAGCCACGATAAACAGCTTTGCAGATAGAAATCACGGATTCCATAGCTGAATTGTCCGTCAAAATTTATATCCGGGCCTTCCTTGCTTATGTGGCAGGAGCTTCCGAAAGGAGCCAGCGAGCAGAACATGTTGCCCTGCGGAGTTATACTGCTGAGAGAAATTTCAAGAACCACAGCGATATTTTTTTGGTGGCAGATTCTTATGAATTCCTTGAATTCGGATGGCGTTCCGTAAGAGGGCTGCACAGCAAAAGGAAAAACACTGAGATATCCCCAGTCTCTGTCTCCTGAGAAGCAGGCTGTAGGCATGAGCAGCAGCGTGTTTATGCCCAGCTCTGCAAGATGATCCAGCTTTTCCGCGGCTGCGCTGAAATTTCCAGCAGAGGTGAATGTTCCTATATGGGCTTCATATATGATCATTTCATCAGGGTTTATCCCTGCAAAATTATCTCCGTGCCAGTCGAATTTGTAATGGTTAAGCGTGCGTGAAGGAGCTGTAAGCCCGTCAGGCTGAAAGCGTGAAGCCGGATCAGGCAGACATGTTTCACCATTGTGAATAAAACAATAGGAGGCATTGTCTGTGCAGTTTTCGATGATTATAGTATGGTACCCAAGATTATCATACTCCATGGGATAGTCTTTGGTTCTGTTTTGAGTTAGTCTTAAGACAAGCTCTTCGTTTTCAGGAGCAAAGATTGTGAAGCTGCAATTACCGTCTGAATCAAAACAGGCTCCCTGCGGTTTTAAAGTCATTTTTTCTCCTGTCAGATCGAGATTTGAAAATTATCTTCTTTGCTGTCTTTTAGTCGGTTCGTCATTTGCAAGTAAGTAGGTACACCGGAAACAAAGGAGGTTATTATGAGTAACAGTCTGAAGCATGAAATCTGGCGTGAAGATAGCGTTGTATCTGAAGCCATGTTTAGTGAAAACAGTATGTTGCATGAATTAGATTTTCAGGATCTCGCCATCTCTACGGTTGCGGTTAAAGCTGTTCTCGATGCTGCAAAAGCAGTAATGGAGAAGTTTATGCCCGGCAGCCGTCCTGAAAAGTTATCTGCATCTCAAGCCATTGCTCTTTTTGCCGACCGTGTTTTCTGGGAAGAGGATACAGGTAAACTTATACTCTGTTCTGATTATGATCATAGGTCATTTTGCCTTCCCATACCAAGTGATCACTGGCACCTTAAATCGAACCTCGGAATAATCCAATAAGATTATTTATATCTTATTTCAACTAAAAATGTAATATGGAGTTTTATTTAACTCCATATTACATTTTTTTATAGTTAAAACTATATTGACACACAGGCGTGCTTAAAATGTAAGCAGGTTGTCACCGCCGGGTAACCCCTTTGAATCTTCCTCAGGCTAAAAGAGCAGAGTAGGGAATATAAGGATTCAAAGGAGATTAAAATGACTCATGATGGTTGTTCAGATCTTTTCAGACTTCAGTCGCCTTTCAAAGACCCTTTTCGCGGGGCTCTTTTTCAAATTTTCCAAAAACCGTTATCAAGTCTTCTGTGTCTTCCCAGACTCAATTCACTCTATAGCCTTGTGCATGATGAAAGCCATTGGGAAACAAAGACAGACTTTATAGGCAAGGCGTTGAAACTGCTTGGAGTAAGCGCTGCCCTGCCGCAGGAAGAACTGGATAGAATTCCCGAATCCGGTCCCAGTGTGGTTGTGGCAAATCATCCCTTCGGTGTGATTGAGGGGCTTGTCCTTATAAGGCTGCTTAAAGCTGTCAGGCCTGATGTCAAAATTATGGCTAACTTTATGCTTGGTCTTATTCCTGAAATGGGCGAGCACCTGATATGGGTGGACCCTTTTGGAGGTAACGGTTCTGTTGCAGGAAATATCTCCGGACTGAAAGAAGCTGTAAAATGGGTCAAGGGCGGGGGAATGCTTGCTGTTTTCCCGGCAGGGGAAGTTGCCAGCCTTAAGATCAGAGATAGAAAAGTTGAAGACCCGGCCTGGAGCCCGACTGTCGGAGGGATAATCAGGAAAACCGGAGCTTCTGCCGTACCCGTTTATTTCAGCGGCAGAAACAGCGTGCTTTTCCAGATGATGGGGCTTGTTCATCCCGGATTAAGAACTGTCCTGCTGCCTAGAGAAAATCTCAAGAAAAAAAATTCAGAGCTTAAATTTGCTGTCGGGACAGAAATAAAATCAAGCCAGCTGGAAAAATTTAAAAGCAATCGTGAGATTATAGAATATTTAAGATTTCGCACATATATTTTAAAGGGCCGCTTTTCAAAAGGCAATAAAGGTCTGGTTGAGGGGCTTGGTAAAAAAGAAAAACCGGTAAGTGAAAGTGTGCGCCCCGATCAGGTAGTCTCGGAATTTGAAAGTCTCCGGCCGGAAGCGAAAATAGCCGAGTCCGGTGATTTCCAGATATGGGAGGTTCATGCTTCCGAATGTCCGTATATTTTGAGGGAGCTTGGACGGTTGCGTGAAAAAACTTTCCGCACAGTAGGGGAAGGAACCGGAGCACAAGTTGATATTGACAGGTTTGATAATACTTTTGTGCATCTTGTTCTCTGGAATTCTGCGGCAAAAGAAATTGCCGGAGCGTACCGCCTTGGCAGGACGGATGATATTCTGGAAAAATTCGGTCTGCGTGGAGTCTACAGCAACAGTTTTTTCCGTTTTGACAAAGAATTTTTTGATAAAGTAACCCCCGCTATAGAACTGGGAAGGTCGTTCATCAGACCTCGCTACCAGAAAAATTATGCATCACTTATGATGCTCTGGAAGGGTATTGCCGGTTATATATCCAAGAATCCCAAATATCGTTACCTGTTTGGATGCGTAAGTATTTCAGCTGAATATAGTCGTATTTCAAGAGAGATTATTGCCGAATCCCTCTTGTCCCATCGCGGCAGGGCTGACCTCACCGACATGATCAGTCCTGCCCGTCCTTTAAAGCTTAAAAAAATGAAGTACTGGAAGAGTACAATCGCTTCAGATGTTTTTTCAAATCCGGCTGATATGGATATGGTGGTGCAGGATGTGGAAGGCGGGGCAGGTATTCCGGTGCTTCTGCGGCATTATCTTAAAGTCGGCGGGCGACTGGTGGGATTCAATGTTGACCCGGATTTTAATAATTCTCTGGACGGGCTTATTGTGGTCGACCTGCTGGAAACATCAAAAAGAAGTCTTGCAAAATTCATGGGCCGTGAAAACGCCGCCGCTTTTTTAAGGTATCACCTTGAAGAGGAAGAGCAGAATAAACTTGCTGTTTAAATAATTGTTTAAGCTGATCACTCTCAACATGAATTATGGGGGGCAGCCACTTATTCAGGTTGTAAAAAAAGGCCGGGGTTAAACCCGGCCTTACATATTATTGGTAGTAATTATTTTCTATTGGAAAGTGTTTCTTTTAGAGCGGCAACAAAATCATCAATATCCTGTTCCGTGGTCATGAATGAAGTCATCCAGCGGACTTCTCCGGTCAGTTCATCCCAGATGTAGAAAGGACATTTTTCCTGAAGCGGGGCAATGCAGTCTTCCGGTATAAAAGCGAAAACTCCGTTTGCCTCCACTGGTCCTGATATTTTAACTCCGTCCACCTGTGCTGCTTTTTCAGCAAGCAGAGCGGCCATGCTATTGGCTTGCAGGGCGTTTTGTCTCCAGAGTTCATCATCAGCAAGAAATCTTTCAAACTGCGCACCTATAAAGCGCATTTTAGAAATGAGCTGCATTCCCTGCTTGCGGACGAATCTGAAATCATCTCCAAGGCCGGGCTTGAGAAAGACCGCGGCTTCAGCGCACATGCAGCCGTTTTTGGTCCCGCCGAATGAAAGAACATCCACTCCGGCATCCACGGTCATCTCTTTGAAGGAAGTGCCAAGCGCTGCTGCGGCGTTAGCGAGCCTTGCTCCGTCCATGTGGACCAGCAGACCCTCGTTATGCGCTGCGTCACAAATATCTTTTATTTCCTGCACGGTGTAGATTGTGCCAAGCTCGGTACACTGGGCAAATGAAACCACTGCGGGCTGGCTGTGATGCACAAATCCTTTGGCATACATCTGTTCAACCACGGCATCCGGGGTAAGTTTTCCGTTTGCTGTTCTGGCGGTTATCAGTTTGATTCCGGCAACAGCCTCGGGAGAACCGCATTCGTCAACGTGGATATGACCGTAAGTAGAGCAGATTACGCTGTTCCAGCTGCGGGTGATGTGCTTGAGTATCAGGGTGTTGGTGGCAGTCCCGGTTGCGATGAAATATATCTGGGCCTGATCTCCGAAGTGTTTTTTAAAGAGGTCTACCGCGCGCCCGGATACAGGGTCTTCACCGTATGAGGGCATGTCGCCGACATTGGCTTTAAACATTGCGTCCATTATTTCCGGATGGACTCCGGCATAGTTGTCACTTGCGAAAGAACGCATTTTTTTACTCCGTAGAAGATGTTTTGCGTGAAAAAAAGATTGAATACTCCTTCAATTTGCAATGCGCAAGCTGACCACATTTAGAGAAAAAAATGTAGAATTCTGGTTTTGACTGAATTTTTATTGAAATTATGACAGGCTGAACAGCTATTCAAAAATGACCTAAAGGCACGAATTTCTGGCAAGAAGTTCGGAAATTTTATCGGTCATGGCCTGATAGCCTTTTTTGTCGGGATGAACCCCGTCGCCGTGTTTCAGGTCGGCAAAATAAACCTCCGAATCTCCTAAGCTTGTAAAAAGATCAGCGCACGGTATGTTGAGTTCGGCACAGATTTCTCTATAGCCTTTGCATATTTCAGAGAGTTTTTCGTTTTTAACTTTGTCCAGCACTGGTGGAGGGCAGATAAAAAATGTCCGGCAGAGTGCTGTGGCTTCTTCTAAAATCTTCCGTGTTGCTTTAAGGGTGTCTTCTTTATCAACTCCCTGAGCAATATCAGCCGTGCCGAAGCAGAAAAACAGGCGTGAATTATCATTAAAAGGCATGCGGGCTTCGGCTTCAGCTTTCCATCTTTTTTGTATGTGCAGGCTGGTCGAGGCCCGGACGCCAAGATTGTATCCGGTTATTTCATTTCCGCTGGCGTCAAGGTTCATATAGAGTCTGCCAACCCATCCGAGGCGGAAACAGTCTCCGAAGCCGAGAGTTAATGAATCTCCTATGCAACTGATAAACATTGATTTATCCTCCAGAGTACGACACTTTTTTATCTTTAAAAATATAGTGGATATTTAAATGGCTGACGTTGATAAAAACAGATTTTGCCTGCTATGGGAAGACATCTCCACCCAAATAAAAGTGGATTCGGCAGACCGTGACACTTTTAAAAAGTGGTCACTGGTGCTGATGTCCCAGAGCATCCCCCATTTTGTTGACAGCAGCGGAAGCCGGATTAAAATTTTTGTATATACTCCATACGTTAACGAAGCATGCAGTCAGATTGAATTATTTATCGCTGAAAATAGAGCCGGAACCAAAACGGAAGTGAAAAATGATCCGGTTCCCCTTGCCGCACCCATGGTCGTGCTTTATATGTTCTATCTGCTGTGCATGTATGTTTTGAGCAGGACTTTTTCCCCGGTTCTGGGTCTGTATCCTGAAAAAATTGAGTCTATAGGCCGTCTTGATGCTGCAAGGATTCTTTCCGGTGAATGGTGGCGGGCGTTAACCGCTGTGACCCTCCACGGTGATCCGGCGCATATTTTCGGGAATATGGTAATTGGCGGAATGCTCATATCTGTTCTTGCGCAAAGAATCGGAGCAGGGTACGCACTCTTTCCCGCTGTTTGTTGTGCGGCTCTGGCTAACATTATTAATGCGTGGCTGCACGGCAGCGATTTTTTAGCGGTGGGATTTTCCGGGGCTGTTTTCGCCGCTACCGGAATTCTAGCTGCTTTTGAGGCTTTTTCCACGAGTGACATGGGTTTCAGGCAGGCTTTTGTTGCTGTTGCCGCAGGGCTTTCGCTGCTTGCAGCTCTGGGTACCGGCGGTGAAAATACTGATCTGGCTGGTCACTTTCTTGGTTTTGCCTTCGGCCTTGCCACAGGTTTACTACTGCGCATCTGCAATTTATTTTACTCCCACCGGGGACAGATGTCGGATTATATATTATATTTGTGCTCTTTTATTCTGCTATTGGCAGCCTGGGGTGTGGCTTTTTACCGGGTGGGATGATTTTTTATATTGAATATGTATTTTCAGGGATATTATTATGAGTTCCGAATGCTTGATTTCTTTTGAGAACGTCAGCTTTTCATACGGCACACATCCTGTTTTTCAGGATGTGAATTTCAGTATTGATAAGGGTGATTACCTCGCTATTCTCGGCCCTAACGGTGGTGGAAAAACTACTCTGGTTAAACTTTTTCTGGGACTGCTTAAACCCGGCAGAGGCCGCATAGGAATTTTCGGCAAAACTCCGGGAAGCTGCGGCAATATCATCGGCTATCTCCCGCAGTATACCAATGTATCGCAGAGTTTTCCCATCACCGTGCGTGATGCGGTTATGATGGGCATGATTTCATCCGGTTTTAAAGGTCTTTTCGGCATGGGTTTCGGTAGCGGAGCAAAAAAAGCTGTTGAAAAGGCTTTATCCCGTGTAGGTATGCTTAAATATATCAATGAGAAGGTCTGCGATCTTTCCGGCGGGCAGAAGCAGCGCGTTTTTATTGCCAGAGCAATTGTTGCCGAACCTAAACTCCTGCTGCTGGACGAACCGACCGCAAGTGTTGATCAGGTCGGCAAAAGCGGTCTTTACAGTCTTCTGAGAGAGCTTAACGAAGATATGACCGTCATTATGGTCAGCCACGATATTTCAGTGCTGGGTCAGGGGGTTAAAACCGTGGCCTGCGTCAATCATCAGGTTCACATACACGATAAACCGGTCATAACCCGTGAGCTGCTTATTCAGGCCTACGGTCAGACAGCGGACGGAACCTGCCCCATTGAACTGGTTACCCACGGTGATATCCCGCACCGTGTACTTGAATTTCATGAAGAAGACGCAACCCGCAAAGGAGACTGGAATGATTGATGCCCTTGGTTATGACTTTATGCAGAACGCTCTCATGGCCGGAGTTGTGGCAAGCATTATCTGCGGGATTATCGGTGCGCTGGTTGTGGTCAACAGGGTTGTGCTGCTGGCCGGCGGTGTGGCCCACGCCTCTTATGGCGGGGTGGGGCTGGCATTCTTTCTGGGGCTGCCCATGCTCCCGGTTACAGCTGTTTTTGCGGTCTGCTCGGCATTGCTGATGGCACTGGTCACTATGAAGGTGAAAGACCGGGCGGATACTTTTATCGGGGTAATGTGGGCCGCAGGCATGGCCCTTGGTATTATTCTGCTGGATATTACGCCGGGCTATAATGTGGACCTTATGAGCTACCTTTTCGGGGGGATACTGGCAACGCCGAGTAGTGATCTCTACCTTATGAGTGCTCTGGCAGTGATTGTGCTGCTGGTTTCAGTAGGCCTCTACAAGGGATTGTGGGCCATGTCTTTTGATGAGGAATTTGCCCGCGCCAGAGGTATTCCGGTTACGGCGCTATATTTTGTAATGCTGGCCCTGATAGCCCTGAGCGTGGTTATGGTCATCCGAGTTGTGGGCCTTATTCTGGTTATTGCCCTGCTGACTATTCCACCGCAGATAGCTGAAAGCAGAACCTCATCCCTGTGGTCAATGATGATACTCTCCTCAGTACTGAGCATGATTTTCTGCATTGTCGGCCTGCTGCTCTCATTTCAGCTAGATATCTCCTCCGGCGCAACCATAATAGCAGTCTCCATAGTAGGCTTCGTTATTTCACAGCTCGTCAACTGCGTCTGCTCAAAGTCATAGCCGCTGGATCAAATGCTTGTGAGGGTATTATTACTGGATTAGTATATTAAGTATATTAAGCGTTTCTTCTTTATAACCGAGAATTAATGGATGATTGGGTGCGAATTTAAGAGCATAGTCATAGCATTCAATGGCTTCTCTTAATTTGGTTATGACTTCTTCCTTTTCGTCTGTGATTGCCAGCACTATTCCGAGATTCCGCAGCGAGTTTCCTTTGTTGTTGTGAGCATAAATGTAATCAGGAGCGAGTTTAAGAGCTGCGTCGTATGATTCAATGGCTTGTTTGTATTTTTCTATAGCCTCACCATTTTTTGAGAGGGTAGCCAGAAGATTACCTAGGCTTTGCAGCGAATTTCCTTTGTTGTTGTGAGCATTAATGTAATCAGGAGCAAGTTCAAGGGCTGCATCGTATGACTCAAGGGCTTGTTTGTATTTTTCTATAGCCTCTTCATCTTTTGCTTGAGTGACCAGCACATCTCCTAGAGCTTGAAGCGAGTTTCCTTTGTCGTTGTGAGCATAAATGTAATCAGGAGCGATTTTAAGAGCTGCGTGGTATGATTCAAGTGATTGTTTATATTTTTCTATAGCCTCACCATTTTTTGAGAGGGCAGCCAGAAGATCGCCTAGCCTTTGCAGCGAGTTTCCTTTGTTGTTGTGAATTCCAGGACCATCAGGGGCAAGTTTGATAGCTGCGTCGTATGATTTAATGGATTGTTTGAATTTTTCTATAGCCTCATTATATTTTGAAAGAGTTGCCAGCGCCTCTCCTAGGCTTTGCAATGAGTTTCCTTTGTTGTTGTGAGCACCAATGTAATCAGGTGCGAGCTTAAGAGCTGCGCCGTATGATTCAATAGCTTCTTTGAATTTATTTATAGCTTCCTCATTTCTTCCCATATTTACCAATAACTCTCCTGATTTACAAAGTGAATTTCCTTTGTTGTTGTGAGCAACAATGTCATCAGGAGCGAGCTTAAGAGCCGCATCGTATGATTCAATTGCTTGTTTGTATTTTTCTATAGCCTTATCATATTTTGATTGGGTGGCCAGCAGATCGCCTAGATTTTGCAGTGAGAGTCCTTTGTTGTTGTGAGCATAAATGTAATCAGGAGCGAGCTTAAGAGCCGCATCGTATGATTTAATAGATTCGTTGTATTTTTCTATAGCCTCATCATTTTTTGACTGAGTAGCCAGAATATTACCTAGGCTTTGCAGCGAGTTTCCTTTGTTGTTGTGAGCAACAATTTGGTCAGGAGCTAGTTTAAGAGCTGCATCGTATGATTCAATGGCTTCGTTGTATTTTTCTATAGCCTCACCATTTTTTGAGAGGGTAGCCAGAAGATCGCCTAGGCTTTGCAGCGAGTTCCCTTTGTTGCAGAGTGTGCTGATCTTCTCAGGATCAGTTTTCAAGTCTTCGCTATAGGCTTCAATAGAAGCTTTCAGCTCAATTTCAGCCTCTTTATATTTAGAAATTCTGAGATAGAAGTCTGCGGCATCATTAGCCAGCAATCCCTTATAAAAAAGCGAAAGGCAGTCCATTTCGTTTCTTATGCCGATCAAAATACGGCACAATTCGTGATCACTTTTTTTGTTGGCCTCGTCCATAGTGTCAGACCATTTTATGCATCCTAGTTTGTTATTATACTGATTCAGATGATAAATTGATTCCGCAAGGGCTGTTTTGCTTTTTTCTATTTCGTATTTTTGGGTGTAATAGTTTTTCAGAAATTTATGGGAATGGTGCAGTAATTCTTTTTTGTCTTCATTTTGAGATGCCAGATGGGGTATTGCATGGCGCATTATGTCATGAATACGGTAGCTTTCAGTCTCAGCCTGTTCACGGTATACAAATGAAAAATTTTTAATTTTTGTGAATTCCTGACTGCGGGGATTAAGGTTCAGTTCTTTTCCCAGAGCGTTATAGATTTCCATATTAAAACTGCGGCAGCAGCTCAGGGCAAAAAGAACCTCCCGTGTTTCCTCATCAACTGAGCGCATGAATCTGCGGACCACTTCCTGACTTTTGCTGATGTGGCTTTGCTCATCTTTAAAGTTTTCGGCCTTAAAGCTCTGCCCGGTATTATATCCGGCAAGCAGTATTTCCATACAGAGGCCGAGGTAGAATGGATGTATTCCTGTTTTGTCCTGCGAATCTCTGGCCTGACAGTATTCTAGAATCGTCTCTACCAGTTCCGGTGCTGCCAGATAGTCCTTAAGTTCTGGATAATTGTCAGCCGCGGCCTTCAGGTAATCAAGCGCGTCAGCCCTTTCGAAAAAGCTGATCTCTTGTAATTTCAGGTAGCGGTCCTTAATGGGTGATTCACAAAGTCCGCTCCATTGCGGCATGTATCTTCCGGCAACCGCAACAATTATACCGGAACTTAGCTCCAGATTGCCAAGAAGCTTCCTGAACCAGGAATCTCTTTCCGTAATCTCCTGCGCTTTGATGTGTGCCGCAACATAGTTGCCGGCAAAAGCCTCGTGAGTATCAAAAAGCAGGGCCAGCCGCTTGGTCGAGTCTGCGGCAAAGCTGGCATTTATATCCTTTGCCAACAACTCCGGCAGCATATCCAGAAGCTCAGATTCCGCATCACAATAGGCCATTGCATTAAGCTGCTCTTCAGTAAGTTTTCTGCGCTTTAAATAAAGGGTTAATTTTTCTTTCTGGAATTTATCCGTCAGGGCCAGCAGGCTTTTAATAACATTCAAAACATTTTCAATTTTAGTCAGGTCTTTAACAAGTTTTGCGAGATCAAAGATCAGGTTTAGTTCTTCTTCGGGGAAGAGTGATTTGATTTTATCGTCAGAGAGCGCAGCGGTCTTTTTTAGATACATCAGACAGGCGTAATCAAAAGACGGGAATAATAAATTGTATTGTGCAAGCCTGCGCCTGAGCATGAGCAAGGCGGAGAAAGATTCCAGCGGTCTTTCTTCTCCGGCTGGTGCGCTCCCGAAATCATGGAGCACGCAGGGAACCGGAGCACCATTCTCGGCATTTGCCACGTTTTCCAGAAATTCATCACGCTCAAGGGTGCGCACATATTCCAGACTGTCAGCCGGCAGAATTTTGCAAAAATTATTTTTCAGGTAATTCAGCAGCAGGGTTTTCCCATTTCCGCCATCTCCCTGAAAATAGATTATTTTTTCCGGCAGGGGCTTAGCATGCAGTGCCTCAAAAAAAGTCTGTATGGCCGAGAACCTGTCGGTGAACAGGCTGAGTGCATTTTTATTAAGCGGATTGGTTAACTTGGGGCTTTTATCCCACTCATTGCATATCGCCATTATGGAGTCCTTTTCTATAAAGCTGATACTGGAATAAGCATTAAAGCATTCGGGCCGGATTATTCTGCATTTAAAATACGCATTTACAACTATACAGTGTCAAGAATAAATTGCATGGCAGCTATAATGAAAAAGCGTGAAACCGGAGCTACACCGGTTCCACGCTTTGAATAGCTGAATTTTATTTTTATGGTTCTGATTAATTATCAGATCTCAGATTCTCCGTGAGCATCTTGAGGTCGGAAGCCAGCCTTGCCAGCTCTGCAATGGCCTGATTGGCCTGCTCCATGCCGTCAGCCGTATCCGCTGAAACAACCTTGATGTCTTCAACCGCAGAAGTAATTTCTTCACTGGTGCTGGACTGCTGTTCCGCTGCGGTGGCAATTGAGCTCACCTGATCTGAGGTCAGGTTAATAAGCTCCATGATTGTTCCAAGGGCTTTTTTGGATTCGTGGGCCAGATCGGTGGCTTCGTCCACTGCTTTGGCGGAGTTATCCACGCTGAGCTGATTCTTTTTGGCTCCTTCCTGTATGTTGGTGATCGCCTTGCCCACTTCCTGAGTGGCCTGCATGGTCTTCTCAGCCAGCTTGCGAACCTCATCGGCAACAACGGCAAAGCCGCGTCCCGCATCTCCAGCTCTGGCAGCCTCAATGGCGGCATTAAGTGCTAGCAGGTTGGTCTGGTCCGCAATGTCGGTGATTACGTCCATGATATCGCCGATTTCGTGGGCCTGTTTTTCGAGTTCATCCATATTGCTTTTCAAGGTCTCGGAGTGATCTTTAACGCTTATAATAGCCTCAACCGAGGTATCCACAATGGATGAACCTTCTCTGGCATTTTCATTTGCCTGATCTGCGCTGTGGGCCGCGTCCGAAGCACTGCGGGCAACTTCTAAAACAGTGTTGTTCATTTCTTCCATCGCTGCTGCGGTTTCGGAAATTCTCTGCTGCTGGATGTCCGTTCCCCTTGTAACCTCTTCAACCTGCGCCGAAAGTTCTTCCGATGCCGAGGACATATCATTCACAAGCCCCTCAAGCATATCCGCCGCCTGTAGCAGACCTTCGGTTCGAGCTTCTTCAGCTACATTTTTAGCTTCTTCCGCTTCAATCCTGAACTGCTCGGCAATTTTAGTCTCTTCACGGCTTTTTTCACTTAATTCTTCGGCTTCTTTTATTTTTTCCTTGAGGCTATCCACCATTGTTTCCATTGAATGATTTAACACTGCCATTTCGCCTGAGAATTTCTGGTTGGTATTGTGTTCCAGTTCACCTGCCGCAATACGGGATGAAAATTCAACCAGACTGTCCAGAGGTTTATTCAGGCCGCTACGCAGCAGGAAAGTATAAAGAATTGCCGCTATTATTATGAGTCCTAAAGTAAACAGCTCCGATTCGGATTCAATTGTTCCAATTGTATTTGTAAACTCTGTTTTCTGGGCGGTAACGGCTCTTTCGATGTTGTCGATATAAATACCCATACCGATGATCCAGCCCCAGGGCTTGAATGCTTTAACGTATGAGAGTTTTTTAGCTTCAACATCACTGCCGGGCTTATCCCACCAGTAAGTCACAAAACCTTCACCATCATTTTTAGCTTTGTCAGTCATTTCAACAAAAAGGTTTTTACCCTTTTTATCTTTGATTCCGGAAATATCCTTTCCGTTTAAAGCCGGCTTGATGGGGTGCATAACCATTTTGGGCCCGAAGTCGTTGATCCAAAAATATTTTTCCGAGCCAAGACGCATTTCACTTATCTGCTTAAGGGCTTCTTCCTTCATTTTCTGGGTGATGTCTTCCACCCATGAACCTGTTCCTATTGCCAGATCAGTTCCCTTAACGCGCCTGATATAGGATATCTTAAGCTTTGGGGTCTCTTCGCCGGGTTTGGTCCAGAGATAGGCAACTGTGCCGCTGCCGGAGCTTTTAGCCAGTCTGGACATCTCTTTTATGAGATATGTTCCCTGTGAGTCTTTAAGGTTGCTGAGGTCTTTTCCGTTGAGAGCCGGTTTGATCGGATGAAAGATCATTCTCGAATCCATATCCTGAATCCAGAGATAATTGCTTCCGGCATATCGGGCATCTTTCACAAGATTAATTATCTGCCCTGTAATACTTTGTGTTGTGCCGTTGCCGGAACTGAAGGTGCGTATACCCTCAGCCTGCGAGACCACCGTATCCACAATCTGCCTCAGTTTTTTTACTTCGTTGGCTTTTAGTGCCTCCATGTCATTTGAAGCATCATAGAATGATTTAACAACGCTGTAGGCAAGGTTGACAGAATCTTTGACTTTTTCTTTTTCCTGCTCGGTAATATCTTTGCGATATTTATTGCTGCTGTCTTCTATAAAATTGTCCAGATTCAGATTATAAAAACCTGAAACAAAAAATCCCTCAACAGCCAGCACAACTATAACGAGCACGATAGTTCTGAAAGCAACTGATTTGTAAAATGCTACCTTACCCATTTACTCCCCCGGATTGTTTTTCAAGTGGCCGATTGTAATTTCAAATTGCGGCTAACTGTCTTTGGTGGACTAAAGTTTTATATTAATTGGTAAAAATATAATTTAAGCATGTAGTCTTCTATTACTGCATTAATCATAAACCATTACTGCGTTTAAAAGCAAGGGTACAAATAAAAATATGATTGCCGTGTATTCGGGTAACAGACTGTTATGAAATGGAAAAAAATTATTATCATGAAAGCGGTGTAAGCTTGAGCTTAAGTATATTTAAAGATGGCAATAAAAAACGTCACTGGAAAATTTCCCCAGTGACGTTTCTTATGGTGTATTTTTTATTTTTTTTAAGACTGCATGTTTTTGATGAGTTCTTTGATACTTAAGGCCAGCTTGGAAAGCTCGCGGATTGCCTGAGCTGATTCTTCCGTTGAGCGCACGGTTTCCGAAGAGATTTCATTTATCTCTTCAGTTGCCCGGTTTATTTCTTCACTGGTTGCGGACTGCTGCTCTGCGGCAGTTGCAATGCTCTGAACCTGATCCGTTGTCGCTTCAATCATTTTTACTATTTCATCCAACGCTTCGCCGGACATATTTGCAAGCTCGGTACTTTTGCCTACAAATCTTGTTGCTTCCTGTGTTGCTTCAATATTCAGCTGTGTACTGTTTTGAATATTGGTTATCGACTCGCCCACTTCTTTGGTGGCTTCCATTGTTTTTTCAGCAAGTTTGCGGACTTCATCGGCAACAACGGCAAAACCGCGACCAGCATCTCCGGCTCTTGCCGCTTCAATGGCGGCATTGAGGGCCAGCAGGTTGGTCTGATCAGCAATATCTGTAATCACATTCATTACATGGCCAATGGCTTCGGTCTGTGACCCAAGTTCTTCCATGCTCGAACGTAATTTATGTGAATTTTCTTCAAGTTCTTTAATGGAGTTAACAGCGTCTACAACCAGTTTCTGACCATCAAGAGCTTTTCCTCTGGTATGCTGGGCGTTTTCTGCTGCTTCTCCTGCGTTTCTGGCAACTTCCATAACCGTGGCGGTCATTTCTTCCATGGCAGTAGAAGTTTCAGTTGCCCTCTGGAGCTGCATTTCAGCACCATTGCGGGATTGCTCAACCTGAGCGGAAAGCTGTTCGGAAGCTGATGACAGCTGGTCGGATATAGCTTCGGCTTCGACTGCCGCTTCGGATATTTTGTTATGCTGGGCAAGAACAGCCTGTTCGTTTTCCTTGATTTTAGTGACGTCGTTCATCATTACGAAAGCTCCGATCATATCTCCGTCAAGGTTTCTTAAAGGAGCTGCATCAATAATCGCGTAGTAGCTTTCTCCGGCCGTGTTTTTGCCTTCAATTTCAACGTCAATCAGGTTTTCACCACTATGCACGCACTTTCTTATGGTCTCGAATATCAGCGGATTGGTTATGAGGTCCGTTAGCGGCCTGCCCTTGAAATCTTCAGAGTCGCCTGATTTTCCGGCCAGAACCAGCTGCTGGCTGTTGGTAAAAGTTATGTTTTCATCAAGGTCCACAACAATGCTTGGAATTGTCATTCCTTTAAGCAGACCTTCCGAGAAGCCGAGCTTTTCTTTCAGGTCGGCAACCATGCTTTTGACAGCTGTGATCGTAGTTCCGATGACATCATTTACAGTGTAATCAAGACTTGCGTTGTAGTGACCTTTTGAGATGGAATCTGTAAAGGAAGAGAGCTGGTTCAAGGGTTTGCTGGTAACCTTCATCAGGAAAAGCATGACCAGAACAGCTAAAATAACAGCAACTATGGCTATTATGATATTCATTTTGAATATTGCTGCGTCCACTCCGTGAGCCATTTCAGACTTCTCCATGGTGAAAGCAAAGCTCCAGCCCCAAGTTTTATATTCCTGTACATACGCCACCATGTCGAGACCGTTTTCTTTATAGCTGACCAGTCCGTTTTTGGTTCTGGAAAATTCAGGCCAGAAATCCATCTTGCTGATATTGATTTCTTTATCCTTGTCAGGATGGAGGAGAACATCGCCTTTTTCATTAAAAATAAATCCATAGCCCTTGCCGCCTACATTTGAAGAACTCACCGATTTTATGAACTCAGGAGCAAGAATCCGGCGGCCTACATATATAGCACCGACAATTTTCCCTCGCAGGCTTTTGATTGGTTTATATGCTGTTATGTACCAGGCGTTGACCACATAGGCCATTCCATAGAAGGTTTTGTCGGCTATTATGGATTTGTAAACCGGGCTGCTGTCTGGAATGTAGGTGTCGACAGCTCTTGATCCATCATTTTTTTTCACGTTTGTTGAAACACGGAGCAGTTTTCCGGGAAGAAGCTGAAAAATTGTTGCTGTTCCTCCAACTGTCTCCTTGACTGAGTCAACTAGATCAAATGTTTTATTTATAGGGATACCGCCGAAAGTCATGGTCGGTATGCTGGTTGATTCTGTCTGTTTTGTTATCTGGTTGGTGATGGTTTCAGGAATCATTTTACGTTTGTTAAGAGACGGAAAACCAAGACCGAAGAGTCTTTTATCAAGTATGTCCAGATCAGCTTTAACCTTATCAAGCAATAAGCCGTTCTGCATTTCCATCATTGCAACAACACCATCAGTTATCGAATGCATTGATGTTTTTCCGAGTTGATTTAATGATCTGTCAACTTCAAGCAGATTCAAGGAAGTCATGGCAATAACAGTAGCCAGAATAACTCCGATTGAACCAACCATGAGTTTAGTCTGAAAAGATATTTGTTTGAACATCAGTCCCCCCGGAAGATCCTTTGTCACAGTAAAAATTCTGTGAACGTCTCTTTGATATCAATGAAATTTATTTTACAAAAAAAATTATATGTTTTTATATCTTTAAATTCAGTTTCATGAAAAAGCAAATATATTGGAAGATATAATATTATTGAATTGTTCTTGAAAAATCTGCCAGAAAAGAAACAAAAGGACTTTCCACCTCTCCTTTTATTCTTGATAAATCCGGAGCAGCAGGAGGATAAATAACTTCTATCGGATCTCCTCCAAGATATGAGTTCCATGTCTGCTTTTGCACTACAGCTATTTTATTTTTGGGATTACCGTCAGGACCAACAAAAGTGTAAGCAATATAATATTTCTTCTCTCCGTTATTGGAAGTTTTACGGTAAACAACAGTTCCAATAGCTTTTTTTTCCCCAAAAGCCCGCATTCTCTCAATACGAATTTCTTTGTAAGGAATGTTCCAGAGCATTGTCAGAAACAGTATTGCAAAAGCAATCTGTAAAATTTTTTTTATTTCCATATGTTAATTTTAAATGTTTTTTTAATGCACTTTTATAGAATGGTTCCAGCAAATATTTTATATAAACACTTTACTAGATAGTATCCTTCTTAACGGATTGCGTAAAGGCAGGGGCAAAAAATGTATTGTACATATCCGTAGATAGAAGTTGCCATTAATGTCTTTGGGTAGGTATTTAGTTGGAATATGTTTTATTTTTATAATTTGACTCCCATAAAAACTGGGTGTCCGGATTATAAAAGCATTACAAAAAACGTAGGGGATGTTTCGAAATAACAAGAGGCGGATTTAGCAGGTGATGGAGAAAAGTATTATCTCAGACCTGTTCTGAAGCCATTTTAAATCCAAGATATATAAATACAGCCCCGGATATTTTTTGAAGATTTTTTTTGAATGAAGAACAGGAAATAAGTGAACGCATTTTTCCCAGAGCAAAAACAACTGAGGAAAACCAGATTATCCCAAGGCTGAAATGAATTGTCATTAAAAGCAGTGACTTTGTGAAAATATTTTCGCCGGGCAAAATAAACTGCGGCAGAAGGGCCAGATAAAAGACAGCAACTTTGGGGTTGAGGACATTTGTCAGGAAGCCTTCTTTAAAAGAAGATGTTCTGCTGGCCGGGGTCACAGTATTTAAACCGGCCTGAGCTTCTTCTATTGCGTCATGCTTGTTGAAGCCTTTTATCAGGGATTTTATGCCTAGCCAGATAATGTACAACGCCCCGGCAATTTTAACTATTTCAAAGGCTGTAGCCGATTTCATAAGTATCAGCGAAAGCCCGGTAGCCGAGGCAATGGCATGGACCAGCAGCCCAGAGTTGATCCCGGCAACAGTTGCAAGTCCTGCTGATGTTGATCTGGTGAGCGTGCTGTTGACTACCAGCATGGTGTCCGGACCGGGAGTAATTGTTAAAATTGCTGCAATCGGTATGAAAGAAAGCGTTAACGCATCCATCGGTCTGCCTCCGCAGTCATGTTGTCATCACCCTTAATAAAATTAGCCCAGATATGGTTCAAGCTCACTGACGGCTTCAAAGAGGAAGTGGTCAATCAGCTCGCAGAAGAGATGGCCTACTGCAATATGTATTTCCTGAATTACAGGTGTATCAGTACTTGGAATGCTTACAACATGATCACATAAGGGAAGCATTTCTCCGGTTTTCATACCGGTCATTCCTACTGTGATCATGTCTTTGCGGCGGGCTTCTTTCAATGCGGCAATTACATTCGGGCTGGAACCTGAAGTACTGATTCCTATAAGAACGTCACCTGCTGATCCAAGAGCCTGAATTTGTTTTTCAAAGATGGTATCAAACGAATAGTCATTACCGATTGCTGTGAGGATGGATGTGTCAGTGGTCAGGGCAATTCCCGGAAGAGCAGGTCTTTCGAGCTTGAAGCGGTTTACAAGTTCGGCAGCCAGATGCTGACAGTCCGCGGCACTGCCACCGTTGCCACAGAAAAATATTTTACCGCCTTTTGCAAGAGCTACAGCCAGAGATCTGGCAATATCAACGACCTGTTCAGAATTTGCTTCAAAAAATGCTTCACGGACTTCAACCCCGGAGCGGGCATGATCAAGAACTTTTTGCAGTGCGGTTTCCGACATTATGCTTCCTTTAATTACTTGATTTGTTCATTTTCAGCCTTGCAATCTGTTGCGGCTGTCGACAACCCATGTATATAAAAACCTCTCTGCTGGCAATAAGCGGAGGCTTCTATTGAGTTTGTTTGAGCAGGCTGTTTACCGGCAGATATCGTTTTGAATACATTTTATATTTACCATTTTCAGGAGTTTGAATTTGTCTGATTTTTTTAAAATTAATTACATCTGTCTGCTGTTTATTCTATTTTTGTCCGCATCTCCTGCTTTTGCAAATACTATGCAGGCAGCTGAAATGGATACCATGATAGGGCAGATGATCATGGTTGGATTCAGAGGAATGGAGATAGGTAATGATAGTCCGATTGCACAGGATATCGAATCTGCACACATAGGTGGGGTGATTCTGTTTAATAAAGACTGTCTTCTTGATTTCGGACCTAGAAATATTGAAAGTTCTGAACAGCTAAAAAGGCTGACAGACTCCTTACAAAAATATTCCAAAATACCTTTACTTGTTGCTGTTGATCAGGAAGGCGGCAGAGTACAGCGGCTTAAAGCTGAACAGGGATTTAATGAAACTCCAAGTGCCGCTGAATTAGGAAAAGACGGTAAGTTGGAAACAGCTTATAAGGCCGGGGCTGAAGTTGGTAAAACTTTGCGCTCTTCCGGATTCAACCTTGATTTTGCGCCTGATCTTGATGTGAATGTAAATCCTGATAATCCTGTAATAGGCAAGCTTGAACGCAGCTTTTCGGCTGATTCGGAAGTTGTCTCCAAACTTGGGACAGCTTTCATTCAAGGATTGAGATCGCAGGGAATTTTTTCATGCGTAAAACATTTTCCGGGGCATGGCAGTTCAACTGGAGACAGTCACCTTGGTCTGACGGATGTCAGCTCGACATGGACGGAGAAAGAGCTGCTGCCGTTTGAATATATAGTTAAAAACAATAGAACTGACATGGTGATGACCGCCCATATATTTAACAGGAATTTAGATCCTGACTATCCGGCTACACTTTCATCAAAAGTCATCAGTGGTATCCTGCGTAAAAAGCTTGGCTATAACGGGGTGGTAATCACCGATGATATGCAGATGAAAGCCATAAGCGATTCCTACGGATTCAAGGAGTCCATATATCGTGCAGTGGAGGCTGGGGCGGACATACTCCTTTTTGGGAATAATATTGCCTACGAAAAGGGGATAGGGCGCAGAGTGTTCAAGGTCTTAAAGTCAATGGTTGAACAGGGGCGCATCAGTCCGGAAAGGATAAAGCAGTCTTATGATAGAATTATGAAACTTAAAAGCCGCATTGCACAGTAAAGGCAATGATGCATATTCCGTCTGCTTTTTTAGTAGCTGGGGGCTTCCGGTAGCATAATGGTAAAGGAAGTCCCTTCGCCTACTTTTGAGTGAACTTCGAAAATTCCATTGTGGTTTTTGGTAATGATGAAATAAGAGACCGAAAGTCCAAGTCCCGTTCCCACTCCGGGATCTTTAGTCGTGAAAAATGGTTCGAAAACTCTTTTACGGGTCTCGGCATCCATTCCCGGTCCATTATCTTTAATTTCACAGCAGACCATATTCTGGCATTTGGATATGGAAACCTCAATACGTGGTTTTTCTTCCATTTCTTCCCAGTCTGACATTGCCTGAGCTGAATTTCTCAGAAGATTCAGAAAGACCTGCTCTATTTCTGTGTTTGAGCATAACACTGGTGGCACGTCAGGAGAATAATTTCTAACAATTTCAATCTGTTTAAAGTCGTACCTTTTTTTGAGATCATAATCTTTTGCGGCAAGATTAATTGTATTATCCAGTAGTACATCCAGCTTTCCGGGAGCCTTTCTTGAGTCGCTTCTTCTACTGAATTCAAGCATTCCTGAAACAATGTCGGCAGCTCTTATTCCTGACTCAGTAATACCGTTGAGCATTGAGGTGATCTTTCTCAGCTCCATATATTGCAGAACCGCATCAAGGTCGCAACCTGCTTTTTTTGCGGCATCTATATTGGGTTTCAGATCAGGAGAGAACCTGCGGATTATGTTTTGGATGCCCTGTAGAATTCCGCCCAGAGGATTGTTGATTTCATGGGCCATTCCTGCTGCAAGACCGCCGACAGACATCATTTTTTCGGTCTGAATCATTATCTCTTCAAGTCTGACTCTTTCCGTAACGTCATCTATCCTGATTACGGCTCCCTGCTCATAGCTCCCGGTCAAAGGATATATCATTACATCAACATATTTGATTAATCCTTTGTCAGAACTCGTAACTATGTTTTCGGTATCTGGGACACCGGTGATCAGTGCCATTTCCAATTTATCCCTGAATTCTGTCAATATAGGAAAAGCTCTTTCAACCGGTGCATCCTTGATATCATTTATATCCATAGAGGACATTTGACCTGCGGACAGATTGAAATGGTTAACTCTAAGAATGCTGTCAACGCTGATAACGACTGATGGCATTGAATCGATAATATCTTTGATGCGGTTGTTGGCTTTGCTCAGTTCGAGAACGGCCTTTCTACGATCAGTGATATCCATGCCCACACATAGTATTTCAGCTACTTGGCCGTCCTCACTATACACAGGGCTGTTGGTCCATTGAATCCAGACCCTTGATCCGTCTTTGCGTATATTTTCATTGTTGCTGGTCGGAAGATTCTCAGGATTTTTAAATAGCTCCACCAGCTTCTTTCTTAGGTCTTCTCCGCCGGGATTAATCACAGGTACAATAGTATCAAAAATATTTTTCCCGATTATTTCCTGCTGGGTATATCCGAAAAAGGTCTGAGCAAATTCATTAAAGAAAGTGATATTGCCGTCGCGGTTCATTCTTAAAATAATACTGTTTGCCCGGTTCACAAGGTCCCGGTATTTTTCTTCGGATATTGTCAGGGCTCGGGAGTGTTGAGAGACCGCATCCAGAAGATGTACCATGTTTCTTGCAAAAAAAGTCATTGAGTTAAGGTACATGCGGTTTTCCTGAAAAACAGTGCTCTCTGCGAGGTGATCCCAGTCAATGCTCTTCAGTTCTTGCGCTGTATCTTTCATGATAACCGGAACGGTCTGCGATTTATCAGAGATTGTTATTCCTGAAAGCAGGCTGTTGATCTTTCGGAATTCAGATTCAACCAGCAGCAGATCTCCGGATATTTTACGAGATCTGATAAGCCCTGTTCCCAAGGTAATGGTTGTAAGTATTATTAGAATGGTCAGCCCGTAAAATTCTTTTGAAACATCTTTAATAAGGGCCATGTCGAACATAGCAGGTTCTGATGATCTGGAGTGTTCGATGGCAAAGGCATGACCGTTATAGAAAACTATTCCATGATTCAGGCTGGAGAATGGAATTTTATGTTTATTAAAAGTGGAATATTCAATTCCACCATGCTCGTTGAATAAAATGATCTGCTGAGTTTTAGGGACAGTGGGCAGCAGACTTTTGGGGGCGAGCAGACCAATTATATACGAATGCGTGGTTCTTTTTATCAGGTATACAGCCTTTAATGCCGGGTCCAGAATATTTCGAAATTGGATAAGCTTTCTTTCACCTATCTTTGTGTCTTTGATTCTCTCATATAATTCTGATCCATATATATTTTTAAGGGAAATTTTTTCCTGATCGCGTTCAAAGACTTTTCCGTTAAGCTGTATTTTAAAAACTGTGGTGAAACCATAGTTTGTTGTCGACGTGGTCGTAATCGCTTCGCTTAAAAATTCGATCCTGTTTTTAAGGTATGTGGACCATGACTGGGCGCTTTCATTCAGACCTGAATTGATTATCCAAATAAACAGCAGCAGTGAGAAAATAGCATTCGCCGCAAAGATACCCATGAAAATCCATAAGTATTTCCGTATCCTGCTGTAAAATTGTCGTATGCTTCTGGTTTTGTCACGAACCATGTTCAAGCCTGATGTATGTTCGCATAAGATTATCCAAGTCGCTAAAACAGATATCTTTATAAAGTAGTTTAAAATGCTGGTTTTCGCAAACTGTCTTTATACCGTTAATCGCTACTTTGAATCCAGTAAGCTTCAGGACACTTTATACAGACGCAGATATACACTCTGATAATCAGTTCAAAAATATAGGGAAGCTTTTTCCTTGTTCTATCTTCTCAGGCAGAATTGGCCTTTCTCCGGCTATCCTCACTATATTCTCCCACATACTTTTCTAAATCAATAGTTCTATTGTTTCAGGTTATTAAAGATAAATTAATGTAAATTAATATAGAAATCAAAAGTTGGGCATATTCTTTGCTTAACAGCCTTTAGAAAAATAAATTTTAAAAAAGTGGTGTGAGGCAGGAAACCGGGAACAGTCAAAACCCATGAAGATCAGACAGGCTTTATTCGGTCTTTAATTGAGGACCGAAACAAATTTCCTTCATGGCAGAGTTCCGGGTTCCAATGACGGACATAAATTCACCTTTATCAATTTAAATAAAGGTAAAGCTATCTGATGCGGGTGTTCTGGAAGCAGAGCAGAATCAGTGTCTGTCCGGAAATCTCAGGCCTGGCCGTGAGCGGGATTCCCGCCGGTAAATCTGCCGATGGAGGGTAATCTATGGAGTAGGTGTCTCTGAAAATAACATCTAACTAATGTCAAAGTGGATGGATCCACTTAGGTCGCTCAAAATTGGAATAATTCAAGGAGGAATTATTATGTCGCTCGTAATCAACCACAACCTTATGGCAGCTAATGCCAGCCGTAACCTGCAGGCATCATACGGACGTCTTTCAACTTCAACCAGACGTCTGTCCTCGGGACTTCGTGTTGGAACAGCTGCTGATGACGCAGCAGGACTGGCTATTCGCGAACTTATGCGCTCGGATGTTAAGTCTCTTAATCAGGGAATTCGTAATGCAAACGATGCAATTTCCATGATTCAGACCGCAGACGGAGCACTGGGCGTTATCGACGAAAAGCTTATCCGTATGAAGGAACTGGCAACTCAGGCATCAACCGGTACCTATAACTCCGATCAGCGTTTGATTATCGATTCTGAATATCAGGCAATGGCTTCGGAAATTACCCGTATCGCAAATGCTACAGACTTCAACGGTATCCACCTGCTCAACGGTAACATGTCCGGTGAAGTAGATGCCCATGATGGATCAGGCATGAAGTCCAATGGTCCTGTAAAGATCCACTTCGGAACCGGTAACGATTCGGCAGAAGACTACTATTACATCTCGATCGATACCGCTACCGCATCGGCTCTGGGTGTAGGAAGTGCTGCAAACAACTCCATTTCAACACAGGAACTTGCTCAGCAGTCTTTGGAAAAGCTTACCAAGGCGATTATTTCCAAGGATAAGATCCGTGCAAACCTTGGAGCATTGCAGAACAGACTGCAGAACACTATAACCAACCTTTCGGTTCAGGCAGAAAACGTACAGGCTTCTGAATCCCGTATCTCAGACGTTGACGTTGCAACTGAAATGACCGAATTCGTCCGCAACCAGATTCTTACACAGTCAGCGGTTGCGATGTTGTCTCAGGCTAACAGTATGCCTAAGATGGCAATGCAGCTCATCGGCGGTTAGTAATAACAACCCGGTGAGTAGTGAAACTCAGAAAGGGGGATTCGTGATAGCGAATCTCCCTTTTCATTTTTACAGCCCCTCTGTCTGAATACTAAATAAAATTATGACCCGGCAGGGTAAGATTATTAAAATATGGCGAGTTTTAAAAATATAATTGTTCTGAAGACTCGCAAAATATTATTTTTATAACGACTCTTTTTCCGCATTTTTTCCGCACCGATCTCTAATTTTCAGGATTTAATTTTAAAATAAAGATGTATTTTATTTTTGCAAAATATTTCAAAAGTGGTTCCTCATCCAGAGCAAGTTTACTTTTTCACAAAGTTTATTTATTAGTATTTTCCCCTGAGCAAAAGTGATTTTGGGGATGCTTATGCCTGCGTGTCAGGCCGTTTTTCGGCAGGATTTGTTCTTTAAACATGCAGGAATTTATAGTGATTTTTTCAATGAAACCGGTAAATCTTATCCGTTTAAGTCTATTAATTTAGTCTTATTGAGCTGTTATCTTTATTCAAAAAAAGAAAATAATAGCTGAAATTTGATGATAAATGTTCACAAAAGGTGATTTCATCAGAGGCTTTTTCAGTTTTTATTGATAGCAAGTAAGATAAAATTTGACTTGAATTGAAGATTTTTTATTAAAGTCTGGTACCGTTTTCAGAGTTGAAATAAGAAAATAATGCTTCAGAATTCAGAAAAAATGTCTCGGTGCAGGCTTTTCTGTTATTTAATGAGGCCGGAAGCTGCTGAAACTTGTTGCATCCTGATATTGTTGCTCAAAGATAATATCAAGGACTGTATCCCTGAGAATTAAGAGGAGAATTTAAATTGTCTACAAGAACTGTTTATTTCATTGAAGGTGACGGCATCGGTGCCGAAGTATGGGGAGCTGCCCGTCCTGTTCTGGATGCAGCTGTGGAGAAAGCTTACTCCGGTTCTAAAAAGATAGACTGGGTTGAACTGCTTGCCGGTGAAAAAGCATATAAAGCTACCGGAAGTTATCTTCCTCAGGATACTCTTGATACTTTGGCAAAAGCTGATCTGGCAATGAAGGGACCTTTACAGACTCCGGTAGGAAAAGGTTTCCGCAGTCTGAATGTAACTTTGCGTCAGACTTTTGATCTCTATGCCTGTATCCGTCCTATTAAGTACTATGACGGCATTGAATCACCGGTTAAGCGTCCTGATCTGGTTGATATTGTTGTTTTTCGTGAGAATACTGAAGATGTTTATGCTGGCATTGAATACGCTTCCGGCTCTGATGAAGCCAAACGCGTAGCAGAATTTCTTATTGATGAAATGGGTGCAAAGCTTGATCCTAGCGCAGGAATCGGAATCAAGCCTATCACTCCTAAAGGTTCCCGCCGTCTTGTTCGCAGAGCTCTTGATTACGCTCTTGAGCAGAATCGTGATTCAGTAACTCTGGTCCACAAGGGCAACATCATGAAGTTCACCGAGGGTGGCTTCCGTCAGTGGGGATACGATCTGGCTGCTGAAGAATATGCCGGAAAAGTTGTTACCGAGGATAAAGCCGAAGCTGGCAAAGTTGTAATTAAGGACCGTATCGCAGACGCTATGTTCCAGGAAGCCCTTATGCGCCCTGAGCAGTACAGCGTTATCGCAACCACCAACCTTAACGGAGATTATATCTCTGATGCTCTTGCCGCTCAGGTTGGCGGTCTCGGTCTTGCTCCCGGAGTAAACATGGGTGATACCCTTGCAATATACGAAGCAACACACGGAACAGCTCCTACAATTGCAGGAAAAGATATGGCCAACCCCGGCAGCATCCTGCTTTCCGGTGCTATGATGCTTGAAAATATCGGCTGGACTGAAGCTTCAGACCTCATCAAAGGTTCTGTGGTCAAGGCTCTTGCCGCTAAAAAAGTAACAGTCGATCTCGCTTCCCAGATTGCCGGAGCTGAGACTGTTGGCTGCAAGGCTTTCGGAGAGATTCTTCTGTCCAACCTGTAGCAGTTATTTATTTATAATAATCAAAAACAGCCCCCGAGCAGACTGCTTGGGGGCTGTTTTATTTGCGCTGTATGGGATTAATTTATTTTAATCTTCAGCCTGCCTTTTTTAACAGATATTTCAATATAGCAATCCGGGGAATCAAACTTCAGGCTTTGCAGCTTGATCAGCTTCAGATTTCTTATATCAGGAATTACATTCAGCTGTAGTGAACCTTTGGGAATTCTTTTCATGTGTACTTTTTCATCCGGAACAAGCCGAAACTGATAAAGCGGAACTCCGGTTGAAACGTAAACCAGAGAACCTGCAACAGGAAAAGAACACTTGTTGCGGACCGTCACAGCCTGAGCGTTTGAAATGGCAAAAAAGAATATCAGTAGTACCAGAATCGGAATTGATTTTGTCATTCTGTACCTCCTTAAGCCATAACTGTCAGAGCTGAAAATCAGCTGTTTTCTTTTACATACTTTTCAAGTCTATCCATACCTTCAGCAAGGTTTTCCAGAGAATTTGCATAGGAAAGACGGATGAAGCCTTCAGCTCCCTTACCAAAGTCAATACCGGGTGTTACACCTATTGCAGCTTTTTCAAGTATATCAAAAGCCAGTTTGTAAGAACTGCCGCCAAACTTTTCGGCAAGTTTTTTAGCATTGACCAGAATATAAAATGCTCCTGTAGGCTCAACCTTTATTTCAAAGCCCATTTCACGCAGCCGTTTCAACAGAAACAAGCGCCGTTTGTTATAGGTCTGCTTCATCTTTTCCACATCGTCCCATGCGTCTTTGAGAGCGGCAACTCCGGCCCATTGAGCTATGGAGTTCGCGGAAATAAAGAAGTTCTGGCAAAGCTTTTGTAAAGGGCGGACATATTTTTCAGGTGCGATAATATATCCCAGCCGCATTCCGGTCATGGCAAAAATTTTGGAAAAGCCATTCAGTACAAAAGCATGGTCGGTATATTCAAGAATTGTATGCTCCTTACCTTCATATACCAGACCATGGTATATTTCATCTGAAACAATCCACGGTCCCATTTCGGCTATTTCTTTCATCCTTTCCGGGGAAAGAAGAGTTCCTGCCGGATTGCTGGGAGAATTCAGCATGATAGCTTTAGTTTTATCATTCATTTTTTTACGGATTTCTTCCGGGCGAAATTGGAAACCGTCATCTTCAAAAATAGGAACTCTTAAAGCTTCACCATCTGCAAAAGCAATAAAATTATCATAACAGGCATAGCATGGATCGGACAGGATTACGTTTTCACCGGGATCAAGTAGAAAGGTGAACAGGAGCAGCATGGCCGGTGAAGTGCCTTGAGTCACTATAATTCTTCCGGGATCAACATCAACGTTATACTCTTTTTTGTAATAATCGCTGATAGCATTACGAAGCTCTTCAACCCCGAGGCTGTGGGTGTAATGTGTCTGGCCATCCTGAAGCGCCTTGCAGCAGGCGTCTTTTACACATTGAGGCGTGTCGAAATCAGGCTCACCTACCTCCATGTGGATTACCTTTTTACCGGCGCGCTCCATTTTCTGAGCCGCTTCCAGCACGTCCATGACTAGAAAAGGTGATATCTTACAGGCTCTTTTTGAAATACATTCCATGGAATTTACTCCTGTTTTTTATGAAGCTGTCTGAATACTGCCGGCAAACGAAATTATGGTTCTGCCGTGTTCCGATAGCAGAATTTGAATCACAGGCTCATAAATAATTTATGGCCCTTTGAAGCATTAATAGAATATAACCTTATAATGTAATTGAAATAATAAAGTGGATTAAGATTAAAACGTGCCGGGGCCGGTTGTCTATAGTCAAGCGCTGTGCTTTTATAGTTAAAAAGTTATTTTTTCTTTTTTTTATTATTCAACAGTTCTTTTATTCAGGTACATTTTTAGAAAAGAAGGTGTGAATGATTTATTATCGCGATGGAAAAATGCAGGAAGGGGAGCTTTCAGTGGCACCGATGCAACCTGCTTTCAGAACCGGGTACGGTTTCTATGAAACTATTGCATGGAACAGACGTACTGTCTGTCATTTGAATCTTCACCTTGTCAGAGTGATGGCCAGTCTTGAGGAATTTTGCATTACTCCCGATGAAGTAGATTATGAAAAAGTTCTACCGGAAGTTGTCGCTGCAAACGGTCTTTCCGATTCATTTGCCAGAATAAATTTGTTTTATCCTCTTGAAAACGGCAGAGCCAGAACCATAGTCACCGCTGATCCTTTTGATTATCAGCCGGAGCGAGTCTGGAAAATGAGGATCAGGGATGAAATATTTCTTTCAGAAATGATGCGTCATAAAACAATGAGCCACATGGAATATTTCATAGCCTGGCAGCAGGCTGTGGCTGAAGGTGCGGATGATTCGGTCTTTTGTGATCCGGCAGGGAATATTCTTGAATCAAGTGTTTCGGCACTTGTTTTTTCACGTGACGGGCATTTCTATGAGACTGAAACAAATTATAAATTGCCAAGTACTGCTCTTGCCGTTGCAGCTCAACACCTTAAAATAGAAAGAAAAGTAATACCACTCTCGGCAGCAGGAGATTATGAATATGTGTATGCCTTGAACTCTCTTGGAGGGATGATACCTGTCTCAGAACTAGGAGAGTACAGTTACAAGCTTGACTTTGGTACGGCGGCAAAGATTACAAGGCTGATATTATCGTGAAAAAAAGCCTCCGAAAAAATCGGAGGCTTTAATATTTCTTAGCAGTGGCAATATGGAATTTTAGTACTTGAATCCGAGAAGATCTCTGATTTCTTCCATATTTTCTTTAGCTTTTGCTCTGGCTTTTTTAGATCCCTCGTCGAGAATCTGCCATACATGGTCCGGGTTTTCGTCAAGCTTTCTGCGGCGTTCCTGCATCGGCTCAAGGAATTCGGTAATTTTTTCAACGAGAAGTTTTTTACAGTCCACACATCCCCACGATGCATTACGGCATCCTTCTTCTATCTCAGCACACTTTTCCTGACTGGAAAGAAGCTTGTGGTAAGGGTAGAGGTTGCATATTTCAGGATCACCCGGATCGTTCTTTCTGAGTCTGTTTTTATCTGTGAGCATGCTCATTATTTTGGGCTTTACCTCTTCCATGCAGTCACGGAGGTATATGCCGTTATTATAGCTTTTACTCATCTTGCGGCCGTCAAGACCCGGAAGTTTTGCTTCCTCGGTCAGCATTGCCTGAGGTTCTGGGAAGAATTCACCGTTGAGGTAGTTGAAACGGCGGGCTATTTCGCGTGTCAGTTCCATGTGCGGAAGCTGGTCCTGTCCAACAGGCACTGCAAACGGTTTGTACATGAGGATGTCAGTAGCCATGAGCACCGGGTATCCGAGGAAACCGTATGTACTGAGGTCCTTCTGTGAAAGCTGCTGACACATTTCCTTATATGTGGGGTTGCGTTCAAGCCAGCTTACCGGAGTCATCATGGAAAGCAGCAGGTGCAGTTCTGCATGCTCTTTTACCTGTGACTGGTGAAAAATAACGCATTTTTGAGGATCAAGACCAGCTGCAACCCAGTCTTTAACCAGTTCCGGAACAAAACCTTTAATGCGGCGAGGATCAGCGTATTCACTTGTTAAAGCATGCCAGTCCGCGACAAAGAAATAACATTCGTGTTCTTCCTGAATTTTGAGCCAGTTGACCAGAACACCGAAAAAATGTCCAAGGTGTAACGGTCCTGTAGGTCTCATGCCGGATACAATACGGTTGTTTTTAGCTGTCATGACAATTTTATATCCTGTTGAGCTGTTTTTATTAAAGCAGCAGGTTCAATGAGAAGTTGACTGCCGGGTAGATAATTTTCCCAAGCAGTCCCAAAAAAGCCAGTAAAATTATAACGATAAAACCGTAACGCTCGAAAGAAAGGTATTTGAATGCCATTTCACGCGGGAGCAGACCTGCAACAATCTTGCTTCCGTCAAGCGGAGGAATCGGTATCAGATTGAAAAAGCAAAGAGCCAGATTGATCATAATTCCGGCATTTATGATTAATGCCAGAGGCTTTAATATGTGCATCTCCATTTCGCTCACTTGTGTAATATTAAGTGAATGGAGATAGCGATAGGCAAGAGTGAATACTACCGCAAGTGCAAAATTAGCTGCCGGACCGGCTATGGAGACCAGCATCATCCCTTTGATTGGATTTTTGAAATATGATGGGTTTATGGGCACAGGTTTAGCCCAGCCTATCATCTGGGTTACAATAAGAGCTATTGTTCCCACCGGGTCGAGGTGTTTTAAGGGATTAAGAGTCAGTCTGCCTGAATTTTTGGCCGTGGGGTCACCAAGAAGCCATGCAACATAGCCGTGTGATGCTTCATGGAATGTTATGGCCAGCAGAAAAGGCAGAGCCACTATTGAAATATTTCTTATGATGCCACTTATATCAAACATATTTATAGATGAGCTGAGTTGGTTTCAGCCGCGTGGTAGACTGTTTTAATGGTGCGGATAGATATTTCCGCCTGTGGAATTCGGGCTAGCATGATCTTTTACACGGGGCAAGAAAAAAGGGTTGAACTCAATTGGAGAACAACCCTGATGCTGTAAAAAGTAATGTATTATTTTAGAGTCTTATAAAAAAATCTTGTTTCAGGATGCTTTTTGGAGAGCCTGACTTACTTTGAGTTTAAGCTCGGTAAGATCAACTGATTTTACCACATAGTAATCTGCTGCAATTGATTTCAGATCGTGTTTAAAGCTGTCGTAGGCTGTACTCAAAATGACCGGGATAGTCTGGTTTTCCCTTCTTATCTCCTGCAGGAGATCAAGCCCGGATCTGTCAATTCCGAGTTTAATATCCAGAATTATCAGGCTGGGATTTTCCTTGTGTATAACCGAGAGTATGTCTTCGCTTCCGTCTGAAGTGACAACGGTATATCCCTCGGCTTCAAGTTCTTCCCTGTATAGCATACGAATATGTTTTTCATCATCTACTACAAGAATTATTGGGGAGGTCATTATTTGCTCCTTGGGTGAAGATTCATTTATTATGATACTAAAGCAAATTTTATGTTTGGGTCAACAATTATACAATTTTTTAGAAATAAAATATTTTCCGGTTAAGTACTGCTGATCAATATCTCTTTAAATATTTTACCATATCGGCTTTTAATATTGATGTTTATAAATGATACTCTCAATCTATGGGAAATCAAACCGTAAACATAATTAAAATTAATTTGCTCAGACCCTGTTTTTTTAAAAGTTAACCGTAGAATATTTTACCTTTGCATATCATACTTTGGAGGTATGCAAAAGCTTGAAGAAAGCGGTGATTAAAGATAATGCCTTTTTCACAAGGAATTCCTTTCAAAGTGAGGAGAATAAAATGGTTGAAGTAAGGCTTGAACCCCGAGGAAAAGAGATTACTTTTACAAAATTAAATACCGTGCTGCAGCTTTTGAACAAGCTTGAGCTTCGTCATACTGATGTGCTGGTTATAAGGGACGGAGAGCTTTTGACTCAGGATTGCCGAATTGAAAAGGACGATAAAATAATCGTTAGAAACGTTATGTCAGTCGGGTAAAGAAAATATGAAATGTAAAGTCTGCAAGAAAAAAGCAGTTGTCAGTCTGCCAAGCCATAATGCCGCTTTCTGTCCTGAATGTTACGATAAATTTTATATGAAACAGGTCAGTGAAGGAATCAGAAAACGTAAACTGCTGGAAAGGGATGATAAAATTCTAGTAGCTCTTTCCGGTGGTAAAGATTCACTGAGCCTCATGTACGCTCTGGCTGAGCTTGGTTACAATGTCACCGGGCTGCATATTGATCTCGGAATTCCGAATTCTTCAGAAAAAGCCCGTTCCGTAATTGAGGATTTCTGTTCCGAGCACGGGTTTAAACTCATTGTCAGCGAGATGGAGAAAGAAGGATTACCCATGCCGCTGGTGAAAAAGCATATCCGCCGGCCCATCTGTTCCGTCTGCGGCAAGGTAAAGCGTCATTATTTTAATAAGGTTGCTCTTGAGCATGACTTTACGGCTCTTGCCACAGGGCATAATTTAGATGACGAGGTGGCAAGACTTTTTGCAAATACACTGCGCTGGGATCAGTCCTACCTTTCTGATCAGGGCCCTTTGCTGCCAGCGGAAAATGGATTTGCTAAAAAAGTTAAGCCACTTTTCAGGCTTACTGAATTCGAAAATGCCAACTTCGCTTTTCTTAAAGGTATCCCTTATCATCATTTGCCTTGTCCCTATAGCGGGGGAGCCAGTTTCACCGGGCACAAAATGCTCTGGCGCGATCTTGAGTTCAAGAGTCCGGGTACCAAACGTGCTTTTTATGAAGGTTTCCTCGACCGTGGAGCACCGGCTTTCGCAGCTTTTCATGAGAAGAAGGGTGTTGAAGTTGTTCCCTGTACTGAATGCGGTTGCCCGACTTCAGCCGGAGTCTGCGGTGTATGCCGGATAAAGTCTCAGCTTAATGAAGCGCTGGAGGAAGAAAAGTAATGAAGAGTCCTGTGGTCTCAGTAACAATGCCCTGCTATAATTGTGCTGAAACCGTCGGGACTGCTGTTGAGAGTATTCTTAATCAGAGCTTTGAAGATTTTGAGCTAGTGGCTGTTGACGACGGTTCAACGGATTCAACAGCCAGTGTTCTCAAGGGCTATGCCGAGAAGGATAGCAGAATCAGGCCGGTGTTCATTGAACATCGCGGTGTCGTAGGGGCCGCCAATGCTGCCCTGTCAGCCAGCAGCGGAAGGTTTGTGGCCCGCATGGATGCCGATGATTATTCACTTCCGGACAGACTTGCGTGTCAGGTGGATTTTTTAAATAAGAATCCTGAAATTGGATTAACAGCATGTCTGGTGAATTTTGGCGGGGATCGCAAAAAGAATTTTGGATATGCCTGCTATGTGGACTGGATTAATACTCTGGTTACCCATGAGGAAATTTCGCTGCACCGTTTTGTGGAATTTCCCTTTGCAAATCCGTCTATAATGATGCGCCGTGAACTGCTGGATAAATACGGAGCCTTCAGGGAAGGTGATTTCCCTGAAGATTATGAACTTGTTTTGCGTTTTCTTGAAAGCGGAGTGCGCATGGAAAAGGTCCGTAAGGAACTTTTTGTCTGGAATGATCCGCCGGGCAGACTTTCGCGTAACCATCCCAAATACAGTGTTGATTCATTTTACAGGATCAAAAGTGAGTATCTTTATCGCTGGCTCGAGAGTGGAAACGCTCTGCATCCTGAAGTTATTGTGCTTGGTTCGAGCAGGCTGGACCGGAAAAGAGCTTCAATACTTGAAAACTACGGCGTAAATATTAAGGCTTATGTTGATATCAACCCGGATAAAATAGGTAAGGTTGTTTCAGGTAAACCGGTTATTTCACTTGAAGATATTCCAAAGCCGGGAAAATGTTTTTTATTGTCTTATGTAGCGACCCGCGGGGCCCGGGATAAAGTAGCTTCTTTTCTTAACGGCAAAGGTTATGCCATGGGGCGTGATTACCTTCTGGTCGCCTAGCAGCACACAATTTTTATGCCGTCTTAATGGTCTCAGCTGAACCTTTTTTTGATGAAATTTTTTATGCTTTGAATAGCACTGCTTTTTTCTTTGCAGGGACATTCATCAGTTGCTTCATCATCCCACCATTGCAGATCATGAAACTCCACCGGGAGCCGCAGGGTTAAAAACGGAATGAAGAAATTGATGACATTTTCTTTGGCTGCATCGCGGCATTTGTCAAAATTAAAAAATACATCCCCTATAAACCAGGCCTGATCTTTCTGCGTTTTAGGTTCCGTGGGTTTTACATACATGAAGTCGGGATCAAGATCTGATGAAAGGCTGGCATCATGGAATCTGGAGAAAATCTGCTGAACTTTGCTGCGCTCGGAATTATTTCCGTAAACATCTATAATGAAGGTGAAGCGTAAAAAGCCTGATTCCTCACCGGAAAAATTTCTGGATATTTTAACCATCCCTTCTTTGATGGTTTGTTCATTATTATCAAGAAAAAGATCGAAGGCACAGAAACCGATAAAATTATCCGGATCTTCAAGCTTATCTAATTGTTCTTCGATTTCTACTATACCTTCAGACATTTGTGTTTCCCCACGGTTAGTTGATTCAAACTATTTTCCGTTAACATTAAGTATTGCCTTCAACAAGCTTTAATAGGCTGGAATCTCTGTAACGGATGCTGGAATTAAAAAAACGGTTCCAGAAGCAGTGAAGCCGTTTCCGGAACCGTTTTTATTTTATTCAGTAATAATGTTTGGGATAATTATTCTTCTTTTTCGTTTTCTATTTCATCCCGAGTGTCGTCATTTTTATCATCAAGGCCGAAACCGGAATCAGCTCCACGCTTTCTTACCATGTAAGAAATGCCGAAGATAATAACCAGAAACAGAATAATGTTTTCCACAAATTCTCCGCCCATGACGACCCCCGGTGTATTATTTAAAGATTAAATGCTTCACCTTAGGATACAATATCATGGCCAGCAGTACAACTGCTGAAAGCACTGAAAGTATGCCGTGGGTTTCAATTTCAGCAGGATTTACCCAGCTTGAGATATCAAGCCCGAGGAGTGAATACAGCCAGTTTGTCAGCATGCCGAGAATAAGAGCACTGACTATAATGCTGCACAAGTATATAAACGCTGATTTTCGGCCAAGCATTTTAGTCACAACAGTGAAGGATGCTGCATTGGTGGCCGGGCCGGCCAGCAGAAAGACCAGAGCTGCTCCGGGTGATAAGCCTTTAAGGGCAAGAGCCGCTGCAATGGGAGTTGATGCAGTGGCACAAACATATAATGGAACCGCGGCAACAAGCATAATCAGCAGTGATAGGAAACCGTCACCAAGGTTGTTTTCAATAAAGCCTTCAGGAATCAGAGCAGAAAAAATACCGGCTAGAATCACTCCTGCAATGAACCATGTTCCAATATCCTGTAACAGTTCACCGAAAGCATATTCAAGACCATATTTTATTTGGGGTATGACTCCTTTAGGAGATTCTCCGTGGCTGTGACCATGCTCGTCATGCCCGCATCCGCAGCCTGAGCATCCGCAATCACCTGAATTGCAGCTGCCTTCATCCAGATCTGCAACCGGACCTAATTTTATTTCCTGCATTGCTACGTTTTTTTGCGTATCTTTTTTATCAAAAAAATTGACTGCAATTCCGGCGGCTATTGCTGATATGAATGCTGTCAGCGGTCTCAATACGGTCATCACCGGGTCCAGCAGGGCCCATGTAACCGCGATGGAGTCTACTCCGGTTTCAGGTGTGGAGATAAGAAATGATGCGGTTGCACCTTTTCCTGCACCCTGTTCTTTTATCTGGGCCGCAGCCGGTATTACTCCGCAACTGCAAAGGGGAATGGGGATGCCGAGCAGTGAAGCTTTTACAATATCAGATGTTTTACCGGAACCAAGATTTTTGCTTACAAAATCAGGCTTAACAAAGGCTTTAAGCAACCCGGCGACAAAGAATCCAAAGATCATGAACGGAGCGGACTCAAGAAGTACGCGCCATGATTCATAAATTATATTTAAAACTATATTGGTCATAACTATTACCTCGGCTAACGGTGTCCGGCGTGTTCAATAGCCTTTTTTATAAGTGTTTCAACATGCTCGTCATCAAGGCTGTAAAGGGCTTTGCGGCCGATTTTTTCATATTTAACCATTTTGGCGGTGCGCAGCAGTCTTAATTGATGAGATACGGCAGAGTGACTCATACCGAGCAGTTCTGAAATATCGCAGACACACAGATTTTCAATGGAAAGGGCGTGCAGTATTCCAACCCTGACAGGATCGCCGAGGAGGCTGAAAGTCTGGGCCAGCTCTGATATGGTTTTTTTGTCACACATTTCTTCCCGGACTTTGTTTATCGCATCCGGGTGGGGGGAATGAGTTTCACAACATTCTTGTCCTGAAGCCATTTTTTTCTCCTATGAATATATGAGCATTTGTTCATATATTAGTGCAAAGTTGGCTTATGTCAAGGTTTTGTGACACTGATCCCCCAATCATCAATATATATGTTTATGTTTGCGGCCTTAGTAATGATGGGGTAGTATGCCACCTGAATAATCAGGTCGGTCTGTGATCAGAATTGAATATCGGCCGTGGTTATGTTGTCCTTTACTGTTGGCAGGGCAACCGGTTTAATAAAATTTCAAAAGATATTTCCTTTCAGGGTTGATGATGGAATCAGAAAGATCTGTATTTGACAAATTCACAGTAGCGGTAGCTTCGGATTTAATGGGATTGGTACCAATTCTTCTGGAAACAATGTCTGCTGATGTTCTGACCATGCGTAACCGTATGCAGAAGGGTGATTATGACGGAGTTGCGAGAAAAGCCCATTCTTCGCGCGGTGCGGCAATGACCTACGGTTTTGACCATTATGCGGATCTGCTGCATAGCGTTGAGTTGTATGCGGCAAGAAAGGATGCTGCCCGTCTCAAGGGAAGAATTGCGGTTCTGAACAGTTATCTGAATCGTGTAGAAGTAAGACTGGCAGACTGCAGGTGCTGAGATCCCAGATTTTTCAGCAGGAAGTTCATGGCCTTGAGCCCTATGCCGGGATAGATGCTTTCTCGCGGTCCGGCAATATTCAATATTTTTATTCCTGTTGATTTAATCCACGCCATAAGGGATTTATCATCCTGTTCTGAAATTAGCGGAATTACAGCCGTTGGTCTTGAATGTTTTCTGGCCAGATTTATTGTAAGTGCTGTCCCCTTGGACATGGCTTCGCCCGGAAGAACAAGAGTTCCGTCTGATTCAATTATGTTTTTTTCTGTCCGCTTGCGATAATCACCTTCGGTTGTTTCTTTCAGATTATATCTGTGGTCTATCCTTCCGTCCTCAGCTTTTCTTCCTTTAGGGCACCACCCTCCATGGGGTATTCCCAGCTGTATTGCCGCGTCAAGGGCGGCTCTATCCACACCTGTCTGACCGCCGGAAATTATTTTAAAACCCTCAGGCAGAGTTGTTTCCACAGGGCTGAAAGAGCCTATGGCAGAGGAGGAGATGTCACCACAGTATGGACACCTGACGATATCAATAGTTCCGGGAAGTGCCGGGACAACTTCATAGTTTTCAATTTTATCTGTCCATGAACAGGAAGGGCAGGTGCGATAGCCCGCTGCCCCGTATAATGAGATGTCTTCCATTTTTTTCGCTTTAGTTATCGGGTATTATTACAACCTGTAATTCAGGAATCCTTGTCAGTCGGTCAAGATCAAGAGTCAGACTCAGCTCTCCGGGAATAAAAAGTGTTCCTTTGAAGCCTGATTCAATTCGCTGCCAGACCTCTTCCGGTGCGCAGTAGTCCAGCTTGTCTTTGCAGATTACCAGTAGATTGTTTGAACTTACAGGTTTTCTATCCTTGCCGAGAACCATGCACGGATCGGTCATAACCAGATCCTCCTGCATAAGCGAGTGGATGGTTTCGGTCAGCCTGTTTTCATCAATCGGTTTTATGAGCGAGGCATCTCCACCTGCAGTTGATCCTTCTGCCAGAGCACTGATAACAACTACCGGTATGTGCGCGGTGCGTGGATTCTCACGGAGTTTTTTAATAGCCTCAGCTCCGTCCATACGCGGCATTTTTAAATCCATTGTAATAAGCCCCGGCAGTTCTTTTTCCGCAATGGCGAGAGCTTCTTCTCCGTTGTTTGCTGAAATTATCCGGTAGCCTTCATCTTCAAGCACCTGTGAAAGGAACTCATTCAGCGCCGGATCATCATCGACAACAAGTATCAGTGGATGGTTCATGTTGTTGGATTTTCGTGCGAGGGATTTCAGAGTTGTATCGCACGAGTCATCCGTAGTCTGTGGAGTTGCTACAGCTTTGTTTAAAGGCAGACTGAAACAGAATGTGCTTCCCATTCCAAGCTGGCTTTCGACCCAGATTTTTCCGTTATGATATTCTATGATCTGTTTGCAGATTGGCAGGCCAAGACCAGTGCCACGCGGTTTTCCGGTGAGGGTATCACCGGCCTGTTTAAATCTGGCGAATATTTTATCCTGATCTGCCGGTGAGATACCTGTTCCTGAATCTTCAACACAGATAAGTATCTCATCGTTTTTAACTTTAGCACGGCAGTTTATAAAGCCATCAGATGTAAATTTGACTGCATTGGAAATCAGGTTGACCATGACCTGTATCAGCCGGTCATGGTCTCCGGTGATTATCGGCAGCTGTTCATCTATAATAGTATTTATTTCCAGTTTCTTGGCTGACCACAACGGTTTGGTTGTTTGAATTGATGTTTTGATGATCTCATTGAGATCAACATCATTACTTTTCCATTCGACTTTTCCTGCTTCCATTTTAGCTATGTCGAGCACATCGTTAATAAGCTCTGTAAGGCGTTGGCCTTCGGAAACAATAATATCGATATTATCCTGAATTTGAACCATCGCCCTTTCTGATTTGCGGTCTGTTGTCTGGCAAAGGGGGAAAACATTTTTTTCCAGTTTTTTTCTGATAATTTTTGCAAACCCCAGAATAGAGGTCATGGGAGTCCTGAGTTCATGGGAAACAGTGGATATAAAGTCTGTTTTTAAATTATCCAGTTCCTTTTCATAAGTAATATCACGGACCATTATTACCGCGCCTAAGCACATATCAGGATCATTATCAGAGATTTTTTTATGGATAGCCGTGGCTTCGGCTATAAGTATCCTGTTTTGATCAAGAGAAAGTTCAGCGTTAAAGATGCCTTGATCCCATTCTTTAACCTCATCGAACAGTTCCGATATCTCTTTCGGGAAAAAGGCTTCAAGGCTTACTCCTTCCAGCTTCTTATCTTCAAGCCCGAAGAGTTCCGACAATGCAGGGTTGGTGAGTGAAATTTTACCGAAGACATCCACGACAAGAAGTCCGTCTGTCAGGTTGTCTATGATCACTTCAAGATAGGTTAAGGTATCCTGAAGTTCCGAAGTGGATTTTTTAACTGACTGCTCAAGCTTTGAGATCAGACTTGTCAGCTCACTGGCCATACTGCGCATAGTGTTGGCCAGTATGCCAATCTCATCTTTTGATTTGATATCCACTGTGGCTGTAAAATCGTGGCTGGATAATTTTTTAGCGTATTCTGTAAGCAGGTCCAGAGGACGTGATATTCTGTTGACCAGAAGGTAGAGTATGAAGACGCTGCCCCAGAAAATAAAAAACATGAGAATTTGAAGTCTGGCAATGGCCATCCAGACATAATGGGTGATAATTCCTTTATCCATGCCGACATGAACCAAACCGGCTTTGCCAGCCAGTATCGGCTTGGAGATATCAATTATTTTACCGAACCCTTCTATGTTGAGTTCCTTGACAGACTCTCCTTTTTCCTTAGCTGTTTCATTGATTAGATTGTCTGGTATTTCAGGAACAAAGGTGTGAGATATGATTTCCCCTTTGTCATCTTCAACGTAAACATAGGCGGCACCGTCTATTTCGAGAAACTGATCTATCATGGACTGCACGGTTGCCATATCTCTGTTCAGCAGTATTTCCACGCTGGAGCTTGAAATACTGCTGGCGATTGCTTTTCCCTTACTGATATATTCATATATCATGTGGTTATAGAGGGTCAGGGCGGACATCACCGACATGGAAATGGAAATAATGCCGAATAGAATAAAGTTTACCAGAAGGGTTTTTTGGAAAATTTTAGACATTTTCATTTTTTCCAGTCCTCCCAGCTTCTCAGCGGAATAAATTTTCCGTCAGAAACGGTTGTGAAATAGACTTTGTTCAGTCCCTGATGCTTGCCGTTTTCAAACACAACAGGTGTCCCGATGCCTATATCTATCTGGTGCAGTGATAGTGCTGAACTGTAAATATCGTCTATGTATCCTGAACTGTATATTTTTTTTAGAATCTCAGACATAACTCTGGCATTCAGGTAGCCTTCAAAGCTTATAAAGCTGTATTTTTGAGGAATATAATTATTGTTGAATTTTTCAGGAATCAGGTTTTTGGAATTATCCATGAGCCTTCGATATTCCTGCACAGCATCCAGTGAAGTGTCTTCATAACTGGGAACAACCTGCGTGTTGATAAGTTTTCTGGTGTAATCCTGATGGCTTGTTTTGTTCAAAGCTTCCAGCATGGAGAGAAGGCTTTCGCTACCCACAAATGATAGATTGCAGATAGGCATTTCCATTCCGGCATTGCGCGCATCACGTATAAAAGCCGCACATGCCGCGTAGACGCCGACGCAGATTATTGCATCAGGTTTTTTATTTTTTAAAATGTTGACCTGATCCTCCATGGAATCGGTAAACTGTGCGCCGCGGCTGTATGTTGCTTCAGAAATTATTTTCAGTCCTTTTACGTCCAGAGCAGAGTGTATTCCGGCCCAGCCTGATCTTCCATAGGCGTCAGCCTGATAAAGAACCGCAATACGGCGGTATCCGGCATTGTAGAGCTTCTCTACCAGTTCTGCCGTTTCCTGAACGTATGAGGCACGGAGGTTGAATACATAGTGGTTGTATGGATATTCCCTCTGAGGTTCGGCCCCTGAAAAGGGAAAGAACATATAGACTGAATCAGCCTTATTGAAATGTTTGATCAGCGGCAGCACTCTGGTGACAGTTGGAGTGCCTACATAGTCGAAGAGGCAGAGCACATGGTCGTCCTGAATCAGCTTTATCGTATTTGTTATTGCCGGGTCAGGGTTGTAACCATCATCATAACATTTGATTTCTACTTTCCGGCCATATATTCCGCCGTTTTCATTAACTTCATTAAAATAGGCCTGAGAGCCTCTGTAGAGTTCTATCCCCAGCCCTCTGCTTGGACCGGTAAAGGCCCCTGACATACCGAGAAGTATTTTTTCCTGAGCCATGCTGAAGTTCGGGTAGAATACTCCTGAAATCAGGACCGAGAGCATGATCACTAAGCTCAGCCAATTTTTTTTCAACTGAAATCCATGTCTGTACGGCACGTTGAAAACCCCTTTCTGAGAGGTGCGGGATTATTACAATCCGGGTTGAAGAACTACCTGAGTGTCATCCTTAAAAAATATAAAGATCAGGACAGAAACCGGTCCTGCTGCACTCAGTATGAAAAATTTCTAGGTATTTTGCAGAACCTGGTTGAAGTCGGCCTATCAAGGTTAATTGCGTCAATACCTTCTTCAATTGCATCAATATTTTCAATGAACAGCTTTACAAGATTCTTGTCGAGTTTTCCGCATCCGGCTTCTTCGGCAAGAATTTTAAGAGCTCTGTCTCTGGGAGTTGCGGGTTTGTAATGCCTCTCCTGAGTTACCGCATCAAATATATCTACAATAGCCAGTATCCTGCTTTGCAGGAGAATTTCCTCGCCTTTGACACCGTCAGGATAACCTGAGCCGTCCAGTCGCTCATGGTGTTGCCTGATAATTTTCAAAAGGTGCGAAAATTCGTCATGGAAAGGAATATGTTCAAGAATACGCTGGCTTTCTGCAGGGTGTCTTTCTATCTCTTTCCGCTCTTCGGCTGTAAGATTTCCTTTTTTGACCATCAGGTAGGTCCGTTCATCCTGATGCAGAAGAGGAACTGATGAACCGTTTACAGAGAAAACCGTGTCCCCAAGCGAGGCGACAAAGTCCAGATCATCCTGAGATGGACTGAGAGAAAGATTGATGCGTTTTAAGCGGTTGAAGTTTTCTTCCCATGGAATATTTTCCGTCAGGCTGAAGAGCTTCATCCTCATGCCTATTATATCCAGAATTCTCATGGGCAGGCGGGTGTTCTTTGTGAGAACTTCTTCCTTGATGCCTATTTTGCCAATATCATGAAGAATGCCGGAGTAGTATATTTCCCGCAGCTGATAATCTGTGAAAGTATACTCACTGAAATTCTGGACATCCTGATTTATTATTCTGGCAAAGGCCACGGCGAGATGAGCCACCCTTTCTGAATGACCGGCTGTAAATGGATCTCTGGCGTCAATAGCTTCGGCAAGAGCTTTGAGCATGGAGTCCATGAGAACCCTTATGGATTCAAAATTATAAGCATTGCTTATGGATATTCCTGCCACTGATGCCAGAGTTCCTGCATATCTCAGATGTGCGGCTTTAAAACTGTTTGGTTTTTTAGATGCCAGCAGCAATGCTCCTTCACAGGCATTTGGAGAAGGGATGGGCATTATCAGCAGTGATTTTATAGTCTCCCCGAATTTTTCATCGCATCTGGGATCCTCGCTGACATCGTTTATAATTTCACCGCGCAGCCCGGATAAAACATCCGTGAAAAGGGTGGAGCCGACAAGCTTCGCAAACGGATCATTTTTTATGTTCCCGAAATGATCGAAAAGTGTAAAACCGCACTCTTCAGGAAGATATACGGAACCAAGTTCAGCGGGAATGCTTGAGGTCATGCACTCAGCTATAAGAGCATGAATAACATCTTTCAGTCGCAGGGAATTGTTAAGCTCAACAATTGAGCGGTGCAGCAGGGCCAGCTCTCTATATTTGGATAGCGTTTCTGCCCCGATTTTCTTACGGGCATGTTCTGATTCAATATATTCTGAAATGGAGAAAGCGGTAAGTTCAAGAATTGATTTCAGACTGGAGATGAAATTTCCACCATCAGTCTTGTTTGCCGGGATTCCGGCACTGATATTAAAATCGGCGTTTATACTGTTTTTTACGCTGACAGTCTGTGTTTCGAAAATTTCAGCTGGAGTTTCTTCTTTGCCTATGCGGAGGAACTCTATTTTATCCACATAAGCATAAATAACACTCCCTTCGGGTAATGCCGCCAGAGTCCGGTTCAAGAACTCAGTAAGTTTCTTCGGCTTCAGCAGTTTTTTAAGCGGGTGTGTCGACTTAAGTGGTGTATTCATAAATCGGTTATTTTTTCAGCCTGTTTTGAAATTACAAATTAAAATAGATTGTGATCAGTTCTCCAGTTTTAATATTTGCTTTGCAGTCTCAAGTATTTCATCAGGATCAAAAGGTTTTGTCATATAGCGCAGCGCACCAAGCTCCAGACCGTGTTTACGGTCAACCTCCTGCCCCTTGGCTGTCAGCAGAATTATATTTGTTGAAGAGATATTTTCATCTTCACGAATTGTCTGACAGACTTCATATCCGTTCATGTACGGCATCATAATATCCAGAAAAACCAGGTCCGGATGCTCTTCTCTGATAATGTCGAGTCCTTCCTCACCGTTTTCAGCGGTGAGAATTTCTACATCATAATCATCTTCAAGATCTTCCAAGGTCTGCTCTAGTAACATCCTGATGTGAATTTCGTCATCGACAACCAGAATTTTGCCGGGCATTAGTGGCTCCTTTTATTTGCTAAACTTTAACTTAATTACATGGAGAACGCTTGAACCGCAAGCAGCTATTGGATATTTGAAGATTGTAACCACTTACAAATATATAAAATTAATCTTGGAAATATTGTAGTAATGCAATATATCCTCTTTATCTCTTTCTTAAAAAATAGTTATAGCTGTGGCAGACTTTTTACTCTCGGTGAAATATATTTATATTTAATAGTGAACAGCGGTACAGATAATATGATGAATTCAAAGTTCGATTCACAATTTTTAGGAACAATTCAAACTTCCTTTAAAAGTATGGATCTCCCCATCGAAGTTAAGGTTTTTATGGGGTTTATAGCTATCGGACTTGGACTTGTTTCACTATTTTTTATTATAAAGAAAAATAATATCCATATTGAGGCGAAAAATTATTTTTTGAAAACAATAGGCTTTTTACTGGGGGGTATTTTCCCTTCATTAAAAGTTGAAGATAAAAGCCATAGTGACGGAGATAGGTTCCCTGATGAATGTGATAATAAAAATTTATGTGTTTCATCTGACCGGGAAGTAATAAAAAATCTTATAAACCGCAGGATGCAGATTGATATCTCCGTTGAAAGATCAGGGCAGAGATCTTTAGCCGGAATGGCGGTTATAATTGAATCTAAAGGGCTTGTCTTAAAATGCCGGGTTACCAGAACTGTTTCTAGGCATCTTCTTAACCCTGAGGTGACGGTTAAATGCATTTTTCTGGAAATGAAATACGCAGAGCGCAGGGTTAACGCGTTTGTGGGGAAGGTCATCAGTTTTAATGATGACAATGAAATTGCCTTGGAGCGGACTTCCGGCTTCGGCTTTATTCGGCGCAGGGCCAATGCCAGAAGAAAGGTTGCGGACCAGCGTTTTATAAAAATCAAAGTCTGGAGAATTATTCCCGGAAAATACAATCCCGGAGACTGTCTCGACAGGCTGGAACCGGATATCCTGATTGATAACAGGAAAAAAGGTGAAGATAAGATTTTTCCGGAAATGATTCTGGATATTTCCAAGGGTGGAATCGCCATCAAAACTGGTATCAAAGCCGGTGGTCAGAAATTTGAAGTTAATGATGCCGTGCTGATGGCTATGCTTATGTATGCTCCTAATAAAAAAATCTTTGTTCCCCATCTTATTCAGGGCGAAGTGCGTGGAGTACGTTCATTGGGAAATGGCCGGTTTAGGTTGAGTTTTCAATTTTTAAGGAGTCTCAAAGTTCCTCCAAGAAAGCGCAGTACTCTTTTTAAAGGACAGGCTCTTATGGCCGCTGTTATCAATAACCCTGAAGATTGATTTGAAAAGACCTTATCGCCTTTTATTTATTCCTGCCCGTCTCCGTTAAGTTGTAACCCGTCCTAAAATGTCATATCCACTCCCTTAACCTCATTTATTAAAGTTTAATCTTCCAATCGGGGGAATTATGTTTTTCAGATGGCTGCTTGTCGTCATAGCCATTTTTTCTGTCACTGGATGCAATAATTCAGTTAGAATAAAATTAGACCAGAAAAAGAATCAGGGCATTTATTCAGACAGAGTTGTGTTCGGCTCTTCACTGGCTTTGAAGGGACATGCGGGATACCTCGGGGTTCAGAGCATGCACGGGGCCATGTCCTATATCAGACATATTAATGAAAAAGGCGGCGTTCATGGACGCAAAATAGAGATCATCGCTTATGATGATTCTTATGAACCAACAGCCTGTCTTGCGAATACACAGAAGCTGATTGTTTCAGACAGGGTTTTTGGTCTGTTCGGATATGTGGGAACCCCGACAACTGTCAGGGCGTTGCCGATGATCGAAGATGCTGAAATTCCACTTGTGGGAATTTTGAGCGGAGCTAATGCTTTCCGTTATCCATTCAATAAAAATGTTATAAATGTCAGACCGTCTTATTATGAAGAAACCAGAGCTGCTGTAAGACATTTCGTATCAGATCTGGACATCAGAAAAATTGCTGTTTTTTATCAGTATGACGCTTATGGATTTGATGGTCTGACAGGGACAGAGCTGGCTCTTAAAAACTATGGTCTGGCTCCTGTAGGCCGAGGTTCGTATGTTCGAGGAGCTACAGATATTCAGGAAGGTCTGGATAAAATCATATCTTCCGGTGCTGAAGCGGTTTTTTTGATCGGGACAGCTGAACCCTGCGCCGAATTTGTTCGTATGGCGGCGGAGAAAGGGTTTAATCCGGTCTATTATATGGTCTCTTTTGTTGGGGGAGACCAATTTATTAAATGCCTTGGAAAGGACAATAACCAGAGGATATTGATGTCGCAGGTTGTTCCTCCACAGGTTGCTGAAAGCAGAACAGGAGCTGAAGTTTCTGAATACGCCCAACTCTTAAATAAATATTATCCCGGTGAAACTCCTGATTTTGTCGGTCTGGAAGGTTTTTTGAATGCCAGGGTTCTGGTTAAAGGTTTGCAGCGGTCCGGTCGGAAGTTAACCCGCGAAAGATTTATTCAAGGTATTGAAGGGATAAGAAACTATCATATTGCTCCGGGAGTGAAAGTTTCCTTCAGCAGTAAAAAACATCAGGGAATGGATAGAATTTATTTCACCAGATTGATTGATGACAGCTTCACCCCGGTTAAGGATTGGGAAAGGTTGCGGGGGATTTTCAGATGATCAGACTGAAAGGGATGAGCCTTAAAAATAAATTCTTTTTTTCCACTCTTGGCGTAATTCTGACCATCAGCGTTATAATTGCTTTTCTGGCAAGATGGATTCTGGTCTCTTCACTTACTTCCGAGCTTAAACTGCGCGGTGTTTCCATTGCTCATTCTGTTGCGGAAAGGGGGACCGGAGATGTTCTTGATAATAATCCTGCCCATCTGCTGAGCCTGTTATATGATGAAGCCAAACTCCGTGAACGCCAGCATCTTATCGCCTATATTTTTGTTCTGGACCGGGATGACCATGTGTTGTCCCATACTTTCACCGTACCTTTTCCTCACGGGCTGGCCATCGCCAATCCTGTTTCCGCTGAATCGGATCAATCGGTGCGGATGATAGATTTTGGAAAACAGTCGGCGTACGACATAGGTGTTCCCGTAAAGGAGGGACTTTACCGGATAGGAACTGTGCATGTGGGGTTGAACAAGACCCATATTGATGAGCTGGTTGGTAAGTTGAGAGTAACCTTTCTGGGCTTTATTTCCATTGTGATTGTAATCCTTTTCATAGTCAGTCATCGCATGGCTGAATATATCACACGGCCCATAAGCAAGCTTACAAGCATATCTGATAAACTTTCCAAAGGTAATTTTGAGGTCAGCCTCGATCAGCTTGAAGAATTCGAAGGATGGAATGTTTCCGACTGTCCTGTTTACACGAACACGGATCTTCCCTGCTGGCATCTTGACCGGCCCGGAGATTATTATCTTTCAGACTGCAAGAATTTTCCTGATCATGACTGTTGCGATTGCAGCTTTTATGTGAAGCGTGACGGTGACGAGGTTGTTCAGCTTGGAGACAGCTTCCGCAATATGGTCTGGTCGATAAAACTTTATCGCAGAAGATTGCGGGAATCAGAGGAAAAGTATCGTTCCCTTTTTAACAGCGGGCCTGACCCGGTCCTTGTTGTGGATTGTGCTGAGTTTACAATTCTTGATGCCAACCCGAGAGCTAAGGAGCTTTACGGTTACAGTCGGGATGAATTTATAGGAATACCTTTTTTGAAGCTCGGCCCTGACAGTAATGCCGCCTGTATCAAAGCTTTTGAAGAATACGGGGAGTCTTCAGAATCAGTTTATTATCCTAAAATTCTGCACTACAAAAAAGGCGGAGATCCTTTTTATGTAAATATGCATGTCTGTCCCATCACATACCGGGGTACTCCGGCAATAATTATAGGCGTGACCGATATTACACAGATAATTGAAAAAGACGCCCAGCTGGTGCAGGCCGCGAAGATGAAATCGCTTGGAGAAATGTCCGCAGGTGTTGCCCATGAAGTAAACCAGCCTTTGAATGCTATAAAAATGGGTAGCGAGTATCTGTCTCTGATGGTTGAAATGGGTAGAGAAATACCTCCTGAACAGCTTGATAAGGTTGTCTCTGAAATAAGCAGGCAGGTTGATAGAGCTGCAGAAATTATTGATACATTAAGATCTTTCAGCAGAAAGTCCGGTATGCTGACTGAGGAGGTTGATATCAATACACCTGTCAAGAGTGTTCTTGCTCTTATTACAAGACAGTTTGAACTCCAGAATATTACTATAAATCTGGATCTGGATGACAATCTTCCTCCTGTAACAGCACAGGATAACCGCCTGCAACAGGTGTTTTTCAATATCTTAAACAATGCCCGAGATTCAATTCTCGAAAAGTCTGAAGATAAAAAATATGATGGTATTGTTGAAATTTCAACTTATGCAGACAGCAATTATGTTTATTCTTCATTCAAAGATAATGGTACCGGGATTTCTAAAGATGTTCTTGATAAAATATTTGAACCTTTTTTCAGTACCAAAGAAGTAGGACATGGCATGGGTTTGGGACTGGCTATAACTTATGGCATAGTAGAAGATTATAAAGGCAGAATTGATATTTCCAGCGAGTATGGAGAAGGAACAACTTTTATAGTTTCTTTTCCGCGTATAGTTGCTGAAGCTGACTGTATCAAAGAAAATTAAAAAGGTTACCTGCATGTCAAAAATTCTGGTTATTGATGACGAACGCGCGACTCTGGATATGTTCAGCATGCTCATGTCTGTTTATGGTCATGAGGTTCTTACCGCTGAAAATGGTGAACTTGGGGTGGAAATTTTCGATACGGAACGCCCGGAACTGGTGATGACCGATATAAAAATGCCGGGAATGGACGGCATTGAAGTCTTAAGACGTATTAAAGCACTGGACAGGGAAGCCGAGGTTATTGTCATCACTGGGCATGGCGATATGGATATTGCCATTAAAGCTCTGAACCTTGATGCCACAGACTTTTTAAATAAACCGGTTAAACGTGAGGCGGTTGAAAAGGCTCTGAAATTTTCTGAAGAACGGCTTGAGCTTGCCCGCAATAAGAAAAAAGAAATTGAGATTCAGGAAATAGTAGGGAGACCTGTTATTCGCATAAGAGGAAGCATTACTTCCCATTCTGAAAAGGCCTTACGGGAACATTTTTCAAAAATACTCGATATGAAAAGAAAGTTCGCTTTCTTGTTTTTTGAGCAGAATTCTTCCATCAATGGTGCCGGAATCACAGCCCTTAAATCTGTAATCGAAGAGGCCCGTGAAAGTGGTTGCAGAAGTATAGTTGTAGGTCTTTCTGATAATTTTAAAAATGTCTTTGATACAATGGGAATATCTAAAATGGTTCAATTCTTCGATTCCGAACAGCAGGCATTGGAGGAATGCTGTTGAGCCAGTTGAATTTTAAGCACTTTAAGATGCGTTCATTGGCGACATGATTTAATAAGAGCGGTATGTTTTTCTGTTGCGGCGCAACTGGTATTTTTTTACCGCATTATTGTGTTCTTTCAGAGACCTGCTGAAATAGTGTGACCCGTCACCTTTCGCGACAAAATAAAGGTAATTGTTTTTTTCAGGATTTATTGCCGCTTCAATGGAAGCAAGACCGGGAGAGCAGATCGGTCCCGGAGGAAGCCCTCTGTGGCGATATGTGTTGTAAGTATTGGTTTTATCCTGAAGCTGGCTTTTATGAAGATTACCGTCAAAATCTTCACCGAGACCGTAAATGATTGTGGGGTCTGACTGTAGCAGATAACCTTTGCGCAGCCGGTTGGCAAAAACTCCTGCTATTGTACGACGCTCGGAAATATCACCTGTTTCTTTCTCAACCAGTGAAGCCAGAATTAGAGTCTCATGAATTTTTTTTGGTGACGGCAATCCGTCAGGCCATGCTTTGTGAGCTGCCTTGAAGAACTCTCTGACCATGGTTTCGGCTATGATTGTGCCGGTTTCTTTTTGAGGTCTGGTGAGCATATATGTTTCAGGAAAAAGATAACCTTCGAGATTATCAGCAGGAATATTGTATTTTTTTATCAGCTCACGATTGTAAACAGCTTTTTTAAAATCAGAATATGTAGTCAGTCCTGCCTCTTCAGCTATTTTAGCTGTCTGCCACCAGTTGAGACCTTCCCGGACTGAAAGTTTATGCAATATGCCTGAAGTTGTGGTTATTTCTGTCAGCACTTCAGGTGCGGTCATATTTGTATAGAGGTTGAATTCTCCGGCACGGACATTGCCGCCTTTTTTTTCCGCCTGAGCATATCCTCTAAAGCGTTTAGAGTCTTTGATAAGACCGGCTTTGGCCAGATTTGCTGAAACCTGCCAGAGAGTCTGGCCCGGCTCTATTATGAAATTAATTTTACGCCCCTGAGATTCCGGCGGGATATTCAGAAAATCCCAGGTACGGTATAGAAACCAGCTGCCTACAACCATTGCCAAAAAACTTACAACGGCGATCGATGGAATAACAAACCTTAAGACTATGCCCCTTCGAGCCATGTTCTCAGAATTACTGTCGCCGCCTGGCTGTCCAGATTCTTTTTGGTTTTGCTGTTCCAACGTCCGGCCTCCTTAAGTTCTTCTTCTGCTGTTATTGAGCTGAATCTTTCGTCCACTAGATGTATGGGGATTTCTGTTCTTCTCTCAAGGGATTTTGCAAAGTTTCTGACCTGTCGTGTGGTCAGGGTGTCTTCGCCCTCAAGAGACAGTGGAAGGCCGAGAACAATGTTCTCGACCTTCTCACGCTCTATTATTTCGAGCAATTCTGTAAACAGTGCGTCACGGGTTGTCCTCTCGATTACTTTAAGAGGAAAGGCGAAAATGCCCTCGGTATCACTGATGGCAAGGCCGACCCGTTTTAGTCCGAAATCAATTCCAAGATTTTTCATAGGCCTACAGGAAAACTAATGAGTCCTGCCTGCGGGCTTTATCAACTATCTTCTTGAAATCTTTCTGCCACTTAGGTCCTCCGACCAATTCGGCAAGGAATTCAACCGTGTGCATTACTCTGTTTGATTTTTTAAGATTATCAATACTGCGCTTTATACCAACTTTGCAGGATGGGCAACCGACGAGCACAGGAACGTCTTTCCGCTTGCCTGTAAGGTCGTTTCTAAGCTGGCTGGTTTTGCGTTCACGCAGTTTGTTGTAGATAGACGGACTGGTTATTGCTCCAAGTCCTGATTCTCCACAGCAGCCCGGAGACAGGGTTACTTCTGTGCCGAGAAGTTCGGCAAGGGAGCTGCGGTATATTTCAGGAGCCTTGGCTTTTGGTGTATCAGTCCATTCGGTATGGCAGGAAGAATGATAGATTACTTCGCTGTCATCCATAAGAGCTTCAAGCGGCAGACTTCCGGCATGTTCAATAAGGTACTGCACAGCATCCTTGTGTTCCAGCGATCTGCCCAGCTCAGAACCGAAAGTATATGATTCCAGCGATTCACGGCATGTGCCGCATGCTGTAAGAATCGTATTTACTTCAAGCCCGGCCAGACTGGCTTTAGCCAGTTTGTACTGAATGTCGTTAATATTGCGGTGGCGGTTAGTGTTGTAGGCTTCAGCACAGCCGCTTGCCAGCAGTGGATAACCGCAGCAGAGGTGCTTGGATGGCATTACAACATTCACACCTGCTTTATGCAGCAGATAGAGCGTAGCCATACCTATGCTGCGTGAGAACAGGCTGGCTCCGCATCCGGGGAAGTAGAATACAGCTTGTGACGGAGTGGTTCCCGAAACAAACATTGATCCTGTTGCAAGGGACAGATCTTCGCTAAGGTTTTTAAGGTCCATCGCCGGAGTCTTACTCTGGAACAGCGGGGAATCAATCCTTCTGCGCCAGTGTCCGGGGATCAGACCGATGGCCTTGCTCTGGGCTGAAGCTGATATCGAAAGAAACTTGGCAACCTTAGGAAGCCTGCTTTCCGGGTCTTTAGCGACAAACTGCAGAGCCAGATTCTTAATCGGGTGTCCGCCTTTTCCTTTATACTCCAGAAAACTGCGAATCTGTAAGGCTGAGCCTGCTGAATCGATTTTAACAGGACATACAGCAGTACAGCGTCCGCATGCGGTGCAATGCTCCATCAGCTTGCGGAGTCTGGTCATCAGTTCCGGTGATGGTTCACCTTTTTGGACCTGAGAATAATATATAGCTTCTATCAAAGCTCCGAGTGCAATATTTTTGTTGCGCGGATGGTACATAAGTCCCTTCTGGGGGAAGTACATCGGGCAGACCTGCTTGCATTTTCCGCATCTGGTGCAGGTTTGAATATTGCGCAGAAGATCAATCAGATGCTCTTTATCTTTGATTGCAGTTTTATCCAGATCATTGATCAGTCTGTTGAATGAAAATGTGTAGGCCGGAGAAGGAACTTCCCTTCTGGTCAGTTTGCCGGGATTAAGTATGTTGAGAGGGTCAACCTTCTCTTTATACTGCCTGATGGCGGCAATCTTTTCATCTGAAAGATAATCGATCTTGGTTATGCCAATGCCGTGTTCACCGGTGATCTCGCCTTTAAGTTCAATTACTTTCTTAAAGACATGATCAACAGCATCATAAGCGCTGTTCAGCATTTCCGGATCATTGGAGTTAACCGGGATGTTGACGTGACAGTTACCGTCTCCGGCATGCATATGGTTGGCTATAACAATGCGCTGGGCCTGAAGCTTGTCATAGATCGCCTTGATCTTGGAATCGAGCTTGGGGAACTGGTCACGGAGTTCCTGAAAAAGATAGCGAATCTGGCTTTCCAGTTCCTGATCGCTCATATCGGAGCCGGTCAGCTTGCCTTTGAGTATCGAAGTTGTTCTTTCAAAAGCCAGCTCAACTTTAGGCTCATCAATCGGGAAATCGGAGATGTCTTTCAGTGAGAGCAGAGATTTCCGGTATATTTTAGCTAAAAAGATGAGGTTGAGGTCTTCAAGAAATGTTGAAAATTCAGGAACAACCTCAAGAGGAATAACAATATCCTCGTTTACTTTGAATCCTGATGTGCGCTTGGAAATTGCCGAGAGTTTATGGCGGTCTTCCCAGAATAATTCTGCTTCCTTGTCATCGCGGGCCGCAAAAATATCAACACCGTCATAAGGCTGGGCAATTGAAAGAATTGTATCAACCGCACTTTGCAGGGCGTCCTGATCATCAGAATCCAACTGAAGGATGAGCACGGATATGGGCTCGCCTTCATAAGTTGTGGATTTTGTAGTGTAGTTGATGGCCTGAACATATTTAGGACCAAATTCTTCCAGAGCGGAGATTTTAACGAGATCGCCTTCTTCTCTAATTTTATCTCTCAGACCTACAATGTCTTTAATGACGTTCATGGCATTAAGCATGGAGCGTCCGAAAAACTCAAGGCAGAGTACACGGGAATGTTCCGGTTGAGGGTAAAGGGCAAAGCATGCTTCGGTAATGATGCCGTCCACGCCTTCCTTCTGAACTCCGGGGAGTCCGCCGAGGAATTTATTGGTTACATCTTTTCCCAGACCGGGGCTGCGAATTTCGTCAGCAGAAAGTTCGAGGGTTTCTGTCAGTCCGCCTTTGCAGTCATAAACTTCAAAGACAGCTTTTTCGCCTTCAAAAACTTTGTGACCGGGATGGTCTTTTCTTCTGACTTCAATTAATTCTCCGCGGGGCATGACCATCTTGAAACTTTGAATATTATCAATGGTTGTACCGTATTCAAATGCGAACGGTCCGCCGGAGTTTTCCGAAATATTACCACCTATGGATGATCCGGCCTTGGATGCCGGGTCCACAGTGAATAAAAGTCCTTTTTTCGCGGTAGCTTTTATCGCATCAAGGGTGATGACTCCTGCCTGAGTGCAGAGGGTCAGCTCTTCTTTATTGATGCTCAGTATATTTTTAAATCTTGAGAGGGACAGTATAACAGTTCTGTCCATGGCCGGGATTGCTCCACCGGTAAGTCCGGTTCCTCCGCCACGAGGAATAATTCCGAACTGCATCTCATTGGCAAGGCGGACAATGGCTTGAATCTGATCGGTTTTTTCAGGGAAAAGTACGGCTATGGGCAGTTCTATGCGGAGGTCTGTTGCGTCTGTAGCACTCTGAACAAGTGTATCCGGATTTATTCCGATGCTTTTTTCAGGCAGAAATTCTCGCAGTTTTTCCACGAGTCTGTCCCGGAATTCTCGGTCCGCATCCTGCTTGAGCCAGAAATTTTCAATTGCTCTGGATAAAATCTGCGGATATTCACCGGAAAGAGTGGGGCGCGCCACCGTAAGATTACGCGAAACGCTTTTACGTACCAGTTCCTGATCTATAAAAGGGTTGTAACGGACAAGGAATAATTCAGCGGCGATGCTTGATGCAAGGCTGCGTACATATTCGGGCCATCCTTTAAAATCGTAGGGATCTATGCCCAGAACTCTGTTCATGAGCTCTTCGGCAGAAATTGAAATATGGGGACCTAATTGAGGCATGATGTCTTACCGTATAAGCTTTTTGCCGGGGACAAAGGAGTACTCCCCCGCGGATGAAAAAAAGGGAATATAGGTTCCACTTTTACGTTTTGCAAGAAACAATTTTGGCAATGGATGATTTTTTGGTGCAAATCCAAGTATGACAAAGATAGTTGTTATTAGAAAAATGTAAAGACTCTCTCTGCCTCTGGACTTGAAATGGAACTGAATATACAAGTTTGATCTGCCTGTTGGCAATATTTAATCATTCAAAGTGAGGTCTAATAAAATGATCGGAAGCGACTTTGCCGAACTCCAATTATTTATAACAGGTCCTATCCTTCTGCGTAAGGAGGTGCGCGAGGCCGGTCTTCTACCTGAATTCGGTCATCGTGACTCTGAAAATGTTAAAAGGTTCGGACCGATCATGGAAAATCTGCGCAAGCTCTCCGGGGCTCCCGAAGATTACGACATTATCATTTTTAACGGCTCCGGCACAAATGTGCTTGAGGCTTCTGTCCGTTCACTTGTTGCTAGTGACGATACCGTGCTCAATGTCTCTGTAGGGGCTTTCGGTGATCTTTATCATAAACTTGCCGTTACAAACGGTAAGAATGCGGTCCAGCTTAAGTTTGATTACGGCAGAGCAATTGATCTTGATAAACTTGAGCAGGCTTTAGAGGAGTACAGCCCGGATGTTGTAACCTTCACCCAGAATGAAACATCAACCGGTGTCTTCAACAATGTGCCTGAGGTTTGTGCATTGATACATAAATACGGTGCAAAATCTCTGGTTGATGCTGTCAGCATTTTTGGTGGTGCTCCATCCTGTATAGCAGAAGCAAAACCCATGATGTACAGCACTTCAACACAAAAATCTCTGGGGCTTCCTGCCGGCTTCGGTATTGCTTTTGTAAGTCCTGAAGGATTTGAAAAAGCAGAGAAGGTTGAAAACAGGGGCTACACTACAGATATTCTCGCTCAGGTTGAAAAGGCCCGCAATCTCCAGACTCTGACAACCCCGAATGGAACTCTGGTAAACCAGATGTGTGTTCAGCTTGATTATATTGTCAATGATGAAACCATTGAAAAAAGATTTGCCAGACATGAAGAAATGCGTGAGATGGCGCATGAATGGGTAGAGCAGATGGATGGATATTCTCTTTTCGCTCAGGAAGGGTACCGGTCTCCTTCCGTGTCAGCTGTTCAAACAGCTCCCGGAATGACTGTTGAGAAGCTGAAACAGGTTAAAGAAGCCATGCGCGGACACGGTTATCTTTTTGATCCGGGCTATGGCAAGATTAATAAGGAACTTGAAGCAAGCGGCCGTCAGCCTATTTTCAGAATAGGTCACATGGCTGATATCAGCCCGGAAATGCTTAAAAAATATCTGGAAATCCTCAGTGGAGTTTTAAAAGATATCAATTAAGATATTAATCTGTTCTTAACGATTTTATTTAAACATTTATGCCCCGTATGCAGCCCTGCATACGGGGCTTTTCTTATTGTGGCCTTTTCAAAGTCAGATAATATTTATCTCTCTGGTATTGTTTACTAAAAATATTAATAATTATGTTGCCCAAGTTTTAATGCATGTATTAAATAAAACTATTTTTTAACACTCTTAATTAGATTTGAGTTTATCAGTATCATAATAAGTGAGGAACTTATGAGCGATAGTTCGTTCAGGAATCCCCGTGGAAAGGGAAAAAAGCGTAATGACTGGCAGGACCATGAAACTGTTAATTTTAAGAAAGACAGAGTTGAGTCCGATCTGGAGCAACTGGCTCATGAATGTCGAGAGCTTACGGTTGATTATCTGAGTCGGGAATCTTTTTCTGCAACCCTGTGTGAAGTTGTGGGGGAAGCTTTGGATATTTTCAGTTCCAGATGTTCCGGCTACCATTTTGATCCTGAGCCTGCATGCCGCAAAGGATGCTACTACTGCTGCTGTGAGCAGGTTGATGTAACTCAGGCTGAGGCCGCATATATTGGGTTTAAACTGCTCAGCAGCTATACTGAATCAGAAATTAAGGACATTATGAAAGAAGTTGATCGTACTACTGTTGAAGTTGGAAACGGCAGGACAGCAGCAGTAGCTAAGACTCCATGTGTCTTTTTAAAGAATAATATCTGCGGAATTTATGAAGCTCGTCCACTGGCATGCCGCGGTCGGAATTCCTTTGATGAAATTGACTGTAAACTTAATTTCAAAGGGGATGGTTACTATGATTCCATTCAAAGCCACCAAATTCCGATGGACATTGCTGAGAGCATTCAGGAAGGGCTGCTTAGAGGAACAAAAAATCTTGGTCTCGAAGCCGGATTGCTTGATCTTCGCACAGCTGTAAAAATCATGCTTCATATCGGTGTTGCCGAGTGTGTTGACGCCTGGTTGCAGGGTGATTTCTTTTTTGGAAAATCAAGAAGTTTATAATATACTGTAATTATATAATATTTTTTGTAAAAGAGCTAGTTCTAAAAAGAACTAGCTCTTAACTTTTATGGCTTTTTCGGCTGGTGTATTTTTGATCTAACTTTTTTGAAGTGGATTTTTTTTTGATGTTGTGAAAAAAAATACAAATTGAGGGAACCCTCAGTTTTTGTTGATTAATTCATCTCCGGTTAAGTCGTTATAGGGCCTTAGCCCTTGTTCTATGGCGCTTTAGGCTGTTGACAACGATTATAAAGGCCTTTAATGATTTTTTTAGACTGAGTGCTCAGTCGGTTTTGGGGAACCGGAGGAATAATGACCAAAATGTCCAAGAAGAAGGCGGCAATTTTACAAGCTGCAACTGTTCTTTTTGCCAATCAGGGCTTTGCAGATACTTCAATGCAGGAGTTGTCTAAAGTAACCGGAGCGGCTGAAGGGACCATCTTTTATCATTTTAAAAACAAGGAAGGCCTGTTGCTGGCCATTCTTGAATCAACCAAAAACAGACTGGTTGAAGAATTCCGCAATTACATGGCGGACCGTGAATTTAAAGACGGCATTGAAATGATGGAAGACGTGGTCGGCTTTTACCTTCTACTTGCCGGTAGGATGGAGTATGATTTTTTACTGCTCCACAGGCTGTTTTTATACCACTTTGCTGAAAGTCGTCCTGAATTTCGGGAGAATTTGGAAGACATTTACAGCTGTCTGGTTGATTTTATTGAGCTACCAATCCTCAAAGGTCAGGAGGACGGTTCAATAGGCGACCTGAACCCAAGAAAAACAGCCCTTATCGTGTTCACTATGGTCGACGGGTTAGTGAGGTTTAAAAACTTCAATCTCTATGATGCGGGCGCGCTCTACAATGAGTTGATCGAGTCCATCCGCAGAATGTTGCAACCAATCAGGGGTGTTTGACAGATGCTTACAAAAGTTTTTCCATTTTTGGGCTGGTTCCGTAAGTACAGCGGAGCAACGCTTCGGGCGGATCTTATTTCGGGTCTGACTGTGGCTCTTGTACTTATCCCCCAGTCTATGGCTTATGCCCAGTTAGCGGGTATGCCAGCCTATTACGGTCTTTATGCTTCTCTGCTGCCGCCTATGGTGGCAGCTTTGTTCGGGTCCAGCAGACAGCTGGCGACCGGTCCGGTTGCCGTTGTTTCGCTTATGACCGCAGCTTCACTTGAACCTCTGGCAACAGCCGGAAGCAGTGGTTATATCGCATACGCGCTTCTGCTTGCTTTCCTTGTAGGACTTTTCCAGTTCCTGCTTGGAGTACTGAGGCTGGGACTTGTCGTAAACTTTTTATCCCACCCGGTTGTAAACGGTTTTACCAATGCCGCTGCAATCATAATTGCCTCCTCACAGCTTTCAAAGATGTTCGGAGTTTATGTGGATAAAGCCGAGCTGCATTATGCAACTATCATGCGGGTAGTCAGCTCAGCCATCCATTATACTCACTGGCCAACCCTTGGCATGGGAGTGCTGGCCTTTGCCATTATGGTCGGGCTGAGAAAAATAAATCCCAAAATACCAAATGTCCTGTGTGCGGTTGTGGTCACCACGGTTCTTTCATGGGCGGTTGGCTTCAATCATGATGCTACTGTTTCCATTGATTCCATAAAGTCTCCTGAAGTTCAGAAAATGATAACTGAATTTAATAAGTCAGTTGTCGGTATTGATACTCTTGCCCAGCAGCGCACGGCGACCGTGGCTAAAGAGGAAGAAGCAAAGCAGGGACACGACATGGTGGCTTTTTATGATGCCGAGCATGACCTGAACGTCATAAATTATGAGGTCAATCTGCTTAAGCATAAATCCCACGAGTATCGTAAGGGCATCAGAGACAGTTTATTCAGCGGTGTTGAGTCTGACGGGAAATTGGCTTTTTATCTGAAAGGCAGTGAACCCGCAGGCGTTGAAACTGATGGCAGGACATGGAGACTCAAGGTCGGCAATAAAGTTCTTAAGACCGATTCTCTGAAAATGATGGGTGGTGGAGCTGTTGTCGGTAACGTTCCTTCAGGATTTCCTCCGCTTGTGCTCCCCAATCTTGATATAAAGGTCATGCTGCGTCTGCTGCCTTTTGCAGTTATTATTTCACTGCTTGGATTTATGGAAGCTATCTCAATTGCTAAGGCCATGGCTGCAAAAACAGGTCAGCGTCTTGACCCGAATCAGGAACTCATCGGTCAGGGGCTGGCTAATATGGTCGGTTCATGCGCCAGCAGTTATCCTGCTTCCGGTTCTTTCTCCAGATCGGCGGTTAACCTTCAGGCCGGGGCGGTGACAGGTTTATCCAGTGTTTTCACTACAGTCGTTGTAGCTGTAGCACTGCTTTTCTTTACCCCGCTGCTTTACCATCTGCCACAGGCTGTGCTTGCAGCAGTTATCATGATGGCTGTTATCGGTCTTATCAACGCTTCCGGTTTTATTCATGCATGGAAAGCCCAGCGTTATGACGGAGCTATCTCCATCATAACTTTTGTGGGAACTCTGTCTTTTGCTCCCCATCTTGATAAGGGCATAATGATCGGTGTTGTGCTTTCACTTTGCGTATTCCTTTACAAAAGTATGCGTCCAAAAGTCGCAGAACTTTCAAAGAACGAGGACGATGTTCTCAGGGATGCAACAACACACGGACTGAAAGTTTGTGATCATATCGCAGTTGTCCGTTTTGACGGTCCTCTGTTTTTTGCAAATGCCAGCTTCCTTGAAGATCAGATAACTGACAGAATGATGTCCATGAAAAAGCTTCAGCACATTATTCTGGTCTGCAACGGAATAAATGATATTGACGCATCCGGTGAAGAAGCTCTTTCTCTGATTGTTGACAACGTTCGCAGTGCAGGACTTGATATCTCACTGACCGGAGTCAATGAGCAGGTTATGGAAGTGCTCAAGAGAACCCATCTTTTTGAGAAGATAAGAGAGGATCACATTTTTGTTGATGCCGAAACAGCTTTGTGCAGTACACATGCTTCTGCTCACAGGGATGGAACCGAGCCGGATTGTCCTCTAACAACCTATTGCGGCCTGAAAGGCGCCTAGTGGAGGTTCGAATGTCTGATATCTTTGTATTCAGCGGAGTTTTCTGCCAGGCGGAATCCGTCATCAAAAATATTCTGGATCAGGCTGGAGCAAGACTGGTAACTGATGATACTATCATTAGCGAAGCTTCAGATTTAAGTGGAATAGACAGGGAGCGCATAGCAAAAGTCCTGTCCGGTAAGGTTTCCATATTCAACAGATTCAGCCATGAACGGGAACGCTCCATAGCCTGGATGCGTTATGCTCTTGCTAAAAGAATCGTTGAAGGTGACAACATGCTCGTTTCGGGAATGGTTGCCCATCTTCTTACGCAGGAAATAGATCATGTGCTTAAAGTCTGCCTTATTGATGATATGGCCGGACGTATTGAGCAGGCCTCGGAGAGTGGACTATCTGAAAAAGATGCCCACCGTGCCGTCATGCAGGGGGATGAAATAGCTGCTGAATGGGTAAAATCCATTACCGGATCAACGGACCCCTGGAATTCCAAGCTTTATGATATAATTATTCCTGTGAACAAGACCGGGGTTGAACAGGCCGCGGCTTTAATTATGGAACAGCTTGGCAATGCCGCTGTAAAACTGACTCCTGCTTCCCAGAAAATGGCAGAAGATTTTCTTCTTGCTGCGAAAGTTGAAACAGAATTGGTCAGTAAGGGACACAGTGTTCAGGTGGAGGCTAAGGACGGGACCATCACCTTATCCATAAACCAGAAAGTTCTTCTTGTTGACCGTCTGGAAAAAGAACTGCTGGAAATAGCCGGACCTGTTGAAGGGGTAAAGGACGTTTCCGTCAAGTTCGGTAAGGATTTCTACGAGGCTGATATCTATCGCAAAATGGATTTTGAGCTTCCTTCTAAAGTCCTGCTTGTGGATGACGAACGCGAGTTTGTTCAGACTCTGTCAGAAAGACTTATGCTCCGTGATCTTGGTTCTGCTGTTGTTTATGACGGAGCTTCGGCCCTTGATCTGGTAAATTCCGATGAACCGGAAGTAATGATTCTTGACCTTAAAATGCCGGGTATTGATGGAATTGAAGTTCTGCGCAGAGTAAAGGCGGAACGTCCCGGAATTGAAGTCGTCATACTTACCGGCCACGGTTCTGAAAAAGACCGTGAAACATGTATGGAACTCGGTGCATTCGCATATCTTAACAAACCTGTTGATATTGATGTTCTGAGTGAAACTCTTAAAAAAGCGTACTCCAAAGTCCGCAACTCTTGAAATATTAAGTAATTGATCCAACCCGCGGGGGGCATAATGTCTATAATGCGGTTTATCAGGCCTGATTTCTGGAATGCTGATCATGAATCCACAGGCCCTTACAAGAATCTCTTTGATTACCAGCGAATCTGGCGTCTTAGTTTTGCGGTTCTTGTGGTGGTATCCATAGTGCCACTGGTAATGATGGCATTTGTGGATTTTAATGTCACCCGCGGGTCGGTTGAATCTGACAGTCTCTTAAAGACTGAGAGACTTACTTCCAATGCCCGGCGTTCCATTGCTTATTTTTTGAATGAAAGAGAATCCGCCCTGAAGTTTATTGTCAAGGAAAACAGCTTTCAGGGGCTTATGGAATCCGGACGTCTGGAAAAAATTCTTGCCAGCCTTAAAGATAGTTTCGGAGGATTCGTCGATCTCGGAGTTATTGATAAGGATGGCAAACAATTGGCCTATGTCGGCCCTTATGAGTTGGAAGGCAAGGAATATAAAGGTCAGGCCTGGTTCAGGCAGACTGAAAAAAAAGGTACTTATATAAGCGGTGCTTTTTTGGGTTTTCGTGATGTTCCCCACTTTTTTATTGCGGTAAAATGTTCCGGAGAGGATGGCTGTTTTTATATTTTAAGGGCAACTCTTGATACAAGCCAGTTCAATGGAATACTCGCTTCAATGGATATTTCCGGTGGTGGGGATGCTTTTCTGGCCGATACTGAGGGAATTATACAGACTCCGTCATCGTGGAATGGCAATATTTTTGAAAAAGTACGTTTTCCCCTGCCGGAAGAGTCGTATAATACCAAAGTCAGCCAGATTAAATATAATGGCAAAGATCAGGCTCTTGTCGGCTATGCCTATATTGAAGGGACCCCCTTCGTTCTTCTTGTTGTAAAACCCCTTTCAATGCTTATGGCTTCATGGGAGAAAACAAGAGATACTATTTTCTGGGCAACATTTATGAGTGCGGCCCTTATTGTTGTAGTTATCTGGATTGTTTCTTCTTATATGGTTGAAAGGATATATATAGCTGATCTGACCAGATCAAAGACATTGCAGAAGATGGAGCACCATAACCGCATGGCTTCCATCGGCCGGCTTGCTGCCGGAGTGGCCCACGAAATAAATAACCCTCTCGCCATTATAAATGAGAAAGCCGGGTTGCTTAAAGATCTCTTCACATTCAGCAAAGAATATGAGGCTGATGATAAACTCATAGGCCTTATTGATTCTGTTTTACGCTCTGTTGAGCGTTGCGGAAAAATAACCAAACGCCTGCTGGGATTTGCCCGCCAGACTGATTTTAAAATAGAGCCTCTCAAACCGGGAGAAGTTATTGATATTGTTTTGAGCTTTTTGAACAAGGAAGCACAATACCGGAGTATAAATATCAATGTCACTGTTGCTGACGGTGTTAGTTCCATTGAAACGGATAAAGGCAAACTGGAACAGATTCTTCTGAATCTTATCAGCAACGCTTTTCAGGCCATGAGGGACGGCGGTAATCTTCAGATAGGCGTAGCTCCTGAAAATGAAGATGAAGTTGTTTTTTCAGTCAGTGATGATGGCTGCGGAATACCCGAGGCTGATTTGAAAAGAATTTTTGAACCGTTCTTTTCTACAAAGAAAAATACCGGTGGAACGGGGCTTGGGCTTTCTATTACTTACGGGCTGGTCAGGGATCTTGGCGGTAGAATGAATGTTGATAGTGAAATGGGCAGAGGGACAACTTTCAGGTTTGCTCTTCCTGTGAAACACCCTGAGCTGGGAAAGGATTAATATGAAAATTTTACTTGTTGATGATGAAGTTGAACTTGTATCAGCCCTGTCGCAGCGGCTTGGGTTCAGAGGGTATGAGGCTGACTGGGCCGCCTCAGGTGATGAAGCTTTGCAGAAAGTGAAGGAAAATGAATATGACCTTGCGATACTGGATATGAAAATGCCCAGATACAGCGGTCTTGAACTTCGTAAAATGATATCTGAGCTCAGGCCGGGTATGAGGTTTATTTTTCTTTCAGGACATGGCTCCGAACAGGATTATCTTGAGGGATCATCCAAGGCTGAATGTTATCTGATTAAACCTGTCAGTATTGAGCAGCTCATTGAAAAGATTGAAGCTGTTTCTTGCTAGCAGACTATGAAAAACAAGGCGGCAGTATGATTACTGATGACAAATCCAGAAAAGAACTTAAATTCTTTGGTACAGTAAGTGCTTCTGTTTCACATGATCTGAAAAATGTTTTTGCTATAATAAATGAAGATGCCGGGCTTCTGGAAGATCTGGTTTTACTGGCTGGAAAAGGGGTGGATCTTGATCCGGCAAAATTATCCGCCGTGGCTTCCAAAATCCAGAAACAGATTCAGCGTGGTGACCGGATTGTAAAAAATATGAATGTGTTTGCTCACAGTGTTGACGAGAATATCTGCAATATCGATGTTGGGAGCACACTGGAATTAGTATACACTCTTATGAAAAGAAAACTTTCAACGAAAGTTGTTGAAGTTGAGTTTCTCGCAGATGAAAAGGTTACAGTAACAACTGATTATTTTCTTTTTGAAATGATTGCCGGGCATGTACTAAAAACCGCAATTAATTGTGCCGCAACCGGAAAGATTACCGTTAGAACCGGGAAAGATGGTGATGCTGCTTTTGTGGAAATTGCACAGATTATTGCTGATTCTGATTACTATGATGAAAATATATTGGTTGAGATGATAAAAGCAGTGGATGGTGAACTGCTATTTGACAAAAGTTCAGGAGTGTTGAAAATCTCCCTACCCGGGTCGTTATCAATTTAAACCAATTAACTTTATTTATAATGGAGGGAATCATGGCCGAAAAAGTGCTGCTTGTTGATGACGAAAAAGATTTCGTAGAAGGTCTTGCAGAGCGTATGAAATTAAGAGGGATGAATGTTAATTTTTGCGTCAACCCGCAGGAAGCTCTCAATAAAGTAGAAGAAGAATCTTACGACGCCATAATTTTAGACCTTCAGATGCCCGGGGTGGACGGTATTGAAGTTCTTAAACATATCAAGAAAAGCAGACCGGAGATTCAGGTAATTCTCCTGAGCGGTCATGCCACTGTAGAACGCGGTATAGAAGCAATGAAACTGGGTGCTATGGATTTTATTGAAAAGCCGGCCGATATTAATATTCTCACTGATAAAATTAAAAAAGCACAGGCCCGCAAGATGATTCTTGTTGAAGAAAAGACCAAAGAAAAGGTTGAAAGCATTATAAGCCATCGCGGGTGGTAGCTGTTACTCTCCATTATTGATTTTATGTCCGTGCCGTCTTGCGGCACGGACTTGTTTATGTACACTGTTTATTTGACTGCAATTTTTCTTAAGCACATCTTTATTTCGCAAGTCACAGCCTGTCTCAATTTTTTCATATCGATTTTATATTTCCAGTTTAAAAATATTTATTCTAAGCATCAGCATAGCAAATGTATTGCTATACTTATTTTTTAAATACTTCTGGTGCATTAGGTTCAATATAAGGCAATGTGCGGTCAGCACTTTTTTCAAAATTATATCAGCATTGACTAAGGGAGAGGGGATGAGGATATTGAATTATAAAAAACAGCTATACATGGGTATGGCTGTAGTTATTGCAGCTGCTGTAGTAGCCTGCATAGTATTATTAATTTTTCTTCCTGATTTATCAGGATGGAATGAAATCTTGATAATAGGGGTAACTCTGGCTGTAGCTGTTGTTTCCATTATAGCAACAATTGCAGTCTCATCAAATATAGGGCTCGGAATGGACGAGCTGTGTGAAGTTTTTGAAAAGGCTTCAGCCGGAATTGATACCGGTAAAGAAATTAATAAAGCTGAAGTTCCTTTTATAAAGGCTCTTGCAACATTGATTGAAAATTCAACACGCAACAGGGATCTTTGCGAGGGAATTTTAAAAGGTCTGCCTACGCCTTATCTTCTTGTAGATACAGAAGAAAAAACTCTGTATACCAATCGTGAAACACTCAATATGCTGGAAATTGACGGATCTGTGGAATCCCAGCTGGGCAAAACTCTGGCACATCTGTTCTATAATGATCCGGGTAGAGTCACTGCCGTTGGCAAGGCCATGCACAACGGGGATGTTTTTAGAAATCTTGAAGTAACAATACAGGGGCATAAGGGTGGAACACGACACGTTCTTGCAAATGTCTATTCCCTTAATGACCGTAACGGGAAGAGTATCGGCGGATTCTGTCTTTATATTGATATGACGGCCCTTAAGGAAAAAGAGGAAGAACTGGCTCTTAGAAATGAGATGGTCATAAAAGGAGCAGATGAGGCTGATATGATTTCAGATCAACTGGCCTCTGCTGCTGAAGAGCTTTCTGCTCAGGTTGAGCAGTCCAGCTCCTCAAGTAAAGAAAGTCTGATACTTACTTCCTCTGTGGCAACAAGTGTTGAGCAGATGAACTGTACAATACTGGAAGTGGCTAGAAAGGCTTCAGATACCGCTAACCTTTCCAGTGAAGCCCGGAAGACTGCTATAGATGGTGAAAGTGTCGTTTCAGAAATTGTTGATAGGATTAGCAGGCTTGAGAATCAGGCCGGCAATCTCTATAAAAATATGCTGAAGTTGAATGACGAGGCTGAATCCATAGAAAATATCATGAACGTGATTACTGACATCGCAGACCAGACCAATCTGCTTGCCCTCAATGCGGCAATCGAAGCTGCAAGAGCTGGTGAAGCAGGGCGTGGATTTGCTGTTGTAGCCGACGAAGTTCGCAAACTTGCTGAAAAAACCATGGACGCTACAGGCCAGGTTGAAAATAATATCAAGATAATTCAGCAGAGCACCAAGGCGAATGCTGCTGAAACAGAAGCAACAGTCAAGGATGTCAGTGAAGCTGTTGTGGTAGCTGAAAAGGCTGGAGAATCTCTCAAGAAAATTGTTGAAATATCCAACCGTACCTCGGATGAGATAAGTTCTATTGCGGCCGCTTCGGAAGAGCAGTCCGCAGCCAGTGAAGAAATAGCCAGTTCATCCAGCCAGATAAGTACTGCTGCTGAGCAGACCAATGAAGCCATGGCGGAGTCCGCTTTTGCTATCAGAGAACTTTCAAAGCTGGCTTCCGAACTGCGTCAGTTGATAAGAAATCTTAGAGATTAAGAAATAATAAAATTGAATCTGTTTCAGCCGGAACAGCACATTTATAAGTGCTGTTCCGGCTTTTCTATTTGTAGTAAGGTAGTAGTACAAGCTTGTTAGTATTGACTATTATTATTGTATAATTATTAAAAGGAGAGGCCGTATGAAGCATAAAAAGAAAATATTTATTCTCTCCATGTTTCTATTGGTGATTATGTTTATTGCATTTTGCAGATCAGAACCGGAACAAAAAATCAGGAGAAATGCAAAAATGATTGAACAGGTTGATAATTATGAGATTGCAACCCTCGCAGGGGGATGTTTCTGGTGTCTTGAGTCTGATTTTGAAAAGGTGCCGGGAGTAATAAAAGTCGTTTCAGGCTATTGTGGTGGTGATTATGATGATCCTCAATACGAAGAAGTTTCCAAGGGAATAACCGGACACCGGGAGGCGGTTCAGGTCTATTATGACCCAGCGGTGATAAGTTATTCAGATATTCTTGGATATTATTGGAAAATCTTCAATCCTACAGATGCGGGAGGATCATTTAATGATCGTGGAGAGCAATACACATCTGCTATTTTTTACCAGAATGAAGAGCAGAAGGAGATTGCCGAGAAAACTCGTGAGGAGATTGCCACTTCCGGGGTCTTTGATAAGCCTGTTGTCACTCCGATAATTCCCTTGAATAAATTCTGGAGGGCAGAGGAGTATCATCAGGATTATTATTTAAAACATCCGACTCGCTATAAGTTTTATAGAACCCTGTCCGGGAGGAATGGATTTATAGAGCAGCATTGGGGAGACATCCATGCTGGTTCTGAAAAAATAGATCAGGGGGATAGTCATCAGGATGTAGATAATAAGAATTCTGAAGAGTCAGAGACCGCTGAACCACTTACAGAACTCCAGCATTCCGTGATACGTGAAAATGGTACAGAACCTCCGTTTAATAATGAATATTGGAATGAGAAACGTAAGGGAATATATGTTGATAGGGTTTCCGGTGATGTACTCTTCAGCTCTGAAGAAAAATATGATTCAGGCACCGGGTGGCCGAGTTTTTATAAGTCTGTTGAGCCGGACAATCTTATAGAAAAGACTGACAGATCTTTGTTTACAACAAGAACAGAAGTGAGAGGCAAAACAGCAGATTCACATCTTGGTCATGTCTTTGAGGACGGTCCCGAACCAACCGGACTTAGATATTGCATGAACTCTGCGGCTCTGCGCTTTATCCCCTTAAATGAAATGGAAGAGCAGGGTTATGGAAGGTTTCTCAATCTTTTTAACAGCAGCAGGAAGGCTGATGCCAATTAACTTGAAATGCTAAAAATATATATACTGAAAAATGAAAGCCCGGACAAAACGTCCGGGCTTTCTGCTTATTATATTCTTTGTCGTGTATGATTTTAATCTACACCATGACTGTTAAGGAACTCACTGTATCTGGTATCGACCTTAAGGATATGCTCAATGAGCCATTCCTTGAGGAATCTGATAATTTCGTTTGAAACGGTAGCCTTTCCAGCTTTTAAGTCCTGATCAAATTTTGTAATTGTATCAACAAACATGCGGTGGGCCTTTTTATGGCTTTCCGTTTCAGGGTATCCGTATTTATTGAATAATTTTTCTTCATAGCCGAAATGGTATTTAGTATATTCAACAAGTTTTTCAGTAATGCCGGACATTACCGTATCGGCTTTTCTGTTTTTCATGCTGTTGTAGAGTTCATTGATATATTTGAATAATGTCTGGTGATGTTCATCAAGAACTCTGACATTCACAGCAAAATCCTGTGTCCATTCCACTATTTTACCAGATTTTATATCTACAAACTGTCCGCTGGCAATTCCCTGAATTATTGTATCAAGCTCTTCCACGCTGCTTGAAATCTCGCCAAGAGCCTTGGCGGATTCTTCCATTCCGTCAGCAGTTTCAGAGGCAACTCCGGTCACCTCACTAAGAGCCCTGTTGATTTGTTCAGATGCTGCGGATTGCTCTTCACTGGCTGTTGCAATGGAGGCAACCTGACTGGCTGTGTCTTCTACAAAGCCGACAATTTCTTCCATGAATTTTCCTGATTCCGCGGCAGATTTTGTGCTTTCCACAATGCCGTCTGCGGCAGCTTCAACCGCAGTGATATTTTCACGCGCGTTATCCTGAATAGTTGAGACAGCCGTTCCAACTTCTTTTGTGGCATCCATGGTTTTTTCTGCGAGCTTTCTAACTTCATCAGCAACAACTGCAAATCCTCTACCGGCATCACCGGCTCTGGCAGCTTCAATTGCGGCATTAAGCGCAAGCAGGTTTGTCTGATCGGCAATATCGGTAATCACATTCATAATCTGGCCAATATTGTCAGCCTGTTCACCAAGCTTACTCATGGTTTCTTTCAGATTCAGGATGGTCTGTTTTATCTGCTCAATAGAAATTACGGCCCGTTGAACGCCTTCTGCTCCAACTTGAGCGTTATACTTTGATTTTTCAGCACTTTCCGCTGCATTGGATGCGCTTCTGGCAACTTCATAAACAGTGTTGTTCATCTGCTCCATGGCCGTTGCTGTTTCAGTAAGTCTGTCGCGCTGAATTCCTACTCCACCATTGACATGGTGGACCTGCTGACTGAGTTCTCCGATACTGCTGAAAACATGCTCTGAAATCTCTTTGGCATTAGCGGCAGCTTCGTTCATTGCACCCATGATGGATTTTATTTCTTCACTTGCCTTGTTTGCTTCTTCAAGAGCCTCTTCTGCTTTCAAGGCATTGTCGGAAGCCAGCTTCTCTTTGGCTTCAACTTCGCGCATATTGGCGACAATATGCGAAGTCATGGTTGTGATGGAATTTTTAAGATTCAGCAGCTCGTGAATAAATTTACCTTCGATGTGGGCGGCAAAGTCTCCTTCAGCCACTTTGCCGGTATAGAATCTGATAGCTCTCAGCGGTTTGATAATATTTACCACTACGGCATAGGTCAGGAAAATTAATGTAAATATTATTATCGCTGTAAAAATACTTAAAGTCGTTGCCAGACAGGAAATGTATGAATGGCTTTCTTCCTTAATAATTTTTTCAGTTTTGTTAAGCTCGGCTGTGAGCCTGTTTCCGGCCTCGGCCATGCTTTCAACGCTGATATTTTTATCACCGCCGAGAATTCTGTTCAGCTTTTCGGAAAAGTCATTCCAGAGTGAATCAACTTTAGAAATGCTGCGGATTGCTTTCTCCGGCAGATCAGGGACCTCAAAGGATGGACCGTTTAAATTCAATGTCTCCGGAGCTGTTCCTGAATTTTTGAACGCTTTAAGGGTTTTATTGAATATTGCTTCAGATTTTCTGGCATGGTCTATAGCCTCAGCTGAATCAGTCAGGACAAAAAGAAAAGCATCCTTTCCCATCTGCTGAACAAGTGTTGTCTGTCTTCCGGCCAGTCTGAGAGCTGTCTGTTCAGTCTGTAGAAATGACAATTCAGTAATAGCTACAACAGACATGCTTATAACTAATAACAGTATCAGAATAAATGATCCTGTCAGTCTGGATTTTAAGTTCATGATATCTCCTTATTTCAGTAAACAGTAATTAATATTATTATTGATTTTAGGTTGTCAACATAATAATATTGTCCTGACAGGCATCTTGCTGAAATATTAATGAATTAATTCTGCCGCCCTTAAAATAATACTTCTCATCCAAATATTGGCCGAGTCAGAGTCGTTTCTTGAATGCCATGACTGGTATATATCAAACTCCGGTCCGCCGATAGGTATGGATAAATATTTTATGGGCATTATTTTAGAGAAATGCAAGGCAAGTTTTTCTGCCACGGCCCCGACAAGATCAGAATCACATACAAGGTGAGGAATGGTCAGCTCCTGCTGAACGATCATTTTTATTCTGTGTACCAGACCTTTTTTATGCAGTAATTCTTCCAGAAACCCCTGACCTGATTCTGAAAGCGAAAACGCGAGAAAGTCAAGCTTTGATAAGTCATCTTCACACAAAGTATTCTTTATCAGCGGATGGTTTTCTCTGAATATACATGTTTCTTTATCGGAAAAAAGATACTGACTTTTTATTGCCGGTCCGTAATTACGTGGTGTTCCCAGAAAAATATCCAGCTTACCTTCTCTTAACATGAGGAGACGCTGTTCATGCGTAGGCGGAGAGGTATGAATGCATACTCCCGGAGCTTCTTTGCTAACAATTTTAATAATTTCAGGTAGAAGTACTGTACAGAGATAGTCACTCATGCCCAGTCTGAAACTGCGTGTGGATTTTTCCGGAACAAATTTACCTCTGTCATCAATTGATAATGTGATTTTAAGTAGAGCCGGGGAAATGGATTCCTGCAAAGCGGAGCATAACGGGGTCGGCTCCATTTTATTTCCCTGCCGCAAAAAAAGTTTATCCTGAAAATAGTCACGTAGTTTTGCCAGCGAATGGCTTATTGCCGATTGAGTGATGTTAAGGCGTTCTCCAGCCAGAGTCAGGCTTTTTTCACTGTATATTGCGTCAAGAACAATGAGAAGATTCAGATCCAGATTATAAAGATTAGTTTTACTCATATTTAAAATGAACAGCTTTCAGTGGTCACAGGCTGCCATGATGTCTATAGATTTTTTGTGGAATATTCCTTCATTCGAAAATTTATATCAATATTACAAAGGAAACAAAAGATGTTCGTTTTATATGGATCAATAGCTGTGTGGGTTGCTTCTTCCGTTATTTATCATCTAGCACAGAAGACGCTCTCTTCAGAGAATTCATTTTTTGGTATACTGGCAGCCACCTATGCCGTGGCACTGCTTATAAGCCTTGCGGGGCTTTATCTTCAGACAGGCAAAATAGAGCTTGATGGAGTAATCTCACTAAAAAACTGGCCGATAGCTGTCCTTGGCGTGGCTATTGTGGGAATTGAAATAGGTGTGCTCATGACTTACCACGCAGGAGCTAGTATCAGTACTCTACCACTGCTTTCAAATGGTATGGTCATGGCCTGTCTTGTCCCTATAGGAGTGATATTTTTCAGGGAACAAATAAATATGTATTCTATAGTCGGTATGCTTATGATCATCGGCGGAGTCTGGGTTGTGAGTTCTTCCCAATCCGTGTGACCCTTTTTGGGGAAAAAATCTCAGTATTACAATAGAAAAAGCTGAAACAGAATTTTCTGTTTCAGCTTTTTCTATTAATATTTATTAGTGTCCAGATAAGAATCTACAATACTCAGAGCCTCACTCATATCTGCTCTGCCGAATCCTATTCTGAATCCTTCATACCCTCTTCCGGCAGCATTGCTGTAATAAACGCTGGGCGGCAGCAAAAGAACTCCGGTTTTTTTCAGCAGTTCCGCAGTAAAAGTCTCAGTTCCCTCCGGGCCGAGATAACATGGAAATGCCGTGCAGCCTCCGTCAGGTTGTTGCCAATTAAAAAGAGTGCTGTGCTTTTTAAAGAAGGAGTTCAGAACACTCAGGTTCTTGTCTAAAAGTGTGCGAAGCCGTTCAGTTATGGCATTCCGGCTTTTAAGTGCTGCCATGGCAATAAATTCTGATGGAGCTGAGTTACAGATGGAGAGAAAGTGTTTTACCCTTTCCATCTTTTGCAGCAGAGTGGTATCCTGACAGGCAATCCATCCCATGCGCAGCCCCGGCAGACCGTATGCTTTGGAAAGAACGTTTAAAGATAAACCTTTTTCATATATGTCTGCCATTTGAGGAAGTCTTTTTTCCTGTGAATGTTCAAGCAGTCGGTAGACTTCGTCACTGAAAATATAAATCCCTTTTTTTCTGGCCATTTCAACCAGTTTTTTCTGAGTGGACTGAGGAATTATTTTACCTGTCGGGTTGTGCGGAAAATTGATTACAAGCAGTTTTGTATTATCACGGATGGCAGCTTCAACCTTCTCCAGATCAAGGTTCCAGTTATCATGTGGATCAAGTGAAACCGCGCTGACACTGCATATTGAGCCGGGGATAGTTTCAAGAGATTGATAGTTGGGAGTGATCACCACCACATGATCATCAGGCTCAAGGAGGGCGTTCATAGCGCAGAATATCCCTTCTTCCGCACCACAGAAGCACAGAATGTTATCCGCTGTTCCTTTGTCGTAGAGTTTGCTGATTTCTGTTCTTAATTCCGGATTACCGAAAGTTTCTGTATATCCAAGTTTCAGGTCCAGCAAAGCTTCAGGGTCAGTTCCTGAATTTTGCAATAATTCTCTGATACTCATAGATTCGGCATCCGAAGCGCATAAGTGGTAACGGGCCTTGAATTCCCACTTTGAGAAAAATGTTTCCAGTTTGAAGTTATCAAGTTTTTCCACTTTATTTAGCCTCCGCTTTGTTCAAGTAATTATATATAGTTGCTCTTGTTACGTTTATTGAATCAGCCAGATGTGTAATTGAATTCTTGGCTTCAAGCAGTCCCTGTGACTTTAATTGCAGGCATAGTTCACAGCGCTCTGCTTTAGTGAGGTGTTTTATCTTTTTATTTCTTTCAGTGAGATAGCGGCCAATGTGCAGATTCATTTGCTCCCGCCAGTCATAGGCGAAAAGTTCTTCCGGCTGTTCATCACTGCGCGGGCAGGCCATAAAGGAGGACAATATTTTTCTGGCCGTTTCAAGCTCACCTATTTCCACGTTAACGCAGAAAAGTCCTCTGGGCTTGCCTGTTTCATCTGCAAGCACAGCAGAAACACTTCGCTGTGGTGATCCGTCCGGACCTGATTTAAAATAAGGTGGATAGCCACTTTTATTATTTATTTCTTTTTCCGTCATTCCCAGCAGAGATTCATCTCCGGGTTTTCTGCCTGAATAGTTTCCGCAGATAAAATAGATACTGTCTGAAGCCAGATCATGGATGACAACTTCACCATGTGGTTCCAACAGGGCGGAAACAGCTTTTGCAATCGGGACAAAAATTTTGAGGAAGTTATCTTTGTTATTCATTTTGTCAAAATATATAAATTTTACAAAATGTAAAATATAAACTTTAATTATCTTAAGTATAATTGCAAGCAATCATTTCATTGTCTTTCATTGTCACATACAATAAAAAAATAAATGTTGTTGAAAACAAATTCATCGATTAAGAAATATCGCGATTCTATATATCAATCCTTTTTATTTTTTGAAGAAAATGTGGAGCTTTGAATGTCCATCAGGCTGAAACTTATACTTTCCATGACCGCTATACTTGTTGGAACTTTTGTTTTTATAAGTGCTTACAACTATAAGGTCTCAAGCGAATCAGTGCGTAAAGATATACTGCAATCAGCATTGCCGCTTACACGTGATAATATATATTCGGAGCTTCAGGCGAGTCTTACGCGGCCTATCTTTGTTTCTTCATTAATGGCTAATGATACTTTTTTGAAAGACTGGTCCATGGATGGTGAGAATGGCATTAGTAAAATCAAACGTTATCTTGACGAAATAAGAGAAAAGTATGGTTTCTTCTCTTCATTTTTTGTTTCTGCTTCTACAAAAAATTATTACTATTATGATGGAATTCTGAAAAAAATAAGCAAAAAAGATTCCCATGATGTCTGGTATTACGACTTTATAAAAAAAGGTACAGATTATGACCTTATAGTTGATACTAATGAGGCCGAAGATAATATTCTGACAATTTTTATCAATCACAGAGTTGAAGACAGGGATGGTAACCTGATCGGTGTTACTGGCGTGGGACTTAAAGTTGATGCTGTTGCCACTCTGCTGAAAGAATTTTCTGAAAAATATGATAAGAATATCTATCTTATTTCTCCTGATGGAATTGTTCAGGCCCATTCAAATACTGAGATGGTGCATAAGCTTAAGTCAGTTAAAAGCATGCCCGGGATTTCAAAAATTTCAGCTAAAGTCCTTGCCATAAAGCGCACTGAGCCGGCTTCTTTTGAATATCAGAAAGATGAAGATACGATTCTGATGACAATCCGCTGGGTAAAAGAACTGGGATGGTTTCTTGTTGTTGAGCAAAGTGAGCAGAAATCAATGGAGGCAGCCAGAACTAATTTAATAAGAACAGTTGAAGCCGGTTTTCTGGTTACTATCGTAATTCTTATTATCTCAATAGTTACTGTTAACCATTATCAGAAAAAACTCGAAGTTCAGGCTAATACAGATGAATTGACCGGTGTTGCGAACCGCAGGGGATTTGAGCACAAATTTTTAGCTGAAACGACAATTGCTGAAAGGAGCAACAGTAATCTATCCTTGATTGTCCTTGATGTAGATAATTTTAAAAGGGTTAATGATATCTGTGGACATCTGGAAGGTGACCGTATCTTGAAGGAAATATCCTGCAAAATAAATTCATCTGTGAGAAGCAGTGATTTTTGTGCGAGATGGGGCGGCGATGAATTTATAGTCCTTGTCTCCGGTGATGTGGATCAGGCCGTTGAAGTTTCAAAACGTATCCATCGGGCTGTAAATTCCATCCCCAGCTGTGACAGCTATAGTGAAAAGATTCTTGGCAGTAAAAATGTGGGAGTCAGCTCCGGTGTTGCCATGTATAAAAGTGGCGATACCCTTGATTCCGTAATAATGAGAGCTGATAAAGCCATGTACAAAGCCAAAGAGAGTGGAAGGGGAAAAGTCTATTCCGAGTTGGATATCTAGATTGGTATAAAATTTTATATATAATTTAATTGTATTTTTTTAGTAAGGGCTTGATTCTGCCGGTCTTTTTGAATTTATGAAGTCTTGCATTGAAGTCTGCCACAAACTCTTTTGAAATTCTGTCTTTTGAGAATCCTATATATAATGGAATAGTCAGGAGCGGGTTCTTACAATAGCTGATTTTATCTGAAATTTTCATCTTTTTTAAAGTGGAAATGCCGACTTCTTTATAAGAGATTACTACGTCAAGTCTTCCACGCAACAGCTTCATGAAGTTCTGCTCCATGCTGGGAACACGCTCTACATAGAGATTGGGATGCTTATCGAAAAATTCCCCATAAGTATAACCCTCCATAACGCCTATTCTTTTACCTCCAAGTGATTCCGGGCCGGTGTATTTAAAGGTCCTCTGCCGGATATAAAATACAATTACCGGTGACTCTGAAAGACATTCATCAGGGTAGATCAGATACTTATCTCTTTTTGAATCTTTTGAAACGTCAAGCACTGCATCTGCTCTATCTTTTCTTACTGTCAGGAGGGCTCTTTTCCATGGAAGGTGCTGCAACTCAAAATCGCGGTTCATGTCTTTTAAAATTGCTTTCATTATCTCAAAATTCAGGCCTGCAGGTTCTCCGTTTTCAATGTAATTAAAAGGAGGAAAGGGGTCTGCAACTATAAGCAGCCTGTCCGCAGCTTTTGCCGGGGGAGAGGCTGATATGGTTAGGAAAAACGCTAACATCAGAATTTGTATTGCAAAGCTTAATTTTCCTGCGCAGCTCATTAAAAAATCCTTTAGTTGGCACTTAAATTTAAAATTTATTTAAACGTACGGGCTCTGCAGATTTGATCTGATTTCTTTTGAGATAGGTACGATGCCAGAACTATTGAGAAATATTTAGTCCGCTCACTGTCTCCGCGGGAGGGAACAACGATGGGGACGCTGCTGCCCACAACAACTCCTGCAACGCATATCCCGGCTATTGTTGTCAGTGATTTGTATAAAATATTGGCACTTTCAATGTCCTGAGCAACCAGCAGGTCGGCGTGTCCGGCAACAGGATCAGTTATCCCCTTGCAGGCGGCCGCAACAGGGGAGACCGCTAGATCCAGCTGAAGAGGTCCGGCTACAATCGCATCCCCGAATGCTCCTTCCGAGGCCATTTGAGACAGTATCTGCGCATCAAGAGTTGCTGGCATTGCAGGGTAGTTTACCTTTTCCGTTGCAGCCAGAACAGCGGCCTTCGGGCAGGTTATGCCAAGCTTTCTGGCAACATCCAGAGCGTTGCAGAGTATGTCCACCTTGCGCTGGAGATTCGGCTTTATGTTCACAGCAGCATCTGTAAGCAGCATAAGTCTGTCTGAGTTTGGTGCTTTAAAAACACTGACATGGCTTATAAGTCCTTGGGGCGGGACTCCTGTTTTTTTGTTAAGTATGGCTTTTAAAATTATGCTTGTGCTGATCAACCCTTTCATTATCAGGGCAACTTTTCCGCTTCTGTATAAATCTATTGCCTTTTGGACAGCCAGAGACGGTTCAGGTTCCTCATGGAATTCAAATTGAGAAATATCAAGATTATACTTTTGGGCAATTTCCATTGTTTTTGAATGATTGCCTACTAATACCGGCTCCGCGACATTATTTGCCTGAGCCTCAACGGCAGAGCGAAGAACAAATTCCTCTTCACAGGGGGCGATGGCAACTCTCGGTCTGAGCCCGCTCTCAAGGACAGTCGCTGCCAGATCTTCCAGCGATTTGAAACTCATGGTCTGTCCTGTTCGTCACCGCGTTTAAGGGCAATCATTCCGGTGCGGCACATTCCTTTAATTCCGAATGGTTCAAGCATCTGTATCAGTCCTTCCACCCGTTCCCTGTCGCCGCTTAGTTCAACTGTTATGGTGAGCTGTCCCATACCGACAACTCCGGCCCTGAAAACTTCAAAAATCTGCATCAACTGTGTTATGTTGTCTTTATTGCGGGCTACTTTGATGAGGACGAGTTCCCGGTCGACAAATTCTTTGCGCTCCATGTCATCAATCTGGATCACAAAGTCCATGCCGGTCATATCTTCGGTGATTTTTTCAATTTCTTCACTGCTGGCTTCGGCCCGGATAACCATTCGTGATATGTTCGGGTTTTCTGTCTCACCAGCGGAGATAGATTTGATATTTATCAGATATTTATCGAATTCAGCCGCCATTCTGTGCAGAACTCCGGGGCTGTTTTTTACAAGGGCTGAAATTGTATGCGTCAAGACCATTCTCCTTTAATTCGGGATTATGCCTTGAGTTTACACTTTAGGTCTGACTGAAACAAGTTAATTTAAAAAAAGCCTGAATTTACCGGTGCTAATATGGCGGGAAAGGTTTTGAGATCAGTTGGTTATAAGTCCCGGATGTCTGAATCCCTGATCCATCAGCTTAACAATTTTTTCTGCGTCATCAACATTTACCGGTTTGTCGAAGTAAAATCCCTGAACGTATTCGCAGCCCATGTCGCGCAGCAGCTCAAGCTGTTTACGGTTTTCAACACCTTCGGCAACAATATCCATACCCAGACTGTGGCCTAACGCATTAACAGCTTTAACTATCTCAAGGGCTTCGGTGTCTTCGACCATGCCGTCAACAAAGGAGCGATCAACTTTGAGTGTTGAAGCCGGGAATTTTTGCAGCTGGGAAAGTGAAGAATAGCCGGTTCCGAAATCGTCAACAGCAAGTCTTATTCCCATGAGCCTAATTTTTTCAAGGTTGGTTTCAGTTGTTAAATTGCTTTCCATAATAGCGGATTCAGTTATTTCAAGCTTTAACATCTCAGCAGGAAAACCAGTTTCTTCGAGAACTTCTTCAATAGCTTCAATCAGGTCCGGCTGAGACAGATGGCGCGGGGAAAGATTTACGTTAAGGAAAAGATTGGAGGATTTACTGTAACGCTCTAAAAGTAATGACATGAATTGACATGATTTTTTGAGCATGGTGCGGTCGAGATGAACGATAAGCCCGGTCTCTTCCGCAATTGGAATAATGCCTACCGGACCGACAAGACCTCTGTCAGGATGGTTCCAGCGCATCAATGCTTCAAAACCGGCAAGGGTGGCATTGGAAAGTTTGTAAACCGGCTGCAGGTATGGGATGAATTGCTCCCTTGGCAGTCCCTGCCGGATCTCATTTTCTATCAGCAGAGTTTTAAGAGCGTGCTCGTGCATAGCCTTGTTGAAGACCTTGAAGCGGTTTGTCCCCAGCTGCTTGGCCCGATACATACTTATATCCGCATCTCTCAGGATATGGTCCGGGTTTGTATATTCAGCTGTTTTAAAGACTATGCCTATGCTTGAACTTACAAAAACCTCATTTTCTTCTATCAGAATGGGGCGTCGTATTTCATTACGGATTTCTTTTATTATTCTTATGACCTGCTGCGGTGAGTTAAAGCCTTCAATTAAGATGGCAAATTCATCACTGCCCATTCTGGCGAGGGTATCAATTGAACGCAGACATTTTTTGATCCGCTGACCGGTTTTAACCAACAGTTCGTCACCGGCATGATGTCCCAGACTGTCGTTGATACGTTTAAACATATCAAGATCAAGCATGAGAACGGCAAAAGTATAGCTCTCGTCCTTATGGGTACGGTCCAGAGCAATCTCCAGCCGTTCCATGAATAAAGACCTGTTCGGAAGTCCTGTCAGTCCATCGTGCTGGGACTGGTGTGAAAGTTGTCTTTCAAATTCTTTTTCTGGTGAAATGTCAGTATATATAAAGAATGCACCGGATATTTCATTGCTGCACATAAACGGAAATCCAAGTATTGAGACCGGAATAGTCAATCCGTTTTTATCTTTGCGTAGGGCCTCATAATGAAGAGTTTCACCGTGCAGGACTTTTTCAAATTTATTTATGACCAGCGGCGGCTCTTCACAGGACAGGTTGCTACAAAGATGGCGCATTTCAGAGGTGCTGTATCCGAACAGATTTTGAAAACTGCGGTTTGTATCAAGGACCCCTCCATGGGTATCAAGCAAAACAATAGCCTGAGGTGACCTGTCAAAAAGCTGCATGAATCTGGATTTGTGATTATGCACATTCCTCTGGGCTACAATCTGCGGAGTGGCATCAAAAGCGAATCCTGATATGTAATCCGGTTCGCCATTGGAACCTTTTATTATGCGGGCATTTATAACAGCCCATTTTTCAAGTTCAAGACGGTTCCATGCTGAGGCGTGAAAGCCTGTAACAGAACCATTTTTACGCAGTTGCCTGACCAGTCTCAGGTACTCTGATTTTTTTATAAAGCAGTCTGCGGCAAAAGGGCGTTCCGCTATAAGCTGTTCTGCCGAGTCGTAGCCCATGAATGAAGCCATTGCAGGATTCACAACCTGTATTCTGCCGTCTCCTGCAACCTGAAAAACACATTCGATTGCGTTTTCAAATATGGAGCGGTAGCGTTCTTCACTTTTAAAAAGAGCCTCTTCGGTCTTTCTTCTCATTATGCTTGAAGCCGTCTGCTCGGATATTGCACTGAGCAGATCAATGTCATGTATATCATACCGGCAGTTCGTGTCGGCACTGTGCATAGCCATGACCCCGATGACTCTTCCTCCTGTCTTTAGAGGAACTCCGAGCCATAGTCCTGTTTCGGCTCCTGAGCCATTGTCCTTCTGTTCATGACTATCATTGGGATCATTGATCAGAAGAGGGCGGCCCGAGGAAAGAACCTGTTCACATAATTGCAGATAGTTTACGGTATTTGTTTTTGCGGACAGTGGTTGCAGGTTTTCATCAGCAAGGTAGTTGAATTCCGGTTTATCAGAATCATTATTTTTAAGGGCAACCATAAAAACTGTCGAAAAAATATATTCGGTTATTGTAAGGTGCAGAAAAGTGAAAAAATCAGTCAGAGACTCTTCGTTATTCAATTCTGAGGCAATGCGGTAAAGGAGCACATTAATATTTTCACTCTGCTTTCCGGGAGTTATATCCCTTACAGTTTCAAATGCTCCGAGAAGGTTGCCTGAATTATCACAGATAGGGGAGGCTTGAACGAGTAAATGGTGTAGTCTTTTATTACGAAGATTTGTTGTTTTTGTTTCAGCTTCCAGCGATTGGCCGTGTCTTCTTATTGAAGAATAAACAAGTTCTCCACTTACGTCACAATCTCTGATGAGGTCTATGAGATCAGGTTTTCTTTGTTTATAAAGGATGAAACCAGCTTCAAAGTTTCCGGCTCCGACAACCTGCTCTTCCGGTACTCCGGTAAGATCCTCCATGGCCTGATTCCAGGCTGTAATATAGCCCTCAAGATCAATGGCGTATGCCGGATCAGGTAGATGCTTAACGAAGTAAGCTGGAGAGATGTCTTTCTCTGTGATCATTGAAGGACGTTTGTTTTCATTTGGTTCGGATATGGAGGACCCTGTTGCCCTGTCTTGTACCTGTTGAAGCTTCGCATGCATAGCACAGAGATAACTAGGATATGTAAAGACCTTTTGCAAGAATCTTTATGTGGTTGTAAAAGTATTGTTATATCAAATAGATATTTTGATATTTTCAACAATATTATTTATGAGTGTTTATGCTTTCAATCGTTACCAGAGGTTCTCCGGCTTTGTTCCTGACTCCATATATAAGCCAGTAGTCACCTTGAGGTACTTTCATTTCCCAAATATGATTTTCAGTGTTGTATCCTCCTGAAATTGAGTTTTCGACTATTTTAAATAAAACACCTGATACAACTTTTGAGAGCGTAAAATCTTTGAAATATTCAGGGTAACGGTCATTCTTATTCATTTGAGAAACATCAAAAGTAATTTTAGGCCATTGCCCATAGTAAAAAGAGCTTTTTTCGGTTGCATTAAATTGTCCTAACAGCTCAGGATGGTCAGGATACATCGGCTTCCATTTTTTACCGTTATAAAATTCTATCCAGTTCTGTTCTGCTAGATCACGAGCCGGAATACCAAAGCTCCTTAAGGCTGCAACAGCAAAAAGCCTTTTTTCAGAATCTTCTGAATAACAACCACTGTTAATTATTCCAACAGGTGTCAGAGCACAGCCAAGCGGACCTCTGGGAATTTTTTCAAGCAGGGAACATCTGGTGTTTATTGCGGCAGGAGTTCTGTTTTCGGGTTTAATGCTGTGTCTGAGGATTTCACGCCAGTGTGAAGGCTGTTCATATTTTATCCGGGGATTTAAAACGTATTTAAGAAAAATTTCATCACTGTAAGTTATGCCGGAAGCCGAAGCCTCTTTGCGTGCCTGTATTGCTGAAAGTAAATTTTTAAGCAGTTGCTCTGCCGTATAGGAACACAGGTCTGCCGTAGCCATCTCATCAAGCATTTTATAATAAAGACTGAGGTCTTCAGGCGGGCAGCTTGTCGCCGCGTATAAAATTTCCGGAAGGTTGAGGCCAGCTCTGGCAAGAGTGTCGGCATGTGCTTTGTTAAATTGTAGGGCGGATTTTTTTATGGCCTCAAATTTTTTATTTCTGATGCCTCTAATTTTATTAAGCTCGGTTTTTCCAATTCCTTTCGTCTTTTTGCCGGAATTTTTGGTGGATTGCAGGTCCGCATAGTTGAATCCGAGCAAATGCTGCCCGGATATGGAATCATGCGAGTTCAGTTTTAAATTTACCGCTGCTCTGCATTTTTGTTTTCCCGGTATCCATGTTGAAAATTTAAAGGCTGATTTTCCTTTCAGTGAAGTTGAAATCAGCACTGATCCCGGTCCTAGCTTTATCTCCGTCTTTCCGTTGCTATCGGTTTTAAGTGCAAGAACACCTGCAAAAGAGCCGTAATTGTAAACAGAAATATATACCGGCCCGGATACAGGTTTATTGTCTTCATCAACCACGGTTATGCGCATCGGGCTTACCGGAGCATATTTCGCTGTAGTATTGAGAACAGTGCAACCGAAAGTCTTTTTTATGACTGGGAATACAGGATATTTCAGATCACCGTAAGCGTAGGACATAATCAGCGGAGCTTTGCGGACCGATTCGCTGAACCATGCCTGATCAAGACCGAAGGTTGGATTTGCGGATTCAAGATAATGCCATCCTGTCCCGGTTAATACTTCTGTCCATGTGTGGTTGTCATTGGTGTGCTGCCATGCGGGAACCATGGCTTGCCGCGCTGGAATTCCTGCCGAACGGAGCGCACAGACCAGCAGTATCACCGCTTCTTCACATCTGCCTACACCTCTGTTTATGGTCATAGACGGGCTTTGATCCCACCTCTGGGTGGACTTGAAATCCGTTTTTTCAAAACACCAGCGGTTTATTTTTAAAATGGCCTGATTAATATCTTTGCAGCTGGCCACAAGCGGCATAATTTCTTTGAAAAAAGGTCTGCGCCAGTTGCATGCTTTTTCCTGTGAAACACGGTGCGGTAGCACATAATGGAGAAAGTCTGACCATGATACATCCTTACCCCAAGGCATGGTCCGTCTTGCAAGTAAGGCAAAGTTAATATTATCTATGAGCGTTTCAGCTTTAATTGAGGATCTGTCACCCGGGGGCAGGTTGGCAATGAGAAACTTGGCGCACTGCATCTTTTCCGGATACCCTTTGCAGGTATCCAGAACCTTTTGCAGTTCTTTGCTGTTGCTGCCGGATGTCTCAAGAACAAAATCAATGGAGCTGTTCTCCGGTGACCAGCCCTTAAAGTTATATTTATGCTGCCCTCCTGCGCATCCGCAATTCAGGAGGGCAACCGCTAAAATAAGCGGAATAAGAATCAGAGCTGATTTTTTTCCTTTTAGCAGAATCTGCATCTGAAATTCTCTGCATAAATACGGCAGTCCAGATATTTTCCAAGTGCGGAAACAGCCCTGTCACAAGACCTGAATACAGCAACTCCCTTGTCTTCAAGACGTTGAACAAGTTCGTCATAAAGTCTTCCTGCATCCACAACTGCAATTACCGGTTTTGGACAATCTGCAACAAACTCAGGCATGAGATTGGCAATACTTTCAGGAGAATCAATGGAATCATTTTCCCTTATACCTGCCGGGAGAGACTGCACGGCTGGTGAAATCGCATCAAGGCTCAGTACAATGCCATCTACATCAGGATCAGCCGCAGCAATTGAAGCCATTTCCACATGCATGCGGTCGTTTGAAGCAGGATTGATATCGAGCGGGTTTTTAGCTGTTACAAGAGAATCGAGGCGGGCTTTTTTCAGCAGATCATTCATGCGTTCAAGGGTGGATTCACTGAATTCAGCCATACGCATTGTAAAGTCATCACCCTGAATGTTGTCAGCCATGCCCACAGCTTCAAAACCGGCTCCGCTGATTGCCGCAAAGCTGTTGCCGTATGTTTTTTTACCGTGAAAAAGGTTGGCCAGAAGGTAGAGGTCCATAAACTGGGTGAAGTTATCGGCAACCATTGCCCCGGCCTGCTTTACACATGATTCGCAGACCATGTAATCCCCGGCTACGGATGCGGTATGTCCGGATGTTGCTCCGCGTCCTTCAGGTGTTCTGCCGGCCTTATAAAAGACAACTTCTTTTCCGGCTATAACCGCTTTGCGCACAGCTCTGCAAAAGGCCAGACCATCCATATCATTAAAGCCTTCCATATATACGGCAATGACATCCAGATCATCCTGTTTGCAGCACCATTCCATAAAATCTCCGGCAGTAAGATCTGTCTGGTTGCCTATTGAAATCATATAGGCAGGATCAATCTGGGACATTTTACTTACTCTGGTCACAAGGAAAGCGCCGCTCTGACTGATAAAAGCCGATCTTTTACCAAGTGTGGAGCTGCCCTTTTTGCCCAGCTTTTCGGGAGGTATGAAAATTGTGTCGTATCTGCCTGATCTTGAGCGTATGCCGAGGCAATTGGCTCCCACAAAAACCGGACCACCGTCTTCATCAAGATGCGCTTCGTTGATACGTTTTTTTAGTTTTGCGGCCAGTTCTTCGCTCTCGCGGGTTTCTCCAATTCCTCCGGGAATCAGCATTACTGAATTCGCCCGTTTATTATCAATCAGATCATTGGCCAGTTCAGGAACCTGTCCTGCAGATATTGCGACTATGAAAAGGTCGACAGCTTTTTTAAGAGATGCTGTATCCGGGATGCATCTGACCCCGTCGATCATATCCGCACCTTTTTTGATCAGGGTAACTTTTTCTTTTGGAAATCCTTTGCCGAGAACATTGTTGAGAATAATTCTGCCGAAATTCATGCGGGTGGCAGATGCTCCGATAATGGCAATTGATTCCGGTTGCAGAAGGCGGCTGATTTTATTGAAAGGTCTGCTGTTGGGAATTTCACGGACTCTTGAAAAGCGGCAGATACCATCCAGTGGAACCATCTGATAATCAGTAAAAGCAAAGGGGTTCACTTCAAGTTCATCAAGAATGAATTCAGATTTACTGCCTGCAGGGGAAAAATAATTCCCCATCATAATAAATGAATTGAAACATTCGATGAGCTGATCATCGGAGATTATCCGCTGCTGTCCTCTGGTTGCACCGGATAGTTTTTCATAGGCAATTGTTTTTTTAAACAGTCTGAAAAAGTCTTTTCCGTTAGTGAGTTCAGTGGAGGCGGAGACAACGGCCAGTCCTTTGCGGAATCTTTTAGCGTAGAGTTCAGTGTCTGTTCCTCCAAGACCTGCGGTTATGACCATTCCGAATTCCCGGGTGCATCTGAGGCTGACCAGCAGTTCATTACCGAAGGCATTGGAATCAGGCGGCATGAATTCACACAGCAGAACTCCTTTTATATCTGTTGAAATAGCATCTTTAAGTGATTGCCCGTTAAGCCCTTTGTATTTATCAGGGCAGTGCAGAGCCCCGGATTCTATCAGTGAGTAATAATTTTCAGGAACTTCATCCATCATTCTCCGCCATGTGGAGCGAATTTTTCCGGGCTGCTTTTCGACAATACGAACTCCGCCAAGCTCTGTTTTATGGAATATTGTCGGCGAAACAATTTTAAGGACAGCTTTTTCACCGGGCAGGGCGCACAATTCTTCATTTGAAGGCCTGCTTCCTTTGATTATGAAAGAAGAGCGTGGAACGGATTCAGCCCCGGAGTCTGAGAGCAGGGTGTAGGTTTCATATTCGTACAGAAAATTTCTGCCATCGGCTTCAGCCTGTTTCAGGCTTTCAGATATTTTTTCATAATCAATAGAAAATTCCATTTTTATAAACTCCGGGAACTGACAGGGGTAAAATTGTTATTTTATAGCTGTCTGTAAATATAGAGGATGTTTTGGTTAAAATCACTATTAAATATGTGCTAACAGCTTCACTTTAAAAACTAAAGGACACAAAAAAAGCCCGGATGGAAATCCGGGCTTCTTGGTTTCGCAGTCTTTTGATCTATTCTCCGCAACCGCCGCAGCAGCTTCCGCAACTGCCTTCGGTGTGCTCGAAAACGAGAGAAGATGAAATGTCAATTCCAATGGGTGTGAGGTCTACTTTGAGAGGTTTTGCCTGCTCGTAAAGTTCTTTATCAACAACAAACTCATAACCGTTAACATCAAATTTCTCATCTTCTTCCTTAGCTGTATCAAGTCCCATTGCGAGTCTTGCACCACCGCAACCGGAAGTAACGAAGATACGGATAGGTTCTTTTTCCTTTCCTTCAAAATGCTGGTCCAGAACCTCTTTTGCACTATCTGTAAGTTCAATCATGTTTTCTCTCCTGATGAATTATGGTTTAACAAGAGAATATGCCAGATGTCAGAGTTGTCAACAGATAGACCCAATTTAAAAGTTATGTATTTATTTTTTTAGGGATAAAATGGTTTTTACTATAGATATTATTCGATGTTTGGGCGGCTATTCGAAGTTGATATGTATAAATTTACCCGGAGAGATACCGATATTTTTTTTGAAGTGTCTTGAAAAATGGCTTTGATCAGAAAATCCTGTCTGCATTGCAGCTTCGGCCGGTGTACAACCTTCCTTTAAAAGCCTGATCGACTGTTCCACACGAAATTTTATGAGATACTCCTGCGGAGATGTTCCGAAATTTTCAACATAAAGCCGCTGGAGATGGAAAGGGCTGAGACAGGCGACAGCCGAGAGCTCGCTCAAAGTAATTTTTTCGATATAATTTTCTTCCAGATATTTTTTTGTTCTCAAAAGGGCTTCACTCTGCATCCCAGAAGGAGCCGGAACAGGTGGGTTTCCACAGGCCAGAAGGAGGGCTTTACTTAAAAAAGTGTTTAAAGCGGCGTCTGAACTAAGACAAACTCCTTCAGTTTCAAGAACCTGAAAAAAATTATTGAAGTCTTTTTCCAGAGATTCATTATAAATAGGAGTCAGTTCGAATCCCGGCAGTTCCTCATGAGTGTCGGATATCTGCTCGGCAATGCTTCTCAGCACTTCTGGAGCAATGCATATTGCACGGTATGAGTGGGAGCTGTTTACGGTTTCAGGGCATGAGGCGGTGCGGTGGGTCAGATTGGGGTTTATAAACAGCATTTGCCCTGAATGACAGTTTAATTTTTTTCCATTTGAGGAGATTGATCTTGTACCACTGTCAACGCGCAAAAAAACATAGCAGGAATGGGAATGACGTGGAAAACTGTTGAGAATATCAGTTCCGTGCAATGCTGAACCTTTTATGCTTCCGCTCAGGTTAAAAAATTTTATAGCCTCATCAGGTTTTCCAGTCATTCCTGTTTGATCCCTGCTTAAATTTTAAGAAGCTCCGGGGAAAAATTTAGCCAGAATTACCAGCCCGTTTTCACCAGCGGTCACACTGTGCAGACATCCCTTGGGGATTACAGTCATTCTGCCAGTGGAATAATTCATTTTCTTTCCGGAGAGATTTGCTGTTCCCTGACCGCTTATAACTTCATGCAGTTCCCACTGGGCTTCGTGAATATGTTCTTCCAGAGTACATCCCGGCTCGATTTTTACTATATGCGAGCTGAGTCCGCCATCGGTTTCTGCTGCGCTGAGCAGGTTTTTTAATGCAACTCCTTTGAAGGCGGGATGCTGATTCCATGGCAGATCACAGCAGCTTTTGCTTTGACCTTCAAATTCGATTGTTCCATTGGAAAATAAGGTTGCGGTTTCATTAATATTCATTTCTATCTCCTTTTAAGGTGTTTTTATAAAAGCAGAATGCAGAATTTTAATGATCAGGTCTTGAACAATCTTGCTGAATTTAACAGTCTTTTTAATCGTGATAATATAAAAATAATCTGTTCTTACATGTGCAGCAGACAAAAAAAGCGGAACTCCAGCTGAAGTTCCGCTTTTCTTAGTTAGAAAATAGTATCAGTTAAAATATTAAATAATTTCGAGTTCGAAAGAAGGTGGATTGATAAGATGTTTTTTCACAGTGCAGAGGTCCACTGACCTGAGCAGTGCGGCTTTATATTTTTCTGGAAAATCTTTTGGAAGATGGAGCTGGTAGCGTACTTTCTCAATATGGTTTTTATCTGGATCCATTTCACAGAAAGCTTTCATTTCGAACCCTTCAGTTGAAATGGACCTGCTTTCACAGAATCTTCTGGCATAAACAGCTGCGCATGAAGCCAGTGATACCAGAAAAAGTTCAACAGGATTGGGAGCAGAGCCGCTTCCACCTGCTTTTACAGGTTCTTCAACAGCAACAGAAAAACCGTTTATTTTAGCGTCCAGTTTTTTTCCTTCGCCAAATTCAATGTCGACTGTCATATTCGTCATTAAACGTTCTCCGATTACTTTCTGGTAATCTTTTTATTATTTTTCCCTCTGATGGCATTGTCGAGAATTTTTTCAAAATCCTTTTCAGTGCCCATCCTATACCCGCAGGAATCCGCTAGGACTCCGTATTGAAGAAATATATCCGGTGTAGGGTAATTGCGGCAAAGATCAGGCCTGTTTTCGTGATCTTTACACATACCGTTTTCATTCAGATTTTCGCAGTAAAATTCCGGCAGCCCGTCGATTTTTGTTCCTGTAACTTTGAACATTCTCAGTTCGGGATGTTCTTCATACATTTTTTTTATCTGACGCTTGGATTTTACCCACTTACCGTCCACATAGAGGCATATTCTTCTGCAGCATGATCCGCACATATTGCAGGAGCCTCGAACAACCACTTTTAAGCCTCTGCGCCTGAGCATCCATCGGCGAAGAGGATAAAGTATCTCATTAAGTAGCGACATTATTGATAGATTCTGTTTTCAAGTGATAAGTCTACTTGGGTTTTCTTTTCCCTTAGGCCCAAAGATTCTCTCTGTCCAGTGTCGTTTCTACTTTCACAATGTCTTTTAAAAAAGAAAACCCCCGCAACTATGGGGGGTGAAATCCCATGGTTGCGGGGGCAGGCAGTGTTTCCGTTTTTCAACAAGGGAATTGAAGTGCGGACTGCCTGAAAGAATGGTTCTGCCTGTCGGGGCAGAGGGAGTGGTTATAAGGAACTGAGAAACATTGGTGATTTGTCTGTATGCTGAACAAAGCCGCATGAAGTATAAAAATTGACTTTGTCTTCCATGGAAATCAAAACCTTACGCGGTATGTCAGCATAAACCTCCAGCATTTTTCGGGTCAGGGCTTTGCCGATACCCTTTCCCTGATAATCAGGCCTGACAAGGAGGTATTGAAAATAGGCCGTCATGGCAGTGTCGGTAATTGAATTCATCAATCCTACAAGTTTATTATCGTGCCATGCCGAATAAACACGATGTGAGTTAAAAAGAGCCTTTTTCAGCTTTTCCGGAAATTTTCCTGATTCCCAGCCAACGGACAGGTACAGGGATTCAAGGTCTGCCGTATTGAAATCTTTAGTCCAGCTGTAGCTTATTTTCATATCACTCACCTCGTATGATTGATGTTGATATTGAAATAAATTATCAATTCACGATATGTCCAATATCTTATTTATTATTGAATGATATTTAAAAAGTATTGATGAAGAGAAATGACCCCCAATATAAAGTTATGGGAAAATAGTTAATTCAAGCTTAAGAGCAGTAAAAAATCGATAAAAAAGCTATGAAGCATCATAAAAACGAATTATCTTCATAAAATTTTATCTATACTGATTTTTTATTGGGTAATGCTTATGTTTGTAATCAATCACTCTTTATAAAAAAAATAGGACAGTGTTGACTCTTATACTCATTTAGATATTTTCATAAAAAAAATCTAAGAGAGGTTAATCATGGAAGTAAGCGCAAGAAATCTTATTCCCGGCACTGTAAAAAGTGTAAACATCGGCATGGTCAACGCTGAAGTTGTTATTGAAGCAGCTCCCGGCGTAGAAATTGTTTCTGTAATCACTAAAGATTCAGTTGAAAGAATGGGCCTGAAAGAAGGCTCAACCGTTAAGGCTATGGTTAAAGCTACCAGCGTTATGGTAGTAACCGATTAGTCTGATTTTCCTTAAAGGTCCGCAAAAGAGTCTCAAGGTTCTTTTGCGGGCCTTTTAAATAATAAAATAAATATATTAACGTATTTTAAAAATAGAATATGAAAGAAATTTCCTGGGAAGAATTTGAACAGATAGAGATAAGAACCGGAACAATAATCAAAGTTGAAGATTTTCCCGAAGCGCGTAAGCCAGCGTATAAGGTCTGGGCTGATTTCGGCCCTGATTTTGGTGTTCGTAAATCAAGCGCCCAGATTACAAAGCTGTATACCAAAGAAGAGCTTGTAGGTAAGCAGATAGTTGCCGTCCTAAATTTCCCCGCTAAACAGATCGGTCCTATAAAGTCTGAATTTTTGCTCACCGGTTTCGCTGGTGACGACAATGAAGTTATACTTGCCGTCCCGGAGCGTCCTGTCAGGAACGGATCAAAACTGGTTTAACAGTTAAAGTATATCAAACTGCGCTGTGTCGTAAGACATTTACTTGTCAGCAATCTGAAGCAGGCCCCCGGTTAACCGGGGCCTGCTTATTTTTTAGATTTAAAATCTGACACGCCTGGCGCTACATCTTACTTAAGCTTTTTCAGCCTTTTCCAGCAGGCCACGGCATTCATTACAAATAGAGATGTGGTAACTTCGCTGCCGACAATGATCCTTGTAGGATGCCTGACCATCGTCCATTCATAAGCCTTGTAGGGATGTTTGAAGCAACCTTCTCCTATATGATCATGTAATATTTTAAGGCCTCGTTTAATAGTTCCGTCATCGTACGGGCTGTAACGCAGCAGGCAGAGTGTGGCCACCGCGAGTGACGCATCAAAAGGATTTAAAGTTGCCCCGAGCATATCAAATCGACAGTAATCAATGGCAGCATTCCTTATTTCTTCCACCTTGCCTTCCGGGTCAATAAGAGCCTGTTCCTCTTCTGGAATTTCAAGCCATGTGTCATAGAGCCTTCCGGCGTAGCTCACATATATTTCCGGAAGGTAAAATCTTACTGCACTGTCGTGCTTAAAATTTCCACTTGCGAAGGCATTGTGATGGAATGTCAGAAATCTTTGAACAGTTTTTAAATTTTCACCCTCAAGGGCGTTCCATTGTCTGCGGTTTAAAAGGATACAATCTAAAATATCCATGTTGTGACCGGGACAAATTTCGTTTCCAAGGGTCTCCCTTACCATTCGGCCATTATTTTTTACAAATGGTTTATCGAACCAGAGCGGGACAGCTCCGTAGTAATCAAGAGGTCTGGTCATGGGAATGGTTGGTGGATTTGTATTGTATCCACTGCCTATCTGATACTCCGAGATAATCTCCACCCACGGGAAATCGAGTATCATCCGGCATTGTTCCAGCAGCTCCGGGTTGCATTGCAAAGAACGCTTTTTTACCAGATCAAGCCATTTTCTGGACATTGCAAGGGCCAGAAAAGTTGTATCCACATCAGGAACATAATCATCGAATCCAAGATCTCTTTTGGCTTTCCAGTCTCTTGGTTTAAGGTTGCACAGCGGGTTGCCGTTCTCGTCTTTAGGCAGGCAGGTTATTGCCGGATGTTTAATTTTGTTTGAAGGGGATGTCAGCCACTCAAAGCTTGTGACTATAAGGAAATGAAGGATGCTTTCCATCATTTCCAGAAGTTTTTTCTGTTCTTCAGCCGTGCATTCATCAAGAATATACAGATTGTAAAGCTGCTCAAAGAAAATATCATCATAAAAAGCTGTACGGTGCGTTATCCATGAGACACGCATTGTAAGCGGTTCGGCAATTCCTTTCCAAGGTCTGCGAATCAGTTTTAAAGCCAGTGGATTGGCGTGCAGAAAACAGCGCATCAGAGCAAAAAGAAGGGTGATGTTCTGGAATTCAAATGATCCGAGTCCCTTCATTATTGCTAAAAAATTCTCGCCGTCACAGATTCCGTCTCCGGATAAAAGAACCTGCGCTGATACCGGAAAGTATGGGTCCTGAGGATTTTTATCCCAGACTCTGAAAATATCATTTAATGATTCGCTCAGAATTTTTTCAATCTTGGTGTCAGAAAGATTTACACGGTCTTTTTTTACAGGAGTGCGCACACGCCACTCAGGTTCCTGAACTTTATCAAGCAGCTCCGCAAGCGGGGCGAAAGTGGTTTCAATCCAGTCTTTGTCCTGCCAGTTCTCATGCGTTGCCTGCATTGCTGCTGACATCATCTGAACATATTTTTCTTTTGAATTATTCAGAATCGAGGGATGTCCACACCAGCGCAGAATAAAATATTTCAGAAACGGATTGCAGAAAAGTTTTTTATAAAGTTTGCGAAGATTGCTGCCGGGCTCTCCGCTATTTTTAGTGCCCAGAACAGGCTTATCACAGATATCATATACTGTTGCGCGCTTCATGACTTGCGGCTCCTTTTGACCTTTTTGAGTTTGTATTGATGGCTCTAGCAAAGCACCGGACTTCTTGCAATCAAAGCTGGCTGCAGGTACTGTCGCTCTAAGACAGATATAACCCCAACCTCCCGGACGTTACGGCAACTTATGGAAAGATTTATCGCTGATCTTCACATTCATTCCCGTTTTTCAAGAGCTACCAGTAAAGCTTTAACTCCACGCCTTCTGGCTGCCTGGGCCAGAATTAAAGGTATTGATGTAATCGGTACGGGTGATTTTACCCATCCAGAATGGCTAAGTGAACTTGAAGAGCAGCTTGTTGATGACGGTTCGGGGCTTTTTGTCCTTAAGGAATCGGAAAAGCTTCATGAAGAAATAGACTGGTTGCAGGAGCCTGTCTCGGGTCAGACGAGATTCATGATTCAGGGAGAGATCAGTTCCATCTATAAAAAAATGGGTAAAGTCAGGAAGGTCCATAACCTTGTTTATATGCCTGACTTTGAAGCTGCCAGAAAATTTAATGAAAAGCTCGGAGCTGTCGGCAATCTTAAATCAGACGGCCGCCCTATACTGGGACTTGATAGTCATGATCTTCTTGAAATGGTCCTTGAAACAGATGAACGGGCTTTTCTTATCCCTGCTCATATCTGGACTCCGTGGTTTTCACTTTTCGGTTCCAAATCAGGATTTGATACTGTCGAAGAGTGCTTTGGGGATTTATCGTCAGAAATTTTTGCGATGGAAACAGGGCTTTCTTCAGATCCGGAGATGAACTGGCTTATTTCCGCATTGGACCGTTATAAAATGGTCTCCAATTCTGATGCCCACTCAGGAGAGAAACTTGGGCGGGAAGCCAATATTTTCCAGGGTGATATGTCTTATGAGGGAATTTTCCGCGCCTTGAGAGGTGAGGGTCTTGGTCATAAACTTATTGGCACTATTGAATTTTTTCCTGAAGAAGGAAAATACCACATGGACGGGCATCGTAAATGTAAAGTTGTTCTTGATCCGCATGAGTCGAGGGCAAGAGGCGGAATATGCCCGGTGTGCGGTAAACCTCTGACCAGAGGGGTTTATTCACGTATCCTTGAACTGGCTGACCGTGAGGAACCTGTTCAGCCTAAAGGACAGCCCGGTTTCACTTCACTTATCCCTCTTAAAGAGCTTATTTCCGAAGTTGTCGGAACAGGTCCCAATACCAAGAAAGTCCTTGGAGTTTATTCCAGACTTGTAACTGAATTCGGATCAGAATTTTCTGTTTTAAGAGATATTCCGCTGGAAGAGATTAAGAAGGTTAACAGCTGGCTTGCTGATGGCATAGGCCGAATGCGTGAAGGGCGGGTCACCAGAAATTCAGGTTTTGACGGTCAATACGGGGTTATTTCTGTTTTTAACGCGCAGGAGCGTGATGAAATTCAAAACGGAGCCAGACTGGTTGTGGTCCGCAGAAATCCTGAAGATATAAATTCAGGTGAAAGCATTGCCGAAGTCCGCAAGGTTTTGAATTCACAGGAACCGGAGCCGGAACCTGAAGAGGTTGTCTTTAATGCTGCCCAGCAGAAGGCCATTGAAGCCGGGCCTGAACCGGTGCTTGTTATCGCCGGTCCAGGAACTGGAAAAACTCAGACTCTGATGGGACGTATTGAACATCTTCTCAAAAGAGGAACAAGGGCAAGGCGCATATTAGCTGTTACATTTACCAGAAAAGCTGCCGGGGAGATGTCTGAGCGCATGAAAGCCCAGCTCGGCGAAAGTGAAATTATGCCGCGGGCTGATACCTTACATGCTCTTGCATTTGATTACTGGGTGCAGGTATTTGATCAGACTCCGACATTGATGAACGAAGAATCCGCTTTTAAAGTTTTTTCCCGTGCAAATCCTGATCTATCAGCAGCTAAACTTAAAACTTTCTGGAGCAGTCTCAATCTCGGCAGGGAGACTCTTGAAAAGCTTCCTGATTTTCTGGTCGACTGCCTTAAAAATTATACAGAGCAGAAGGACAAGTGGAATCTGGTTGATTATACAGACCTGCTGGAATTCTGGCTCGAAAGTCTGCGCTCCGAGGGGTATATACGGACCTACACCAATATTCTGGTTGATGAAGTGCAGGATCTTTCTCCTTTACAGCTGGAAGTTATTAAATTGCTGTCCGGTGCTGATGGCGAAGGATTTTTTGCTATCGGTGATCCTGATCAGTCTATTTACGGCTTCAGGGGAGCAGCAGGAAATGTTGAGGACAACCTTAAGTCATACTGGGAAAATCTGAATGTGGTAACTCTGGAAAATAATTATCGCTCGGCTCAGGATGTCCTTGATATCTCAGCGTCTGTTCTTGAAAACGGCCCGGAGCTTAAAGCCTGTAAAAATTATGAATCTGAGATTCATCTTTTTGATGCACCGGATGGAACCCGTGAAGCCTCATGGATAGCTGAAAAGCTCAAAGCTCTGCTCGGAGCTACGAGCCACAGTCTGGCTGATAACGGTGAGCAGGGTCTGCTGGCTCCGGGGGATATCGCTGTTCTGGTCCGTTTTCGTGCTCTTGCCGGACAGATTGAAGCTGTGCTTAAGCGGCAGGGTATTCCCTGCTCAGTTCCCGAGGCCGAAGCTTTCTGGAATGAACCAAGAGTAAAAATACTCATCGCGGCTGCATGTAGAATGCTCGGACTTGCTGACGAGCAGGACGAAGACATTCCAGATCTTCCTGAAAAAATATTAGCACAGGGACCGATAGGACTGTCTGCCTATTTGAGTGAAATGCCTCCCTTTGACCACCTCTTCTGGGAAAGCAGGGCTTTTAAAGCTCTGGTTAAAGGGTACAAGGAACATTCCGGCTGGTCCGGGCTTATAAACTGGATTCATATTCAGAGCGATCTTGACCAGATACGTGGAAAAGCTGAAAAAGTTCAGATCATGACTATGCATGGAGCTAAAGGTCTTGAGTTTGACGCGGTATTTATCCCGGCTATTGAGGAAGGTGTTATTCCGTTTGCCGGAACAGATGTTCTTACCGGTAAAATTTCAGGTGACAGCGGGTCCGGGCTTTATGACAGCAACGAGGAACGCAGGCTGCTTTATGTGGCTGCGACCAGAGCCCGCAAATATCTTTATTTAAGCTATGCCCGTAAAAGAAATCTTTACGGCAGGGAATTACGTCTCCCACCTTCAAGGTTCCTTAAAAATCTTCCGGAAGAGGTCATAAAAAAATCAGCAATGGTGGCCCGCAAGGTTCAAAAGGAGAAGGAGATAAGTCTGCTTGACGTATTCTAGGTAAAAAAGCATGCTACACCCTCCGCAGTGTGCGTGGAAGCATATTCGCATTCAGATATTAAAACATAAACATTTTATAGAGCAGTTTTTCGTAGACCATTGACATTTTTCTGGCAACAATTGTGCTCACCCCGGCCTCTTTCAACCTGCAGAAAACATGCAGTGGATTGAAATTGTGCTGGAAAAACATGCGAATTTTTTTCATAAGCCTGACTCCGGTAAGACTGTTATGCTTATATTAAGCAATAATTATGCCTGAATACATAAAAGAAGCAGACTCAGATTGTTGTGAAAACCGTATCGGGAAGTTCTCTCCCTGTTCGAAATATTCCGACTGGAATTTTTCGGATATTTTTTCTTTTATTGAGAGAATTGATTTTAAATTTGCGGCTCCATCATGGGTCATTCCGGGTACTATCCTCAAAAATTGTGAATATCTTTCCGGTCGGATAGAAGAAGTCTGTCTGTTATTTTTTGAAACGGAAAGTTGCCTGAAATATGGAGCTGCTGATCTGCCTGACGAGCTGAGAAATAAAGATCTTTCTTATCATACCCATCTGCCGCTTGATCTTGATTGGTGCAATCCTGTTACAGAAATTTTCTCCATTATCAAAAAGCTTGTGAACAAAGTGGCATTTCTTGACCCCGCGGCTCATGTACTGCACCCTCCTGTAGATTCTGATTTATGCCGCAAAGTTCTGCCCGAACTTTCATCTTTGATGAAACAGTCCGGAATGAATGGTTCTTTTTTTTTGCTGGAGAATATTAAAGGCAATGACCTTTGTGATATAGTAGATGTTATTGATGAATGCGGATTTGGTATATGTTTCGATCTGGGGCATTATCTTTCTTATTCTCAGGATGGTCTGACGGACATTCCTGATTTGTGGGATCATGTCAAAATGGTTCATCTTAATGCTCCCGGAGAAGATTCCAGACATGAAAGTCTGGATATGCTTGACGAAAAAGGTGTGGCTGTTCTTGATGAAGTTCTCGGAAATGTGCGTCCGGGCACGGTGTTTACCATTGAGGTTTTTGAGGAACGCGGATTTGTTGATTCTCTTTATTTTCTTGCGGACCGCTTTCGCAAAAACGGAGGTTGTAAATGATAAGCCTTGTGCTCGGGGGTAATAAGTCCGGCAAGTCTGACTATGCGTTAAAACTTTTTTATGGTGGTAATGGGAAAAAATGTTTTATCGCAACAGGCAAAGCTTTTGATATGGATTTCAGAAAACAGATTCTGAAGCACAGAGAAGAGCGTAGAACCGGGATTCATGTTCTTGAATCAGGTACAGACTTGCATCAGGTTCTGGTTAAGGCTAGAGAAGATTTTGATCAGATACTGGTGGACAGTCTCGATTTTTGGCTTTTTTCCTGCCTGTACAGCGGGTGCGTGGAGGAAAAAAGAGGGGAGGTAATCCGGCTTGTTTCAAAATGGGATAAAGGCCCGGATATAATTTTCGTGTCATGCGAGGTCGGTCTGGGACCGATAGCTCCGACGCGGGAAGTTCGCCAATTCGTGAGAGAGCTCGGAGGGCTCAATCAAGAGGTCGCCGCTTTGGCTGATGAGGTTTACCTTGTCGCAGCAGGCCTGCCGCTGACCCTGAAGAAGTAATTATGGCTTATTTCAAACAGCTTGAAGACCGGCTTCAGGACATGTTGGCGTTGTTCAAAAAGGACGAACGCTGGCTTATCGTAATTAACGCAGACCCTGATTCACTGGCTTCCGCTCTTGCGCTCAAGCGCATTATGGGACGCCGTGTTCAGGAAGTGGGCATAGGACATGTCAACGAGATCAAACGGCTCGATAATCTGGCCATGATCCGTTATCTGCGTATTCCAACAAGAAAATTGATACCGAACCTCATAGCTCAATATGACAGGTTCGCTATCGTTGATTCTCAACCTGATCATCATCCTGATTTTGACTCGATCAAATTTTCACTGGTGATTGATCATCATCCTATTCCTGAGTCCGGAGCCTATGATGCTCCTTATGTGGACATCAGGCCGCAGTATGGTGCAACAAGTACCATGCTGACCGAATACCTTTATAATTTAAAAATACGCCCGGCCAAATTTCTGGCTACAGCATTGCTCTACGGGGTTAAAAATGACACCCAGAGCTTTGAGCGTCCTTTTATTGATGACGATGTCAAGGCATTTAAATATTTAACTAAATATGCCGACATGGATATTATAAAACGCATTACCAGAAGCGAGTTTCATATTGACTGGCTCAGGTATTTTTCAAGAGCGTTTTATAATTTGCGTCGAATCGGAACAGGGCTGCACACTCACATGGGCAAGGTTGAAAATCCGGATACACTTGTCATTCTGGCTGATTTTTTTATGCGGGTTCATGAGATTTCATGGGACGTTGTTTCAGGCGTTTACGGAGATACGCTGATTGTCATCTATCGCGGTGACGGAATGCGTAAGGATATGGGTAAGATGGCGAAATCAATGTTTGGCGATGTCGGTTCAGCCGGCGGCCATAAAGCCGCGGCCCGCGCCGAGATAGATTTGAATCAGTTTGAAGAGAAGATTGATCCTGAAGATTTTGTAGTAAAAAAACTTACCAAAGGCAGCAGAAAGAAAATGAAGAGGATTTTTTAAATTCTTATTCTATCCACTGAGCTTAAAATATGTTGCTTAATAAAAATTCAAAGGCCAGTTCATGTCATTACGTGAAAAATTGAATCTGTCAGAAAGTCCTCTCTATATAATTGATGGCTCCGCTTTTTTTTATCGCGGATTCCATGCATATCCTGACCTTAAAAGGTCGGACGGTTTTCCGACCAATGCTCTTTTTATCGTTTTACGTGTCCTTTTAAGGGTGCTTAAAGAAGAGAAGCCCGATTACATGGGCTTTCTGCTCGATGGCAAGGGCAAGAATTTCAGGCACGAACTTTTTCCTGATTACAAGGCACAACGGCCTCCTATGCCTGATGATCTGGTTGCTCAGATAGAGCCTTTGAAAGAAGCAATTTCACTTTTAGGAGTTCCGCTTATTGTTTCCAGCGGAGTGGAGGCTGATGACTGCATTGCATCACTTACTGCCCGTTTTAAAAAGGATCGTCCGGTTGTAATTCTGGGAGCGGATAAAGACCTTAAGCAGTGTCTTGATGACAATGTTTATATGTGGGACCCGGCCGGGCGCGGTGAAAAAATAACTTCACTGGAAGATTTCAAAGAATCGACCGGACTTTCTCCTGATCAGTGGGCCGACTTTCAGGCCCTTGTGGGGGATTCAGCAGATAATATTCCCGGAGTACCGGGGGTGGGCAAGGTTACAGCAACAAAGCTGATGGCCAAGTATCCCACGCTTGAAGACATTGTTGAGAATTATGAAAAGCTGCAACCTGCTGTAAAAAAGAAAATGCAGGATCAGCTGGAGAATATTTTTACCTACAGGGAACTGACTCGTCTTAAGCTGGACAGCTGTTCCGATATCGGCCTTGCCGACCTTGAAGTGCATAATCCGGATGCGAAAGGTATCTCCGAATACCTTAACAACTATGAATTCAAAAGCATGATCCGCGATGTTGCCGCGCTCACTCCGAAGGCCAAGAAAAGCATACCGGCCTCAGCTGCGGTTAAGACTTCTTCTGCCAAAGATGGGCAGCTTTCACTTTTCGGAGAAGATGAGAATGTTCAGCCTGCTGAAAAAATGAAGCTGGCTACTATTTCAAAAGTGAAAGATCTTCCTGATTTTACTGGTAAGGATGTTGCCGTAATAAGGGATAAAAAGAATTTTATAATAGGATTTGAAGCTGACGAATTTATTGCCGAAGTGCCGTCAGCTGATCTTGCCAGAGCCGTTTCTTCGGCTGCAACTATTATTACCCCTGATGTTAAATTGTTGCTCAGGCTTGATGATTCATGGAAAGAGATCACCCACGGTCGCTGGTTTGACCTTGGTCTTGCCGCATACCTGCTTAATCCTGAAGATCGTAATTATAAATGGACCCGGCTGCGTTCATTGGTTTTTCATGAAGAAAATTTTTCTGAAAAAATAGAAGCTCTGCATCCTGATTCACAGGGACAGGCTGCGCTGATTTTGAAGGATATCTTTCTGCCGCGAATGAAGTCGGCAGGGCTTGATGAGCTGATGGTGGAACTTGAAACTCCGCTTATCCACGTGCTTGCTGAAATGGAAGAAGCCGGTATCAGTATCGATCTTGAAGCTTTTGCGGGATTCCTAAGTGAAGTAAGTGAAAAAATATCTGAACTAACGAAAGGTATTTACGAAAAGGCTGGAGAAACATTCAATATCCGCTCAAGCCAGCAGATGAGCACGGTTCTTTTTGAGAATCTCGGTTTAAAACCGGCTGGTAAAACTCCGGGCGGAGCTCTCTCAACTGCCAATGAAGTTCTTGAAAAACTGGTGGGAGAGCATCCTGTAATTTCAGATATTCTTGAATACCGTAAAATGGAAAAACTGCGTTCAACATATCTTGAGCCTCTTCCTAAAATGGTTGATGAGAACAGTAGAATCCATACAAACTTCAACCAGTTGGCAACAGCAACCGGAAGGCTTTCCAGCTCCGGTCCCAACCTGCAGAACATTCCCATTCGTGGAGAATTCGGAAAACGTATGCGGGCCTGCTTCACTGCCGGAAAAGGACTCAGACTTGCCGCAGCAGATTACTCACAGGTTGAACTCAGAGTGCTGGCTCATTTTTCCAAAGATGAAAATCTGATTTCAGCTTTCGAGGCTGATGAGGATATCCATTCCCGGACCGCAGCTTTGTTGTTTGAGAAGAATTCTGAAGATGTCACCAAGGATGAGCGCAGCAACGCCAAGACAATCAATTTCGGTTTAATTTATGGCATGGGCCCGCAGAAGCTTGCCAGAGAATTGCAGATAGGAATGAATGAGGCGAAAGAGTTCATCAGCCGTTATTTTGAAAAGCTGGGAACACTCAGAGATTTTTATGATTCTGTTGTGGAAGATGCCCGTCATAAAGGTTACGTCACCACCCTCAGTGGAAGGCGCAGACTTATACCGGAGCTTCATTCAGAGAGTCCGCAAATGCTTTCTAAGGCCAGACGTCAGGCTATTAATACGATTATTCAGGGCAGCGCCGCAGATATAATCAAAATGGCCATGATAAAGGTCTCGGAAAACCTTGAGATACAGGATCTCGGGGGACGTTTGATTTTGCAGATACATGACGAACTTATTGTTGAAGGTCCTGAAGAGAATATTGATGAAATAGGGGCTCTTCTGCAAAAAGATATGCAGACAGTATTATCACTTTCAGTTCCATTGAAAGTTGATCTCGGGCTGGGGCGCAACTGGGCGCAGGCTCATTAGCTGTAGGTTTTGGCATAAGGCACTGTTTTCGGTGTCCTCATTATATATGGTTGATTTTTAAACATTTGCTTGAATCTTCAAAACATTCTTTTTATTGTCCACCGATTCAAGGAGTGAAAGTCTTATGTCTGAAGAAAATAAAAAATGCGGTTGTGAAAATATGAAGGGCATGCCCATGCCTGAAGTGGATTTTTCAACTTTTATTATGTCCTTAAGTTCTTCAGCTCTTGTCCATCTGGGAGAAGTTGCTGACCCTGAAACAGGAAAAAATGTATTTTTTCCGCAGATAGCGAAGCAGTCTATTGATCTGCTCGGTATGCTGCAGGACAAATTTAAAAATGGATTGACCCATGATGAAGAACGCCTGCTGTGCGATCTTCTTTGCAGCCTCAGATTAAAATACGTTAATAAAACAAAATAATTTGAAACCATAAATGAAGTGTTTAAAATGCTTCATGTTATGCAGAGCAATCCATGACATGAATGTTGTGGATGTCTGGACTTTACGCCCGATTAAAGGAGGATTTGTCAGATGAGTACCAGAATTCCTGTAGGACTGGTCGGAGTAACCGGATATACCGGGATGGAACTTGCCCGTATTTTGAGCGGACACGATTCTATGGAATTAGTCAGGGTTACTTCAAGATCAGAAGCAGGCCGAAAACTCTCGGACATTTATCCTTTTTTACTGGATATGCCGCTTGGTAATCTCGAAATCAGCATGCCCGATGTGGATGACCTCGCCGAAAACTGCAAACTGGTTTTCCTTGCTGTTCCTCATAAAACAGCAATGACTATCGGGGGGCAACTGTATGATAAAGGTGTGAAGGTTGTTGACTTAAGTGCTGATTTTAGAATCAGAGACCGCAAAACATACGAGCAGTGGTACAAAGTTGACCATACCCGTGAAGACCTGCTTGAAAAAGCTGTTTACGGTCTGCCTGAATTATACCGTGAAAAAATAAAAAATGCGGACCTTGTTGCCAATCCGGGCTGCTATCCCACTTCGGCCATCTTGGGTCTTCATCCTGTGCTCAGTGCCGGAATAGTTGAAACTGATGATATTGTAATCGATTCTAAATCAGGTGCAACCGGCGCCGGACGTGGTGCTAAGATCGGTTCTCTTTTTTGTGAGGTCCATGATTCCTTTAAGGCATACGGCCTTGGTTCGCACAGGCATACTCCTGAGATAGAACAGGAATTGGGAGTTGCAGCGGGCAAAGATATGACCGTTTCTTTCAACACCCACCTGCTGCCTATTGACCGTGGTATACTTTCAACAATCTATACCAGACTTAAACCCGGTGTTTCCCCTGAATATATCCGTGGTTTGTATGAAACTGCCTACAATAAAGAAAAGTGGGTCAGAGTCCATCCTGCCGGCAGTCTGCCTGAAACCCGCTGGGTGCGCGGAACTATGTTCTGCGATATCGGCCTGGTTGTCGATCCCCGCACCGGACGCCTGATTATTGTCAGTGCTATTGACAATCTGTGCCGTGGAGCTTCCGGACAGGCTGTGGCTAACGCCAATCTTATGCTCGGATTTGATGTGGAAAAGGGACTGGAGTTAGCTCCACTGATGCCTTAATTTCAACCGGGTATTCTGTAGATTTTTTGCTCTGTTGCTGACCTTTTTTGTCACATTTACAAATATCAGCGGGTGATAAATATTGAGCCAGAATCTTTTCATCAATTCTTTTTTTGTTGCCCGGCAGCCTGTTTTTGATGTTGAGCAAAACATCTGGGGCTATGAGCTTCTTTTTAGAAATTCAGGCGCAGCCGGAACAGCTGAGATTGATGATGAAGATGAAGCGACATCGCAGGTAATAGCTGATGGCTTTGGTCTGGTGCAGGAAGATTTGCATGAAAAACAGAAAATTTTAATTAATTTTCCACGCAATATGCTTCTCAGCAAGGCTTCGGATTTATTGCCTCCAGAAACATGCATTGTTGAAATTCTTGAGAATGTTGAACCGGATGAAGATGTTCTTACTGCACTGAAACATATTCGTGATGATGGTTTTCAACTTGCTCTTGATGATTTTGTAGGCCAGCCGGGTTATGAGCAGATTATTGACCTCGCTGATATTGTAAAGGTCGACTGCCTTGATGTCCCCAAAGAAAAGCTTGAAAAAGTTGTCAGGGATTTGCGCTCCAGAGGCGTTCGGACGCTTCTGGCTGAAAAGGTTGAAGATAAGCTTTCATTCAGACAATGTCTGGAGCTGGGTTTTGATCTTTTTCAGGGCTTCTTTTTCAGTAAGCCGGAAATTATGCCCGGCGAAAAACTCTCTTCTGCTCAATTCAGCCGCCTTGAACTTTTAAGAGAGATTTCAAATCCCGAATTTGATCTGAAAAAACTTACAAATGCTATAAATTCGGACGTTTCAATAAGCTATCGCCTACTTAGATTTATAAATTCAGCCTCTTTTGGAATAGCCAATAAAATAACCTCAATCTCACAGGCTGTTAATCTTTTGGGTCAGAAGAAGATTAGCGGATGGTTAAGGGTTATCCTTTTGTCAGATATGGGCAGCACATCAACCGGTAATGAGCTTGCTTTTCTTTCCATTAAACGTGCAAAGTTTCTTGAACTCCTGTCCAGAAGAAATGAATTAGCCCCGCATCCTCCGGAGACAATGTTTCTGCTGGGTCTTTTTTCGCTGCTTGATGCCTTATTGAATAAACCCATAAATGAGCTTCTTGATAAGCTGCCACTTGCAGATGAAGTGTCAAAGGCTATCTGCTGCAATATCGGGGATGCCTCACAATGGCTTAAGCTTGTTGTCTGTCTGGAAAAAGCAGACTGGGGTACAGTCAGTGAAATTATAGAAGAGCAGGGCCTTAATTCGTATGCTGTATCTCTGAACCATCATGCCGCTATGCAATGGGCGCATGAAGCTACAGTGCTAGCACATTCCAGTCCTGAATAGATCAAGGCTCTTAAGACGAAGTTGTTGCTTAGGATTAATTTGTTCCTGCCAAACGGGATGGGAGCTTCAGATATGGATTCCAGCAAGAATTGAATCTTTGTTCAGCTTAGCTTTTATATAGTATTATATTTTATTTGAGTCTGGAATTTTTATGATGAAAACTGCGGATGATTGAACTATTTTTTCCTGAAAAGCCTTTGGATCAGTTCCAGAAATATTCCCATGTCAGCAACAGGTTTTAAAAGAACATTGGCTGTTGTTATTCCAAGTTCTCTTATTTCAGGAGGAACAGAGTAGTCTACAGAACCTGTATGAATTATGAAATCCATATCAGGATGCATTTCTTTAAGTTTAAGTATCAGATCATTTCCGTGCATTACCGGAAGTCGCATATCCACAATAGCTATATCTGCTGTTTCATGTTCCATCAGCTTCAAAGCTTCTTCCGCACTTCCAACTGAGATAACATCGATATCTTCGTCCTCGAGATAATCTACAAGATTTTCTCTAACCATATATTCGTCATCAACAACAAGAATTCTCATAAATTCTCCAAACGAAGTATAACCGCGCTGCTAAATAGATATTAGAGTAAAATAACTTAAGAGCTTCATAAGCATATTAAAATTTTAGATCTTATTCAAATAAAAAAGCATTTTAAAGTGTTATCTGAGACTTTGCCTGTTAAAAGTTGAATTATCAGAATATTTATAATTATTGACGCAGACTGATGAAGAACTTTTGGGACATCAGCAATAAAATCCCGAAGATTACTAATCTTCGGGATTTTATTATTTCAACTTGTTAATAATCTTAATTTACTTCTGTGGCTGCGCTGCAAAAGGTATTGTACTCTTTTCTGTCAGTATATTCTGATTTTTTACCCTTATTCCATTGCTGGACAGGCCTGTAGTATCCGACAATTCTGGTATAGACTTCTGTCTCTGCATGGCATGTGGGGCATTCAAAGTGTTCACCCCGGATATAGCCGTGTTCCTTACAAATTGAGAAGGTCGGGGTTATTGAAAGGTAGGGGATTTTTGTGTTCCTGAAAGCTTTTATTATGAAGCTTTTAAGTGAATCAAGATCAGCGACGGATTCACCGAGGAATGTATGGAAAACTGTTCCCCCGGTATAAAGCGGCTGTAGCTCATTTTGATGTCTCAGGGCGGTGATAACGTCTTCGGATATACCAACTGGAAGAGTTGTCGAGTTGGTGTAGTAAGGAGTTTCTCTGCCGGAAGTAATGATGTCGGCATAAAGGTTTTTATCTATCTTGGCGAGACGATAGCTGGTTCCCTCAGCCGGAGTTGCTTCAAGATTGTAAAGATTTCCGGTTTCTTCCTGAAATCTGCTCGTAATCTCCCGGAGATGGTTAAGCATCCGGCGCATAAGCCTTTTGCCGGAAGGAGTCTCTATGCCTTTACCAAGCAGGTTTAAGCATGCTTCATGTCCGCCTATAAGCCCTATTGTTGAGAAGTGTCCTTTATAGCCGTTTTTAAGGTAGCGGCGTGACCATGGAAACATTCCGTTATCCAGATTTGTCTGGATCATCTTTCTTTTAAATTCCAGCGAATCTTTTGCAAGTTCAGCGTATTCAGCAACCAGATCAAGGAAATCCTCTTCTCCCTGAGCCAGATAAGCAAGTTTCGGCAGGTTAAGTGTTACGACTCCGATAGAACCGGTAAGGTCTCCTGCCCCGAACAATCCCCCGACTTTTTTGCGCAGTTCACGCAGGTCCATCTGAAGCCGGCAGCACATGGAGCGGACGTCTTCCGGGTTTAAATCAGAGCTGATAAAGTTCTGGAAGTAGGGAACACCGTATTTTGCTGTAAGCTCAAGCAGAAGCTTGCCGATTTCGCTTTCCCAGGGGAAATCCTCCGTCACGTTATATGTCGGGATGGGGAATGAAAAAATACGTTTATGCTGGTCACCATGAGCCATGACTTCAAGAAATGAACGGTTGATCATTTCCATCTCTTCTGCGTAGTCACCATATTTCGAATCTATAAATTTACCACCGATAATAACCGCTTCAGCAGCTAAATGCTTTGGTGGAACCAGATCAAAAGAGAGATTTGTAAATGGGCTCTGTCCACCCCAGCGTGAAGTTGTGTTCAGATTGAATATGAATTTCTGCATGGCCTGTAGAACTTCTTCATAGCTTAAGCCGTCATGCCTGATAAACGGAGCCAGATAGGTGTCTACATTATTAAAAGCCTGAGCTCCCGCCCATTCATTCTGCAACGTCCCCAGAAAGTTGACCATCTGGCCTAGGGCAGCATCAAAATGCTTGGCAGGACCAGCGCAGGAGCGGCCTTCAAGGTTGAATCCTTCCAGAAGCAGGTCTCTGAGGCTCCAGCCGGCACAATATCCGGCAAGACCGTAGGAGAGGTCGTGAATGTGGAAATAGCCGTGATCATGTGCCATGCGGACTTCAACAGGATATTTTTCAAGAGCATATCTTGCCTGTATTGTTCCTGACAGGTGCAGCATGAGACCCTGAAATGAATGGGTCATGTTCGCATTTTCAGCAACTCTCCAGTCAGAGCTATCCAGATATTCGTCTATTGTTTCGCGAATATCCAGATAGGCGTCTTTCTGGTTTCTGAGTCTGCGGCGGTTGTCACGGTAAAGAATGTATTTTTTGGCGGCATCGTGCAGCCTTGAATCCATGAGGCATTCTTCGACCATATTCTGGACTTCTTCCTGTTCAGGAATATCTATGCCGTCCAGTTTTTTTTCAACCATACCGGCCATGCGTCTGGCCATGATGGGGTCTTTGATTCCACTGGCGTTAAGGGCCTTAAAAATCGCCTGTGAAACGCGGTCAGTCGACCATGTCTCCAACCTGCCGTCCCGCTTCATTATCTGCGTGGGCATTCTCTCTCCTTGGGGGAATAAATTTCTGGATGGTCAGATCGAAGCCCTCCGGGAGATAACCTCTGGCTGTATCAACGTCCTCATCTGTCAGAATGGGGACTTTGGTCAGTCTGAAGTAGAATGAATCCGGGTGGGCTTCGGCAAGTGAAAATACTTTTTCAAGATTTTTTCTTGCTGTTTCCGGGGTAACAGCCCGTCCGCTGAGGGCGGGATATTTTTCGTACGGTCCTTTGACATCAATGGCGAATTGTTCCGCCATTCCCTGATCGAGTATATCCTCCAAAATTTCAGGCCTCATTCCATTGCTATCCACTTTAATTGGCAGCTTGGCCTGGCTTATTTCATAGAGGAGTTCTCCGAGTCCGGGTACAATCGTAGGCTCGCCCCCTGTGATGGTGACCCCGTCAAGCCATATCGCCCGGTCTTTGAGAAAACTTTGAATATCTTTTTTACTTATGAGTGGAAGTTTTTCCATGTTCCATGCCATATCGAAGTTGTGGCATGTAGGGCAGTTGAAATTGCAACCACCGAGAAAAATTACACAGCTGGTCCTTCCCGGCCAGTCGCAGAGACTCAGTGGTTCAAGTCCGCGGACATGGTGCCAGACAGAATTTTTATTAATTTTTTCCATTTTTATATCTGTATTTTAAATTTAAATTGTTTGGTGCTTAGGATGATGATTGTTGGGATCATCCCTTTCAGGCTAGAGCAGAAAGGTAGCCCAGCATCTTTTTTTTGTACAGGGGGTATAGTAAAAAATATCTATTAACAAGACTGTCACAACTGATTAGAAGTGATTATGTGTAAATATCATGAAATAGAAAAAGTTTTCCACAGGTAGATAACTTAAGAGTTTAGTGAAAATACTGGAAATTTTTTAAAGAAAGTTTAGAAGATTTTTTTTCATTCAGAATGTGTCTAGTTATCTACATTGTGAAAAAAAGGATATGCACTGTGGTCAGAAATTGATTTCCTTTTATATTGATATAATTATCAAAGATTATTTTTGAACTAATCTGATGTGTGTATTTGACTTTAAAAAGCAATCTACGATTTTGTCGATATTCAAGATTTAGAGATGAGGACGGTCTGATTATGAATTATTAGCTTCTTCTAATTGGGCAGTGTAGAGTGCTGATTTATAGTTATGCTATCGGCCTAGATTTTAGATTTCTTGCTCTTGATCATAAAGATGATTAAAGTTGTGTCGATAAAAAAGGAAGCGGGGAACGGTGGCAATATATTGAATTTTGTTTGCAGGAGTTCGTTTTGTTCAGAAAGTTTGTAATAATTTTATTGCTGTCGTGTTTTATGTTTCCCCAGACGGTGTTTTCCGGCCGCGGGGAAGAGGATCGGTCTAAGTGTATTGCTCTGGAAGCTTTGGCCAGGTCTCAATGCAAAGATCCTCTGGATTATGTTTTTGTCGGCAAATACAGCGAAGACGTCTATATCTATAACACCTTTTATGGCTCAAGATATCGGGATTTTTTCTGCAAGGTTCAGGTTGAGAACGGCACTGTGACCATTCTTTCAAGGAAGAGAAAATTTCGCCGCCAGATTGAATTTCATATGGATAAAGACGGGTGTGCTCTTATAAATTTTGAGCATGCGGGTTGTCCTAAAAGAAGGCCGGTACGCTGTTGTCTTCCCAAAACAGCTGAAAGTGAGAAGAAAGACAAGGAAGATGCTTTCTGGGATCGTCCTGTGCCGGAACTGCTGAAAGAGGACCAGAAAGCCGCCCTTGAAGAATTGCAGAACAGAACGTCTAAAGCTTCCGAAGCCACGCCAGAAGAGCAATCAAAGGAGTAATAACGTATAACGGCCAGTAGACCTGTTTATAGGTAAAGTAGAACACTGCGGCGAGCAGAAACAGGGCATATACCCAGGCTTCACCATGTTTTTGATAAATCTGCGGTCTTTCCAGATTAAGTTTGAAGCGTGAAAGATCAGAGTTTTGATCTATATTGCGATTAACACGTATGAATCCTGATTGAAGCTTGTTCCCGCACTTACTGCAATATCTGCTGCTTTCCGGGTTTTCATTTCCGCATTTAGTACATGTAATCATCTTTAGCAGAACCGTATTTCCTGAGAGGTTGATTTCTGTAAACCGTTATTCTGGATCATCTGATTTGAGGTTAATATATTTGAGGATATTTACCAAGTCAGCCATACTTAGTTCATATTTATATAATTTTTATAGTTATATTTGAAAAAATTAGTTTGTAATTATAAAATCTATATGTAAAATCAGCCCGTCAGTCAGTAGGCGATTCAAAGAAATATCGAGGGGATAATTTCTTTTAATTTCGGACTGTTGTATTTTTTGCTTTGATTATATTTATTCAAGGTGAGAATTTATAATATCCGATTGCTGACAAAAAGGGGGAGGTTGTTGTAGCTAAAGTATAAACATGTAAATGTTATTAAGAAATATGAATACAAACAACCACTATTCTAAATTAATTTTTATTAATGATCCGGATCTTATTGAAGAAGAAATTCGGTTTATTACCAATAATATTTTTCCGGATTATGACTTCACATCTTTGATTGAAATATACAGGAATCTGATGGATGTCTTTCAGGGAGAATTTCCCGGATATCGCGAAAGTACGGCCCATTATCACGATTTATCGCACACTCTGTCAGTTTTTCTTGCCGCAGCAAGAATTCTTCATGGTTTCCATTTATCAGGGAAAAAAATTTCAGAAACAGCTTACACCCAGACTCTATACGCAGCCTTGTTTCATGACATCGGGTACATCCAGTATGAAACCGATTTAAACGGTACCGGGGCAAAATATACTGACAAGCATGTGCAGCGGGGCATCGGTATTATGAGAGTCCTGCTTGAGAAAAGGAATTATCCGCAGAGCTTTATTGATAATTGCGGATATATTATAAGTTTTACGGATATTCACCCGGAATCTCAAAATATTAACAAGCATATGAATTCAGAAGTTACTCCTTTTGGTCATATTCTTGGTGCAGCGGATCTGGTTGCTCAGGTTGCGGATGAAAGATATCCTTCTAAAATTCCAGAATTGTATAAAGAATTTGTTGAAGCCGGTATTGATGAATACAGCAGTGAAGACGATCTTTTCAGAAAAACTCCGATTTTTGCAGAATTTGTGAGGAAAAGGCTTTCGGAAAAATTTGAAAACATTCATAGCTATTCAAGACTTCATTTTAAAGAACGTCATGGGTTGGATGAAGATCTCTACACATTTTTTATGGAGCGTAATTTTAAGATAATTGACGATCTGCTAAAATTCTCTAAATGTAATTACAGTAGTCATCTCAGGAGTTTTGCTTCATAACCATTCCGATCTGATTGTAACGTGGCGGAAGCTATTTTGGTGATCCGACAAATTCAGCTTTTTATGATACTGACAAGATTTTCCTCCTGTTGTTAATCCTTTCTAATAAGTATATACAATAGACGGTGCTATTTCTGCCAAATATCTTGACGAAATAGTGGTATTCGTACATTTATTGCTTGATGTGCTAAGTAAAAATGGAGTGATTGATGAGTGCTTTAAAAGGTGGTGGATCCGGTGCTGCGGATAAAGATAAACGAGTTGAGCATTATCTGAAAGTTCTAAACAGGCTCAAGGAGCGCAAGATGCTTCGTGAGGTGCTGGAACGTGAGGTATTGCTTGAGTTTATTTCTTACAATCATGACCGCATCAATGAGTTTCCACTGCTCGAAAAACAGCAGAGCGGCATCATAAATCTCCTTTGTCACAGATCTGTTGATCTTCCCGCACATGAATTTATTAAACGTTCACTTGGTGAGTTTATTCTGATGCTCACAAGGTTTGGTAAAATATATAACGGGAAAGATGAAAATCTTATTAAACAGGTAAAAGCACGGCTTATAAATGCGGAAACCCTGCTGATCAAAACTGTTCAGGGTGTTGTTTACGCTTCTTCCCTTATTTCAGATAATTTTGAAGAAGTTATCCTCAGCAGATACGGTGAACCGGCATTGCAGAAATTCAATACCCTGCTTGAAGGGTATGAGCTGGATAAATTTTTCTGGGATGCACTGATGAAAGAGTTTATCACCGAAGAAGTTTCGGCAGCTCTTCCGCGTATTGTTTCCGGCGAAGAATATGTTCTGGCGCGTGATGGTAAAAATCTTATACTCAGTTTCGGATTCGACCATGTAACCTCACGATTGAATCAGAGTCCTCCTAATTTTGATAAAACCAGAATTCAAACTTCCTACAATGAAGTAGGCCAGACGGAAGAATCTCTTGCAACGTTTAAGATGGTCAATAATGCGCTTAACGAAGGCGGGGTTTTTATTAAAAGCGAGGGAAGTAATCCTGACCATATCGAACGCATTGCCAGAATAGTTTGTATTGATCCTGCGACTGAAAAATTTCATCAGGATTATGTCGAAGCTATGGAAAGGTTTCAGAGCAGCGATGAAAATATTACTCCTGAAGAAGAGGAGGATATTGCCAGACAGCTTCAGTTTGCACAGGATCAGCTTGCGGCATGTGCGATCGGTGTCAGTCTCACTTTGGATATTGTTGTCAGGGAATTTTTACTGGCCCTCAAAAGCTATACGATAAATGAAGAAAAAATAATCACCAACCTGCTGCGCAAGTTTGACGTGACTTCTTTGGATACTCTCCTTTATTTTTTAATCGAGCTATTTTTTGTCAGACTTCTAAGGCTGAAGATTCAGGGCGAAGAAGGCAAAATTACTCTCAGGTTGCTGAAGCGCAGAAGATCTCCAGCAGAGTCGGTTGAGGCCATTAAAGACAAAGGAATGAACCGCATCAGAACTGCAAGAATATGGACTGCCGACCGTGAAAGTGATCAATGGATGTTGTTCAAGCATAAAAATCCAAAAGAGCTGGTAGCCGAAATTAAACTTTTAGGACTTGAAAGGGAACTTGCCTCAGAAGTCATTAATATGTTTAAGAATGCAGACTACAAAATAGATTTTTTACTTTTCATAAGTCTGACGGCCATAGCAAAAGCAACCAAAGATATTAAAGGCAAGCTTTCCGAGCTGCTGCTCAGGTTCGGTATTGGTTCTGATTCGAGTAACCGTGCCGGTAATGATGCTCTCGAATAAGAAATAATAATATTTTTAAAATAGAAACAGGGCAGACGTATTAAGTTACGTTTGCCCTGTTTTCATTTAATTTATAGCTGTATGGATTTAGTCTGCCGGTTAGGTAAAGACCACGGTTTTATTGCCGTCCACCAGAACTTTTTCGGTAAGGTGCCATTTCACGGCTCTGCTTAAAACTTGTGATTCAATATCTCTGCCCAGAACTTTCAGTTCATTAATGTCATGTCTGTGATTAACCCTGATAACATCCTGCTCGATAATGGGACCCTGATCCAGCTCCTCAGTAACATAATGCGCAGTTGCGCCTATAAGCTTAACTCCGCGTTCACCTGCACGGCGGTAGGGATCTGCTCCAACAAATGCAGGGAGAAAAGAATGATGGATGTTAATAATTTTATTGGGGAATGCATTAATCAGTCTGGGAGTCAGTATCTGCATATAACGGGCAAGGATGATCAGGTCAGCGTTACCGTTTAACAGTTCAATAATTTTCTTTTCGGATTCGTCTTTTTTGTCTTTTTCAACTTTTATATAATGGAACGGAATTCCGAATGCTTCAACTTCCTCTCTCAAATCTTCATGGTTGCTTATGACCATGGTGATATCAGTGAAAAGCTCTTCGCGTTTGGCCCTCCACAGGAGGTCCATCAGCACATGATCGAATTTTGAAACCAGTATTGCCGTTTTCTTTTTGATCCAGGCTGGATTGATACTCCAATCCATTTCAAATTTATCGGCAACCTGTTCTTTAAATTCATTTTTCACAGCTTCAAGACTATCTTCCAGTTCAGGCATGTGAAAGCGCATACGCAGGAAGAAATGCCCGCCAACAGGGTCACTGGAATGCTGGTCCGAATGGATAATGTTGGCGTTTTTAGAATAAAGAAATCCTGAAACTGCTGCAACAATACCCGGTTTATCGAGACAGCTTACAGTCAGGTATGCTGTGGATTCTCTGGAAGAAGTCATATATTATCTCTATGTTATGTGATTTTTGAATATTTAAATTTATGTAACCAACCGCTTGTTTTAACCGCTTTCGTTTATCAGTTAGGTAATCCGCAATCAAGTTCTTTACTCTGGTGATCAATTTATACAGACGGGGAATGAGGGGATTCTTTTGCGTTTCGCAAAATATAGGCGGGATACAGGAATGTATTTGTGAAATGGCTGGTCTTAATTTGTGTTTTAAATAATTTAATGGATAAAAAATGTTCTGCAAAAAACAGGGCATTATTTCCCATACCCCGCTTTTTGCAGAACCAAGTTACCATCTTAACTAAATTTTAAAGTTGTCCATCATGGAGTTAAGGGATTTTGCCTGATTATCCAGCTCCCTGATGGCTTCTTCAAGCTGGCGTGAACTTTCCAGATTCTGTTCTCCTGCCTGCTTGATGCTGCCAAGGGCAACCGCAACCTGATCAAGACCTGCAAGTTGTTCCTGACTTGAAGCTACAATCTGAGTTGATGATTGTGCGGACTGGGTAACAACTGCGCTGAGCTTGATTATGGATTCTCCGGCAATACTGGACTTCTGAGCACCGGACTCAACGGCTTTGCCGCCTTCTTCGGTTATCATCACCGCAGTACTTGTTGCTTTCTGAATGTCTGCCAGAATGGATTGTATCTGTGCCACAGACTGTTTGGACTGGTCTGCAAGGTTTCTAATTTCTCTGGCTACCACTGTGAACCCTTTGCCTTCTTCTCCTGCTTTTGAAGCTTCAATAGAAGCATTCACTGCGAGAATATTGGATTGGTCCGCAAGGTCGTTCACAACATAAACAATGTCACCGATATGCTGTGACTGTTCAGAAAGCTGCACTATGCTCTGGGCTATTGTATCCATCTGCTTGCGTATGTCTTTCATGCCAGCGGCTGCCGCCTGTGTGGCCCTCTGTCCTTCCTGAGAAGTTTTGACTGCACTTTTAGCCACATCGGCAACCTGACGTGATTTTTCATTGGAAAGATGGGCAGTCTGTTTAACTTCTTCAACTGTAGCATTGGTCTCAGCCACAGCACTTGCTGTTTCCGCAGAACTGGCCGTCAGTTCCGTTGTTGCCGCGGAAATCTGGCTGATTGAAGAGGAGAGGGTCTGTATTGCTTCGTGGAGCCTTATATGCACTGACTTAAGGTTCTCGATCATCTTATTCATGGCTTTGCCAACTGAATCATTCTCCGATCTGATGGCCACGTCCACCGTCAGGTCGGAGTCGGCAATTCTATCCATGTTGACGGCCATTTTTTTAAGAGAATTTATCATGATGGTGAATGAATCCGCCAAAGCTCCGAGTTCATCTTTTCTGCCATCGTTCTCTATGGAAACCGAGAGATCGCCGGTTGCTATTTTATTGAGGACATTAACCATATTCTGCAACGGGCGGGTGATATCCCTGCCGATGATGAAAACAGAGGCAAGTCCCAGCAGTAAGGCGATAAAGGCTGTGATACAGACATTTATTATTGCTCTGCTGTTGTTATCCTGAAGTGCCGGGCCAAGCTCTTTCTGATCTCTGGTTATTGAAGTCAGCGCTTTTGAGGCGGACTCAAGCATGTATGGCTCAAGGCTAGCAATATTTGTTTTAATATCCTTATTACGCTTTGTTATAAGCTGAGCAGATTTTTTGAATGTTTTCTGGTACTCGTTTAAAGCATCGCTTATCTGGGTAAGAGCATCCAAAAGTTTTTCACTGGCACCGCTGTGCATTTTTTCAGTTATTTTTGAAAGGTTTTCCAGATTGTCGGAAACAATAGAAAGCTGTGACTCGTTGTTGCTGCGATAAAATTTAGCGGCATTGAGACGGGCTGTATAAAGGCTGTCCATAGCCTTGGCAACGAGTGTGATAAAGTCTTTATTCGATGAAAGTCTTCCCTTGTTTGTCAGGGATTCAAGCTCGTGCGACATAATTTCGCCTTGCTCGATAACAAGTTCGCTGATTTCATTGAATTGCTTTTGAATTGTGGAAAGATCCTGAAACAGGGATTCATATTTATGAAGACTAAGCTTTATGTCATTCACCAGTGATAGCCGTTCCGGTGAAGAAATTGTTTTGGTTGCTTCACCTATGGTCGCAACCAGATTATCCATGCTCCGTCTGTACTGCCTCTGATACTGGCTGTCGCCTGTTATAATAAAGTCTTTGACCGTGGTCTGGGTTTTGAGCAGCTCAGCCTGAATATTAGATACATATATGGATTCTATGGCGAAATTTCTGTAATCTTCAAAACCTTTTGAAGAAGTTCTTAAGGCCGTGAAAGATTCCAGACCCACAGCACCGAATATTAAAAAAACCAGAATAAAGGCACTGAATATTTTCTGGCCTACTGAAAATTTTTTGAGCATCTGCTACGCTCCCTTTTAGATTATGTAATTACAGAAGACTGTCGTAATTTAAGAACCTGACCGCCTGAAGATGGTGGTCAGGTTCATTTTTATCAACCCGAGGTATGCTAAAGACCTGCATCTATTTGTAATTGCTGTCACAAAATTCGCTGCACAGTCCGGATATATTGTCAAAGAGTCGATCACAGCCTTGGGCGTTCATACTCCCGGAAAAATTGTTTCCAACATTTTCACAGGCTTTTCTGCAATCACTAGCCGATGCGAATGTACTGCGCAAGACCGAGTTGTAATCAGAACATATTTTTTCCTGAGCCAGACAGCTGCCACTTTCAGCTTCGGCTCTGCAAAGGGAGTTTATTTCCGAAGGCTTAGGACCGTGAGTTGAACATCCGGCCAGAAAGGAGACAGTAACAGCAATTAAAAGCAGTCTGATAAATTTCATAAAGTTATTATTCCAGAATATCATTTACCGCAGCCAGAAAAGTTCTGTTGCGTGAATTATTTCCGATTGAGGCCGTCATAAGGTCAGGCAGTCCGAACTCATCAAGCTTTCTAACATGCAGACCTCTAGCCAGCATTTCTTCATAGAAAGTATTGGCAGCAACCGGCACACTGAACATTACAAAGTTGCTTTGTCCCGGATATACGGTGCAACCGGCATCCTGTAGTCCTTTTTCCATTCTTTCACGTCCCTTAATGATAAGGGCTATTGTTGAATAATAAAATTCGGAATGATTCAAAGCAGCAAGTCCGGCTCCAACATTTACAGGGCTGATAGGAATCGGAAGTCTTGAATCTTCCAGCTTTCTGGCGAGACTACTGTTCATAATTCCATATCCGAGCCGCAGGCCACGGAGTCCGAATGACCATGAGAAGCTTCTCAGCACAATAAGATTCGGAGCTTTGTTCAGATAGTGCAGGGCAGTATAATCATCTTCAGGCCATGAAAATTCAACACTTCTTTCGTCAACGATAAGCAGAGTCCTGTCAGGAAGAAGGTTGACCATTGTGGCAATTTCTTCTCCGGCTATGCCATACCCCGAAGGGATATCCGGGTTGGTTATTAGCACTGCGGCAGTATTATCATTTGCCTGAGCAACCAGCTGATCCAGTGGTGGCATAAAATTTCTGCCCCGGCGCAGGCGCAGCAGTTCCACTCCGCATAAAGCCGCAACCGAACTATATTCCGGGAGACCGTTACTGTAGCTTAAAATATGGTCACGCCCCGGGGTTACTGAAATTCTGAGCAGCAGATCAAGAATTTCAATTGATGCGGTGGCGATAACTATCTGGTTTTCATTCACGTCATGCCGCTTGGCCAGACCGAATTTCAAAGAATCAATATTGTTTTCTTCGAACGCATTGCAGCATGTGGACATCCGCTCCATTGCAAGGGAAACCGCTTTGGAAACCCCGATGGGGTTTGAATTGGAGTAGAGGTCGATCTCTTTTGTAATGCCGTATCTTTTTTTAAAGCTTGAAGCTGAGGCTGATTTCTTTATAGTCTTGGGTGCTGAATATTCAGCTTTAACTTCAGCTGTTGAAACAGGCTCTTCCTTTACTGTTTCCTTTTCAACGGGAGCAGCAGTTTCAGGTAACGAACCGGAAGCCAGTTCATGCAGTGGAGAGATCAGCGGTTCTATATCAAAACTTTTACTGTGGCTTGCATTACCTATTATCTCAGTCAGATTGTCAAAAGCATCTATAAGAATATTGATGCTTGTTGAGTTCAGGACAATTTCTTTCTTGAAAAGTTTGTCCATTACTTCGGCAATGCCGCCAGCAACTTTTGTTATATTATCAACAGCGTTAAGATTTGCACTTTCTTTTATCGCGAGAATGGTAGAATAAATTCTGGTAATGGATTCAGGGTCCAGATATTCAGTCTTTTCCAGCCTCATAAGGTCTTTTTCGATTTGATCGAGTCTGTCGAGAGACTGTTCTACAAACGGCTGGAGACTGTCCTCATCGTGATGGATGTTGCTTTGTGTCGTCATCTTCAATTCCTATGCTTAATGTTTGGATAGAAAAGGATATATACTTTAAATGACAAAAATAAAATACAGATTCAACTTTGTCGTGTTAGTTTTTGTAAAAATTTCTATTCCGGTTAGAGGTTAAGCTTTTTTTTACAACTTTAAAATATATTAGATGGCAGCTTCGATATTAAAACTAAACTACAGTTAGAATTATCCTTAAATTATATAAACATGGTAATAAACGATTCGCAATAATTAAATAAAATTTATGAATCCTGAGATTAAAGATAAGCTTCAAAATGAACATCTGAGCATAGGGGAGTGTATATTTACATGCAGAAAAATGTTAATCAACACAGTGCTCGGGAGTTGTGTTTCAGTAACTTTTTATCATGCCGCATCAAATTATGCAGGCATGTTTCACGCTATGCTGCCGGATGCGGGGATGTCCGGGCGTACTGATTTTCCATGCAACTTTGCTGATGTTGCAATCCATTCGCTGCTTGCAAGGTTTAAGTATTTCAAAGTCCCGGTATATGAACTGGATGTTAAACTTTTTGGTGGTGCTAACACCATGTGCTCCGGTGAAAATGCCGGTATCAACGAAATGCTGGATGTTGGTTTGAAAAATGTCCAGTCGGCGCGAGCTGTTTTAAAAGAATACGGTCTGGTGCCTGTGCGTGAGGATGTGCTGGGCTCTTCCGGGCGGAAGATTGTTTTCAATACTTCCACCGGAGATGTCTGGATGAAGTATTTATAAAGTATATCATAATTGATATTGTGAGGATAAGTTGGGAACAATTGTCCCGCAGCAGTTGTGTTATATTATTTGTTTTCAGCTGTTATGATTGGAGTTGCTAAATTTTCAGCTCTGATTATTATTTCTTCAAGCTTAAAATCCGCGTTGAAGGTATTAGTTGTAAAAGAGAATCAAACTTCTCTTTAGGTGATCATTTTTTTCATGAAAAAAGAATTTTTACAGGAGGCCTGATGGCTTATTTTTTTAAAGCTAATGATGTTGCGGAACTGGCTATGCGCATAGAACAGAAAGGGCAGGCTTTTTATCTTCTTGCTGCGGATGCTGCCGAAAATCCGGATGCCAGAGAATTTTTCGAATTTTTTGCTCAGGAAGAGTCAAAACATGAAGTCTTTTTCAGGGAATTAAGAGATCGTATGGGTAACACCGAGCTTCCTCCTGGAAGTGATTTTGAGGAATATACCCGCTACGTGCTTGCTCTCATTGATTCCCATGATGTTTTCAATTTTGATTATACCGAAGCTTTTAATTCAGGTGATTTCAGTTTTGATGATGCTGTGAGAACTGCAATGCGTTTTGAAAAAGACACCATTCTTCTTTTCAGCGAACTTAAGACAATGGTCCCTGATGATGATCGCAGAATCGTTGAAGCCTGTATTGAAGAAGAGCGCGGACATCTCCGTATGCTTGCTGAAAAATTAAAAGATTAATTTTTATTCAGTTATAGATCATGAGAAAGGCCGGGAATGAAATCCCGGCCTTTTTTACTTTTTAACTCCGAGCAGATTGTTGATGACCGCATCCGAGGTGGTAATAACTTTTGAGTTTGCCTGAAATCCTCTCTGGGTCAGAATCATATTTGCAAATTCTGAGGCAAGATCAACGTTTGAAGTTTCCAGATTGTTGGTAACGGTTGATCCCATTCCGTCTTCCTGAGGGACTCCTTCAATGGCTGCACCGGATTCATTTGTTTCGGAAAAGTAATTTGAACCTTCTCGTCGCAGCCCATATTCATTGGTAAAATTATAAAGGTTGATTTTATAGTAATCCACTGAAAGACCGTTTGAGAAAAGTCCTCTCAGCACTCCGTCTTTATCAACTTCAATGTTTTGAAGATACCCTTCACCAAAACCGTCTTGAGACCTGTTTATGGTTGTTGATGATCCCCAGTAGTCCGTTGTGCTTAATCCCTGAATTTTGCCATCGGCCATGCGGGCAAGGTTGGAAGCATTGCTCCCGACATCAGCCGCGGTGGTCCCTGATAAATTCCATTGTCCGTCACCGGCCTTTATACCCAGATTAAGAGCGATGTCCTGTTCGCTGGGAGTTCCGCCGTCAGGATCAGCAAATACAGCTGAAAATTGAGGCATTCCATCCTCATTTATATCAGCCAGCTCCCAATTGGAGAGATCTTTAGCATCTCCTGAAGAATTACTCGAAAGGGTATAGGCACTCATGCTCTGCAAATCTCCGTCACCTGAAAAAGTCAGGGTTCCGGTCATAAGAAGACCGGCTGAGGATGTGCCTGCTGTCTGTGCGGCTGCATCGCTTGAAGGATCGACTCCCACGACAAATTCCCAGTATTTGCGGTCGGAAGTATCACCGTCTGAAGGTGTTACTTTATCAAAATATATTATCAGATCCTGGGCATTACCGTTTTTATCCCATACTTTGATTGAAGAATTGTAGGAATATTTTTCCGCATCAAGAGGAGGCTGTGATGTTCCGTCCCAGTTTTTCATTAAAGCGAAAAACGGATTAGAGCTGTCTGTGGTCTGATCAATGTCAGCTGAATCAAGATTTGAAATCATTGAGACTTCAGTTGTTGCCTTGGGATCGGACTTAATTACATCAATCATATTGCCGTTAGCATCTAGTTCCTGCTTGATGGGCAAAGCAATATCTGTTGATGATGCCGAGATAACCCCGTGCTCGTCTATGGGATATCCCTGAAGAGCGTTGCCGTGGTTATCTTTTAAGATACCGTTTTTATCGAAACGGAAGTGTCCGTCACGGGTGTAGACACGCTCACCGGTATCAGCGTTTCTTACTCCGAAAAAACCCTTTCCACCGATGGCTATATCTGTACTTTCCGTGGACGGATCAAAAGAACCTTCAGCAAAATCAGTTCTAGTATTGGCAAGTCTGACACCGTTACCTATCTGGGCCGATCCGTGATTGTCACCGCCGGCAACAACTCCGGCAGTAGTACCCGGCGCGGCTTTGCTGCTTAAGGTTTCGAAAAAAGCATATCCAGATTTATAGGCAACAGTATTTATGTTTGCAATATTACTGCTGATCTGCTGCATTCGATTGCTGTGGGCCGTAATACCGGAGGCCCCGACGTACATAGATCCGAAAGCCATCCTTGAACTCCTTGTTATTAATCCCGGTCATCTGACTCATGAACGGGCTGTATGCCGTAACCCGGAAAAAAAATCCGGTTCTGTTAAGATATACTAAGATAAGCAAAGGGCATGCCGATGAAATCTAAACAAGAGTTAAAATAAATAAACGGAGAGCTTATTTCGTGGTAATAAATGGGAAATTAAGACTTTTTTGAAGATTTTATTTTGTAGTTGAGGAATTTTTCCAACTTGAGTGAAGATTCGTGGTCAGGATCAAGAATGAGACTTTTGCGGACAAACGTTAAGGCGTTCTTGTAGTTTCCGTTTTCCGCATGTGCTCTTGCAAGGTTGAAATACAGGTTTTCATCGGAATCTGTAAATTCCAGCGCGCGTTCGTAATATTCCACAGCTTCGCTGTACATACCTGATTTTCTGAGACTTATTCCGAATTCGTTGAAAAGGTGCTTGTGCTTTTTCTGGAAAGCAGCATTGAGGCCGACTATTCTTTTAAATATATCCTGCGCCTTATCGTAATCCTGCCTTTTAAGGTAGCACAGGCCTATTCCAAAATTAGCGCGGATGTTACATTCATCAATATCAAGAGCTCTGTCGTACTCCATTTCCGCTGTGAATGTATTCCCGAGCTGCCTCTGACGGTCAGCCTTAGCAAGGATTTTTCCCAGCTTCTTCATGGCGGGGAAAACTTCGTTTGTATAGAGCTCCAGTTCCGGTGAAAAGGAGTCGAGCAGTTCGTCTTTGCTGACAATCTGTTCATCTCCCTGAGGGACTTTCTGGGCATTCAGAGGGCGCAGTGAGATGTCTCCATCCTCATTCTCTTCTCCATAGTAAAGAAAAGTCTGGATGGCTTTTTTTTTGGTGGTTCCAGTACCGATGTAAGAAACAACACGCGTGGAAAAAGCACCTCTTATAATAGGCGCAGCTTCATTATTTTCCATGTGGTCATTCTTATGAATCATTAATATATCACTTTGATTTTTAAGTATTCTTTTTCTTATATTCAGGGTTCCCCGAGGCATCTAATTAGATGGTCATATTAGCATAAAAGAAGGGAAGCGACAATTTGAAAAGATAAAAATCATATTCGCACTACTGTTTCCCATTAATTTCAATTTAGTCTGATTTAGTATATTTTGTCGATTAAAAAAGCGGGACTAAGCCTGCTTAAAAGGCTTAATCCCGCTTAATAATTGATATAAAAAAGGTTACAGTATGTATCTGGACAGATCTCTGTCTTCTACAACATCCTTAAGGCTGTCCTGAACATAGTTGCGGTCTATAAGAACTCGGCCGTTAGGAGTATCCGGAGCTTCGAAAGAGAGCTCTGAGAGTATTCTTTCCATTATAGTGTAAAGTCTTCTTGCTCCGATGTTCTCGGTCTGCTCGTTTATTTTTTGAGCTGTAGAGGAGATTTCTTCGAGAGCTTCCTTACTGTAGTCCAGTTCTATTCCTTCTGTTTCCATCAGGGCTTTATACTGGACAGTCAGAGCATTGCGGGGTTCAGTGAGGATTCTGTAGAATTCATTTTTACCAAGAGCGTTCAACTCAACTCTCAGTGGAAAGCGTCCCTGAAGTTCAGGGATAAGGTCTGAAGGCTTGGAATAATGAAATGCACCTGCAGATATAAACAGGATATGATCTGTTTTAATCATTCCGTATTTAGTGTTGACCACACAGCCCTCAACAATAGGCAGGAGGTCGCGCTGTACTCCTTCTCTTGATACGTCAGTACCACCGCCGCCTTCATGCCTTTCAGCAATTTTATCAACCTCATCAAGGAATATGATGCCGGTCTGTTCAACCCGTTCTTTAGCTATTTCAGTTACTTTATCCATGTCGATCAGTTTTTCTGACTCTTCCTGAATAAGCAGCTCGTAAGCTTCACGGACTTTTACTTTGCGGGTTTTCTTTTTATTGGGGAACATCCTTCCAAGCATATCGGAAACCTGCAATCCCATATCTTCCATTCCGGGCATGGCCATCATTTCCACCTGAGGTCCACCCTGAACAGTTACGTCCAGCTCGACTTCGCGTTCATCCAGCTTGCCTTCACGCCACATTTTGCGGAATTTTTCACGGGTAGAACTGTCTGATTCGGAAATTGTTTCGGGCTTGTTTTCATCCGATTTATTGGAGAAAAATCCCATTCCGTTACTGCTTTCTTTTCTACTGTTGGGGAGCAGCAGATCCAGAAGGTGGTCTTCGGCATGCTTTTCAGCACGCACGCGAACTTTTTCAGTTTCCTCTCCCCGGACAAGGTTTATGCCTATTTCCATAAGGTCGCGGATCATTGATTCTACATCACGTCCAACATAACCCACTTCTGTAAATTTAGTGGCTTCAACTTTGAAGAAAGGACATCCTGCCAGTTTAGCCAGCCTGCGGGCAATTTCAGTTTTACCAACGCCGGTAGGTCCCATCATGATAATATTTTTAGGAGCTATTTCATCCCGCAACTCAGGAGTGAGCTGCTGTCTGCGCCAGCGGTTGCGCATTGCTATAGCTACCATTCTTTTGGCTTCGTCCTGACCGATTATGTATCTGTCCAGTTCGGATACTATTTCCCTTGGGGTGAGATTACTCATTTCAAACCTTTATTTTTCTATTGTTTTCAATATGATGTGGTCGTTTGTGAATACACATATTTCCGAGGCGATATCCATGGCCTTGCGGGCAATTTCCGGGGCCGGCATATCGGTGTGGCGGGATAAAGCTCTTGCTGCTGACAATGCGTAAGCTCCACCGGAACCAATGGCAGCAAGACCGTCATCTGGTTCGATAACATCACCGTTACCGCTGATGATCAGAATGTGTTCGGCATCAGCAACCAGCAGCATTGCTTCGAGCTTGCGCAGGTATTTGTCGGTACGCCAGTCTTTTGCCATTTCAACAGCGCTGCGGACCAGATTACCTGAGTAGCTTTCAAGCTTTTTTTCAAATTTTTCGAAAAGATTAAAGGCATCTGCGGTGGCTCCGGCAAAGCCGCCCATTACTTTCCCGTTGTAAAGGGTGCGCACTTTTACAGCCGAATGTTTCATAACCAGAGACTGTCCGAGAGTGACCTGTCCGTCTCCAGCCATTGCCGATCCGTTTTCATCCTTTACTGCGAGGATAGTTGTTCCCCTGAGTTCAATCACTTGTTATCTCCTTATCATTTGTCCCCAATTCGAGGACCATTTTATTCCATTTCAGGTTTACCCAGTATTCGGCATGCCAGAGAAGTCCACAGTTCATAATCATTGTTACCGTGGATAATCATTTTGCAGTGTTTAAGAGGCTTGGGCATCTTAAACAAAGCATCAAGAGCTATGGGCACAGCCAGTTCAGTAGGAAATCCGTAAACTCCGCAACTGATTGCCGGAAAAGCAATTGTTGAGCATTCTTTTTCAGCAGCTTCCCTCAGAGAGCTGGTGTAGCTTGACTTTAAAAGCTCAGGCTCATTGTTGTGACCACCATGCCACACCGGACCGACTGTATGGATGATATAAGCTGCGTTCAGGTTGAAGCCGGAAGTTGTCACAGCTTCTCCGGTAGGCAGATAGCCTGAAGCCTTAATTATTTTTCTACATGCCTGCGGAAGCTGCGGTCCTGCCGCTCTATGTATCGCCCCGTCTACACCGCCGCCTCCGGCGAGTCTCGGATTGGCTGCGTTGACAATGGCATCCACTTTTTGAACCGTGATATCTCCACGCTCGATTGAAACTATTTTCCCATCTGATTTCCAGCTAAGCATGATCAATCTGCCTGATATACATTCGGGGTAAAACGATAAAATTTACAAATTGATACAAGAATAAGAACTCAGACGGCAATGACAAGTGTATCAGTTGAAAGAAATTTAATATTAGCCAAATTTTGTATTTATATAGGTTCTGCTTTCGAAATGAGCAAAAAAAGTGTAAAAAAATTATGCTAAAAGCACGCAATCCAAAAAAACAACAATTCTGTACTCTTGGATGGCAGTGTGTTTCTACGGGTTTAGTTTTCCGCATTTTAATGAATGTGTGTAAAAATGAATCCGATAGTGGATCCATAAGTCTTTAAACTCAATATATACTGATAAGACTTTATTCTATTAGTGAATAAAAATATTCACTTCGGGGTTTCAATTTAGAAAATGGTGGTTCTGTTGGGGGTAGTATGTTTAGAAAGATGAGTATCGGTACTAGAATAGCGCTTGGAATAAGCGTTTTGATGATTTTAATATTTGTTGTTTTTACGGTTATTATGGCTGGTAAAACCCGCGAAACTTCAAAAGAGCAGGCTATACACTACGCCGAAGAAATGGCCGGAAGGTATGGCAACAAGATAAGGTTGAATATTGAAAAGGCCTTGGAAGCATCATGGGCCGGTGCAGCTTCTTTTATGGCTTTTACAGAGCATAAGGATTCTGCTGACAGGGATATAGCTGATGAAGTCATTAAAAAGATAATTGAATCAGATCCCATGTTCTACGGAATACAGGTTGTGATCAAGCCGAATGAATTTGACGGCCGTGATGCCGAGATGAAAGGGCAGCGGGACTGGTATGGACCAAATGGTGAATACGGGCCTTATTTCTGGCGTGAAAATGGTGAATTCAAGGTTGTGGATATGCATCGCCGCAATCCCGGAGTAACCAGATCGTGGTATAAAATTCCCCGTGATACCGGAAAGCCTGTTTTGACAGAACCTTACTACTCTGATGTTGTAAAGGATGTTTTTGCCACTGTCAGTGTTCCGATTATCAAAAAAGGCCAGTTTCTTGGAATTGTTGGAATTGATTTCGCAATCGGATCATTTCAGGACATGGTTAAAAATATCAAACCGATGGGTAGCGGTTATGCCTTTCTTGCCTCTCATGACGGGTATTGTGTGGCTTACCCTGATGCGGAAATGCGCGGTAAAAATATCCTTGAGGCATTTCCTGAAAGTGAGCGCAGCAGAATTAAAGAAGCAATGGCAGCCGGGAAGGTCTTTCATGAAGATATGGTTCTGCCTAAAGACGGCCGGGAATATTTTATTCTTTTCGAGCCTATTGAGATCAGTGGAACAACCACACCATGGGTTTTTGGGGTGGCAATTCCCACTTCCACCATTTATGCCGATTCAATCAGCGTCTTAAAATTAAGTTCCATAGTTTCTGTTATAGCCATCCTGTTAGTTATAGGAACGGTTCTTGTCATTGCCCGCAAGGTGTCCAAGCCTATCGGAGCCATGGTTGAGTTTGCCAGAAATATTGCTGACGGTGATTTTGATTCAAGGCCGGATGAAAAGCAGTTCATTGGCGAGCTTGAAGAACTCAATGTTGCCCTCAATCAGATGATCGGCAGCCTTGTTGAATCCATCTCCACGGCAGACGAAAAAACTAAAGAAGCTGAAGAGCAGACCATCGCTGCCAACAGAGCACTTGAAGATGCCCGCGAAGCCCGTGAAGCTTCTGAAAGAGCTCGGTCTGAAGGTATGTTGCATGCGGCCTCGCAGCTCGATGAGATTGTCACCAACGTTATTTCAGCCTCGGAAAAATTATCGGAGCTTATTCTTGAGGCCCATAACGGTTCAGATGTGCAGCGTGCTCGCACAACAGAATCAGCTACAGCCATGGAGCAGATGAACGCTTCTGTTCTTGAAGTTGCCAGAAATGCTTCAAGGGCTGCTGAGAGTGCCATGGATGCAAAACATAATGCAGAAGAGGGCGGCAAGATAGTTTCTGATGTTGTTAATTCCATCAACCACGTTAATACCGCATCTGAAAAAATGGTTAATGGATTGACCGAGCTTGGCAGCAAAGCTGACGGAATCAATCAGATTATTACAGTCATTACTGATATTGCTGATCAGACCAATCTTCTGGCCCTGAATGCTGCAATTGAGGCCGCAAGGGCAGGTGATGCTGGCAGAGGTTTCGCTGTTGTCGCTGATGAAGTCCGTAAACTTGCGGAGAAGACCATGCAGGCCACTGATGAGGTGGAAGACGCAGTTCATGATATCCAGGCTGAAACAAAAAAGAATATGGATGAAATGAGGAATGCTGCGGATATGGTTGAAAAAAGTACTGAATACGCCGGGCAGGCCGGGGATAGTCTGAATACTATTGTCACGATTGTTGAAGATACTGCCGATCAGGTCAGAGCTATAGCAACGGCCAGTGAGGAGCAGTCTGCTGCCAGTGAGCAGATCAACAGAGGAACTGAAGAAGTGAACAGAATTGCAGCTGAAACAGCCGGAGCAATGGATGAATCAAGGAATGCTGTTCAGGATTTGACCAGACTTTCTGCTGAGTTGCAGGATTTGATAGCTATGCTGAAAAAAGGCTGATAAGCAGTCAGACTAAAAGAATTAACGGCAGGATGAAGTTTATACGCTTCATCCTGCTTTCTTATGCGGCACGTTGTCAAGCACCCCGCTAATTCTGATTTTATATTTTCGTAGGCCGCATTCATCCCTCACCTTGCGGTGCAATTAATTGATATTCCTTTTCTTATTCGTGCTCAGCGGCACCAAGTACCGATTCGGTACCAAATCAATTTAGGATCGCCATTTTTATTTCGTTGTCAAAGCAACCAAAAGCCCCTCGCGATCCGTTATACTGCCTTAGTTGGAATACTGAGTTTCCAAAGTAAAGCAGCAAGTTTTCGAGCAAGTGCAGCAATTGCCTTTTGGGG
>NZ_AUCX01000008.1 GCF_000429985.1 Maridesulfovibrio bastinii DSM 16055
GATAAGCCATATTGACTTGTATTTCTTTGACAAGACGCCTCTCACTGCGAATTCCAAATATATACCCAATAAATAACATCTTAAAAAGAACAACTGGATCAATTGCTGGACGACCATTGTTCTCACAGTAAAGATGCTTGGTCTTCTCTCGAATAAATGAAAAGTCGATAAACTTATTTATTTTTCGAAGTAAATGGTTTTCAGGAACCAGCTCTTCAATTGTTACTAGCTCAACAGTGACTTGCTTTTGATCAGATTTTTTTAACATGCAAATAATATAAAAAAGTCCCCGCCAAAAGGCGAGGACTTTGTCATCAATCTGAAACCCCGAATTTATTCGGGGTTTTTTGTTTGCATTTTTAATCTTCTTCTTTCTTTTCTCGAACATTTCTCATTGTGACTCCAGCCAGACAACCGACCAGCATCCCAAGCCCGAGGGCACGTTGAAAATCCATAAAAAACCAACCGGCAATAGCTCCAAGCGAGCCTCCTACCAGTATCCCGCGCGCCATACACTCCAAAGTCCCTTCAAATTTTTTATTATCTTTTTTCTCACTCATATAATCCGCCCTAAAACATCATTACAAATTCTTCTGATTGCTTTGAACTCATTTTTAAAAATCTTACCGCAATACCAGGAAACTGATTTTTAACACCCCATGGCACAACTCTCTGAATAATACTTTCTATAGGAGTATGGTCAGATAGTTCTTTAACAATTAACCAGACTTTTTCACCTTCTTCCCATGGAGAGGTTGAATATAAGAATGCACTGTCAGCTGAAAGGTCTGTAGTTATGGATTTCTCACCGGTTCCACGAGGCTGCGACTCGCTTCGTAAAAGAAGTATATTTAATTTTTTAGATATCCGTTTGCTGCCGCGAAGTGAACGTGAAGGAAAGGAATTACATTCTGTATTGATAAATTCTTCAACGGTCATCCCGTCTCCTGAGAATTTACCAAAAGGAAGTCCCTTAATTGAACCTCCTGAAGAATGATAATTAACCCTTAAAACTGGAAACCGTTCTATCAGATGATTGGCTTCAACCTTTTCACGCGACCCGGAACGGACAATTGTAGCCACATCGATCAAAAAGCCATTATACTTAACCTGATTGTAATCCCTTTTAATATGACTGAAATTATCAACAACATCATAATCTACACCGATGTTGTTCAATAACTCGGTGTATGCCTGCCGGGCTTTACCCGGGATGGAGACAAGCATTACCCTTATTTTACTCAACATGCACTCCTCAAACTCCGCCTTATATACTGAGATAAACATTAACAGGAAAAACTAATTAACAACAATATGGTAATAAATTTTTTTATATGCTAATTTTAGGGTTACTGTTAAACAAAACATTATAGCTTGGCAATTGATAACATCACAGCCACTTACCCATTTTTTTACGCGGTGAAGATTCTGACTGAAAGGACAGCTCTGACAAATGCCTGAACAAATTAAAATACTTACAATTGATGATGATGAAAGTGTTCGCATGTCTATAGCACACTTTCTTGAGGATTGCGGTTATCTCACAATACAGGCTGTAAACGGAGAAGAAGGATTGAGTGTTTTTCAAGAAGAAAAACCGGATGTGATTCTTCTAGATTTGAGAATGCCCGAAGTCGACGGCCTGACAGTTTTGAAAAGAATAGCTAAAGAATCCCCACAGACACCGGTTATTGTTGTTTCTGGGACCGGATCTTTTGATGACGTAATTGCAACAATCAGGCTCGGAGCATGGGACTATATTTCAAAGCCGATTTTAGATCTTAAAAATTTAAATGATGCTATCAACAGAGCTTTAAACAGAGTCAGGCTTCTGGTTGAAAATGAAAGTTACAGAAAAGAGCTTGAACTGCGCATCAACAAAAGAACGGAAGAACTAAATCAGCGGACAACACAGCTGCAGCTGATGAATAAAGCTCTTTCTGAAGAAATAAGAGCGAGAAAAGAAACTGAAAAACTGGTCAGAGCTTCCCTCAAAGAAAAGGAAGTTATGTTGCAGGAAATACACCATAGAGTAAAAAACAACCTTCAGGTTATCTCCAGCCTTCTCAACCTCCAAAGTGGTTATGCATCTGACAAGGAGACTCAGAATCTTTTTAGAGAATGCCAAAACAGAGTCAGATCAATGTCACTTCTGCACGAAAGACTGTACAGGTCATCGGACCTTTCTAAAGTCAATATGCATGAATATACGCAATCTCTGGTAAATTTCCTTCTCCATTCATATTCAATCTCAGAAACAATCACGACGAAGCTCAATATCAGTGACATCAGATTGACCATTGATACGGCAGTTCCCTGTGGACTTATAATTAATGAACTGGTTACAAACGCACTGCAACATGCTTTTCCGGAGAAAAGAATCGGGAACATGAGTGTAATCCTCATCAAAGAAGACGATAAAATAGTACTTACCGTTGCAGATGATGGAATCGGGCTTCCAGAAAATTTCAGCCCGGATCAAAGCCAGTCTCTCGGTATTACACTGATTGATACCCTAGTACATCAGCTGAACGGTAAACTGGATATAACTTCCGAGAATGGAACGACTTTTAAAATAAGCTTTCCAGCCTGAGACACTCTTGCAGGAACCACCAATGAAGTGTACTTATTCATACAACCAAGTTCTGCTAAAGCTAACTAAAAGGATCAAGGATACAATATGGAACTCAATTTCAGACAGAAAGATGAAATAACTATAGTCGATATCAATTGTCAGGAACTCAATCACTCAGTCAGCCATGAATTTCAAAGGCTCATTGCTCCAACATTGGAAAATAAAAACTTCATCCTTGCTCTGAATATGAGCAAAGTTGATTTTATGGACAGTATGGGGATTGGAACAATTATTACTTTGCGGAACAGATTAATGAAAGAAAAAGGCAACATAGCCATGTTCAATATCAATGACAGAGTAAAAAAAATTATTGATATTGCCGCATTAAATAAAATTTTTAAATTATATGACACAGAAGAAGATGCAATAGCAGGACTTCGTGAAGATTAATTTAATTCAATTTATGACTTTTTTACAGGGAGCGGACTTTCAGTTCGCTCCCTGCTTTTTATCGTGCAGATTTTATAAAAATTTTAAGTTAATAAAACCTGAAGTATGAAACAAACAGAAAAATTATTTAAAGAAACCGGCAAACTGATCAAAAATGCCGGAACTATATCCTTTGAGCTTTTTAAAATAATGATTCCTGTTGTTATTGCGGTAAAGATACTTCAGGAATTCGGGTTAATAGGTTATATAGCCGCTCCACTTGGTCCGATAATGAAAACTGTCGGGCTCCCCCCTGAAACTGGCTTGATCTGGGCCACAGCCCTTATAAACAATATTTACAGCGGGCTGATAGTTTTTCTATCCTTGTCAAAAGATCTTGCTCTGACCTCTGCTCAGGCAACAATTTTAGGAGCAATGATTCTGGTTGCCCACTCTTTGCCTGTAGAATTAAGAGTTGTGCAAAGCTCCGGACCAAGAATAATTTTTCAAGGATTAGCCAGATTATTCGGAGCGTTTGCACTTGGTTTTATCCTTCATTTTATTTTTTCTGAACTGAATGTGCTTAATAACACCGCAACAGTTCTGCTGACTCCTGATAAAACCAATATTGATGAAACAATTCTGCAATGGGCCATAGGGGAAGCCAGAAATCTAATATCAATTTACTTCGTCATTCTTGGGCTTTTGATCGTAATGAGAATACTTTCAGCACTCAAAATTCTGACTGCCATGGATTTTCTACTTCGCCCCGTGCTGAAACTAATGGGTATTGGACCTAAAGCTTCAGCATTAACCGTCGTGGGCTTGACTATGGGGCTTTCATACGGCGGAGGAATGATAATCCACGAGGTAAAATCTGGCAAAATAAGTCATAAAGATGTTTTCTACTCTCTAACTCTAATGAGCCTTTGTCACAGCCTCATCGAAGATACATTGCTTTTAATGATGATTGGTGGCCATATCTCCGGTCTTTTCTGGGGTCGGCTTGTTTTTTCAATGCTCTTTGTCGCAATTCTAGTGCAACTGACCAAAATATTACCGGAAAAATGGAATGACAAAATTTTCTGGGTTAATACAGGATTAACAAACTATGCAACTAAACAGCTTGATTAAATGTATCCAATACTGTTCAATTAAGCTGAAACAAAAACGTACAAAAATACCACTAATGATTTGCAGCAACTATTGAATATGGAATTAATTTCGTTCCAAGATAGGCAGATATTTGCAGCAACTAATTTTTTAAAACCTATTAAAACAGCCACCTGCTATTCGCGTAACAAAAGTTAAGCCCCCTGACCGAAACTTGGTCAAGGGGCTTTTTATCAGGTTTAAGTATCTGTCTAATTTAACTCTAATTCTGTGCTGACATGTCGCACAGGCTGGCAACTAAATCAACCAATCCTTGCCGCGTAGCAAGAGGTAGCTGGCGATAAGGCTGCATAACCGTACCGGGATAGCCGTTGGTGATTATTTCCATGGAACGCTCCGGGCTGAGAGAGTAATAACGCAAATCCGGTGGAATAGGATGGAGCGTGGAACCAAACTCTGTGACGGCGCCATTTTCACCATGACAGGTGACACATGTATTTGCCCAAATAGATTTAGCCGCAGCTTTATCTCCTTTCGGTCCAGAAGATGCTTTACTAAAGATAGCAAAACGAGATTGCATTTCTGCTAAAAGATCATCAATCTTGTTACCGTCGAACATCCGAAAATATGGCATTCCAGTTCCTTCCACTCCCTCCAGAACGAGTTTGCGTAAATATTTCCGGTTCGCGTGGACCGCGGCAAGAACTTCAGGTTTAATCAGCAGGCGTCGCCCAGAAGGACCATCACCCAGACCAGTTGTGCCGTGGCAAGAGCTACAGCTTCCATCATAAATGGTTGCTCCATTGTCATAAATAGTATTCAGCTTAGACTGATAAATTTTAAGTGCTTGAGACTTAAACTGCGCAAAATCTTTATCCTGCGCCCTTTGCAGAGCTATAACCTGATTATTCTGGACGATCATCGTGGAATCCTGAAGAAACTGCCGTGCTGCCAGCATGGCCACAAAGATTACAGGTAGAATCCAGAGTAGATTGCATGTTGTTCCCAGTTTGCTATCATAGCCGGAGAACATCATCCAAGCGGCGATCATTGCGGCGGCTGTGCCGACGGTAACAGCTGTGAGCACCTGCCAATTAAAAATACTTGATACTGAAATCAGCAATGGGACTCCCACGACAACTTGAAACAGTATACCACCCAATATCCAGCAGCGCATCCGGACTTTTTTATCCTGATCACCTTTTGCGGTGACAAAAAGATGGAAGGCTGCCCCGAAAACTATTGCCGCACCTAAGACGTGCAGATAACGGAACAACCAATGTGGTATATATAATTCACTCAGGCCCATTTTATGTGCTCCGAATACGGCCCAGTCTCCCGGACGTTCCATCAGAGACATAACTCCGGTAAAGATAGCAGGGACCGTAAGCAAGGCTCCAAGTCCAAGAACTCCAGCCGTCAGAGGCAGAAGTGTTCCTGTGGTCATGCGGTGTTCAAATAGCTCAATCAACAGAAACGCCACGATGAGTAGAGGAATTATGGCGAGCCACGAGTATGAATAAAGTCCTGTAGTTGTATAGAACCCGTAGGAATATATGATCTGCATTACCAGCAGTGGTCCTACTCCAAGTACTACGGCTATACTTTTAAGCCCAAGATGGGGCTTAATGAAACTCCGGTTCCAAGACAGGCCTACGCCATCCGATGACAGCTTATTTTGCAGATAGAAAATAAGGCTCATCATCGCGGTGCCAAGCATTAACAACACGAACAGCAAATGTAGGCCGAAAAGAACGAACAGTATAAAATGCAGCCAGCCATCCGGCATAGGCATACTTAAGAAGAGATCAGTAGTCTGGCCCATCATTTGCCCTCCTTCATAAGTCTCGGACGCAATACCACATCCTTATTTGCATAGTAATAGAGATAGGTTGACATGCTCAGTCGTTCCTGATCTGTGCCTGTAAACGGCGGCATAAACGGAGCCAGTTGCTGAGTAATTGCTGTAATTGCATTGACTCCTTCCAGCGTTCTACCACGAAGCCGCTGACTGATACTGTTCAGCCCGTCCAAAGTGTGACAGGCTCCGCAGTTTGCATCAAAAAGAGCTTTGCCCGCAACAGCTGCCGGGGCTTGCACATCATTTGCTGCAATCCACTTCATGGATTTCAACATGCTTCGGCCTTCTTTTCGTGCAGCGACCCATTGTTCCAACTTAATCTGATTGGCAAACATGTAACCGGGCAGTAAATATGGTCCGCGCACAAATTCACGTACGCGCTCGAATTCTGTGACCATACCAAGACAGAGTATAATAGTCGGTATAAATAAAAACATGCTTGTTCTACGCAGTCGCAGCATTGCGGTCACAGCTGTGAGCACAATAAACAGTACCGCCACGGCGTTGACCAGTGGCAACAGCCAAGTGAACTGTGCCAGCTTTGAGGTTGCGACAGCATAACGCCAATGGGTCAAAAAGGTTTCCGGCACACGGCTAAAATAGATTACTGCACTTGCTCCAGTAACTATACCTGCTATCAGCAGTACCAATCCGCACAAGCGTAAGGCTTGACCACGATTTTTATCAGCCCCGTGATAACGCCATCCGAGCCAGCCTATAGCAAACATTGCTCCCAGAGCTATACCTGCCGCGATGCGTAAAATACATTGGGGTAGGAATGTAGGATTAAAATACGCCTGAACAAAAGTTCCGTTCCAAGGCCAGCCGTCCGGGGTGAGCATAAAGCCGAGAATTCCTGAAATTAGTACGGCTGATATCAGAGCGGCAACCACATATCCCCAGCCTAAAAGCATCAGCGTATATGGTTTGGACTCGGCTAAACGATCCCAGTTATAATAGTATATTAACAAAATGATTACTTCGGTGGTGAAGGCAAGCCATTCAATAAACCACGGCCAGAAGAACAAATGAATGAGGGAACCGATGCCCCCCGGAGCAAGAGCTCCGGTAATGAACCAGATACCTACACCGGTTACCGCACCAACAGAAGTTGTAATAATGACTATCGGCAGGAGCAAGGAATGGGCAATATCGCCCCAGAAACGTCCTTTTCCTGTTGCATGGAGAGTTTGAAACAGTGCGACCATAATGGTCAGACCGATAGCAACTCCATGGCTGATGACCACATGCAATACAGCGTCAAGAGCGATGGTCATACCATCGCCTAACCAAGGAATGTGCAGCAGAGGAAAGTTCATCGTACACCCTCCTCCTCTAACGGTATAATCCTTTTGATCTTATTGGGATGTGTAGCTACAAAATGTGGCCGGGGCTGCGCATGAACATATCCGGCTACGTCCAGAGCCTGATCTTTGCTGAGGCCCGGGCTTGATTTAGGCATAAAGCGCCAGGTGAAAACGGAGAAAGTCCGCACCCGGTTCATGCCGGCTCCATCGTTGAAAGAATGCTCGCCCCACAAAGGTGGTGCTATTTCGGTTCCGTGGCCGTTATTACCATGGCAACGCGCACAAACGTCTTGAAATACTTTCTTACCTGCAATTACGTCCGGCTTCCTTTTAAGTTTCAGATCATGATCTATACCCAACCAAGGTACATTCTCATATATGGGAATACCTTTAGAAATCCAGTGGTAGTAAACCATAAGAGACTGGATTATCTGACTGTCCAGAGCAGGAGCTTTACCGTTCATACTGCGTTCAAAGCAGCCTTGTGTTCGCAGTCCCAGATCAGCAGTGTAAGCCCTGCGGCCCCGATATGCGGGATACTTGGCGGCAACTCCTACCAGCGATAAAGTTTCGCGTGCCCGGCCTCCATCAAAATGACAGTTAGTGCATGAGAGATTATCTCCGACATATTCCCCAGCATATTTTTTAGTTTCAGTCATGATCTTGTAGCCGAGCATGACTTCCTCACGAATTTTGGCCGGGGCATCCTCAGGGGCTGGCGGGTTGAAAACCACGCTTAAGGGTCGACCCTGATCACTTTGTATGCTTCCAGTCGCATTATTGACGGTTTCCGAGGACGCAGTTGTATTTATTGAGTTTTGGATCGTAGGAGAAGTCCATTGAAAAAAAGATACCAGCCAAGCTCCAAAAAGCAGCAGTAGCACAACCAACGAGAGTGAAAAATAAAGCTTTTTCATTGTTATCTCCATTCCATATTGCAAAGATTTTTTACAGCGCATAAGGACTCGCGCCATATGGACCAAGAAATGGTCGAAAAGAACAAAACTGAAGAAGGAAAAAGCCTATGTCAGCATTTAACCGGAGACAACGTAACCTAACCATTTTACTCCAGCTGTAGTAGCCTAATTTCTTCATTTTAATTTAGTGAGAGCATGATATCAAGTACAGACTGCTTATTGTGAGCTCAGACGTGTTCCATTTCTTATTAAGACGCATATATCTACAATAAATATAACTTATTGAAGAATATTTTAAAAAATCCGAGGAGGCATTGACTTTTACATCTGAAAGATCTCGCCAAGATCGTCTGAGTGTGCAGTGAATGATCCTGCTTGTTCAGCTAAATGTTTTCAGACGTTTCCGATAATAAAAATTGTCCGATCCACGAATAATTCAGGTTAAACGTTATCGGAGATAGCGTGTTAAGCAGACAGCATTCAAATGTACATTATTGAATGACACAATATTGACGTCTTAAACTAAAAATTTTCATTCAAAAGCAAAGATTCTTGCATGGCGCAGTCTCAACATTTTTTTTCGTGTATTAAATATGTATAAATTAAACTGGTTATAATCTTTTAAGCTCACTTTGACATCTTTATTAAAAAATAAACATCTTTTGGCACATTAGATGCAATATAACAAATTAGGAATTCAGATTTAAAATGAGAAACCAACACCATTATAATTAAAAGGCAAATGCCATTAAAACAGAGGGTTTCCCTATGAAAATCTGTTCCGACTCAGGAAATCCACTGAGCTGCCCGTGAAGAAATGGTTAGACCGAAACGACACTAAAAGAATAATTTTACAGACAGCGTTATCGGCAGCCTCCACGACAGTTCGGTGATTTCCTTTTTATGAACAACCAAAAACAGCCTTCTACTGCTCTATAAAATTATGATCAGAACAACCAGCTAAAATAATTACTACATTTAAAGAAATTTAAGCTGCATCTCTTTAAAGCAAAAATTTAAATTTTCATTTCCATCCTTTCAATTAAGAAATAGTACCGGATTTTTATGATTGCCCTGCCGGAAAAGTACTGATATCAATCTGCTTTTTATAAATGAGTAGAAGGATATGAATAAATTCAGCATTGTACTTTTCGAACCGGAAATACCCCCTAATACTGGTAACATAGCCCGCCTTTGTGCCGGTACAGATACACCGCTCCATTTGATTGAACCACTTGGATTTTCTCTATCTGACAAATATTTGAAAAGAGCGGGATTAGATTACTGGCCAAACGTAAACCTTACCGTATGGAAAAACTGGGAACAATTCAGACAGAACGGTCCTGAAGGACGATTGGTCTTCACCAGTGCAAAAAGAGGAACAAATATCTTCAAATTTAAATTTGAAGCAGGAGACTTAATAGTTTTTGGTCCTGAAACCCGCGGACTTCCAATAGAATTTTTCACCGATGATTCCTCTTCAATAAATATTCCTATCAATAAAAAAATAAGAAGTCTCAACCTGTCAACATCTGCAGGCATTGCACTGTATCAGGCTATGAGTCAGCTTTTCAGTTGAAATATATCTTTTTTATCAAATGTTACAGTCTAAAATCTGTTAATATTGTCATCCAGCATTAGTAATGCTGTTTGTTACAGACATTAATAAGCATTAAAGTTGCATAACAGACCTGTTGCGGCTATGTTGTCCGCTGCTGTTGCAGCCAGAATTACAGAATGGAGAATTTATGAATATATTAGTTACCGGAGGTTGTGGATTCATCGGGACAAATTTTATTTTCCTTATGAAAAAGCGCCATCCAGACTGGACAATAATCAATCTCGATAAACTTACCTACGCAGGCAACAGGTTAAACCTGATAGATCTCGAAAAAGATCCCGGATATCATTTTGTTCATGGTGATATCTGTGATCAGGAAACAGTCCTTTCAACACTGGAAGAATTCAAAATTGAAGCTGTTGTCAATTTTGCGGCAGAATCACATGTTGACCGGTCCATAAATGATCCATCACCTTTTATTTCAACAAATATCAGGGGTGCCCAAAATATGATGGAATGTGCTCGAAGGGCTGGAATAACCAGATTTGTCCATGTTTCAACTGATGAAGTTTATGGTACACTTTCAATGGATGAACCTGCTTTTACAGAAAAGACTCCACTAGCCCCCAACAGTCCATATTCAGCGTCTAAAGCCAGCGCTGATTTTTTTGCAAGAGCCTATTTTGAAACATATAATTTCCCCATCTGCATAACCAGATGCTCCAACAACTACGGACCATATCAATTCCCTGAAAAACTAATTCCTCTTATGTTCACCAAAGCAACCTCAAACGAAAAGCTCCCTGTATACGGTGACGGACTGAATGTTCGAGACTGGATTTATGTTGATGACCACTGCACAGGTGTTGAACTCACTTTGTTGAATGGAACTCCGGGCAATGCTTACAATTTTGGTGGAGCCAGCGAAGTTTCAAACATTGACCTCGTCCGCAGACTCTTGAAAATCCTCGGCAGAGATGAATCATTGATAACTTTTGTTAAAGACCGTCCCGGTCATGACCGCAGATATGCCATGAATTTTGATTTTGCTGCAAAAGAACTTGGATTTAAACCTGAATACAGTTTTGAAGAGGGCTTATCCAAAACAATCGAATGGTATCAAACCAACGATGATTGGCTGGAAAAAGTTCGCAGTGGAACCTATCTGGATTTCATGGATAAATGGTATGGAGAGCGAAAATGATTAACCTTGAAGGTAAAAAAGCTGTAATTTTCGGTGGTAAAAATGGTTTGCTGGGGCAATCTGTTACTACGGCTTTAAATAAAGCAGGAGTTTCAACCATTGCACTTTCACGCTCCGATTTTGATCCATTGGATGACACATCACTGAACTCATTTTTAGACAGAGAATCTCCAGACTATATCATAAACACAATCGCATACACAAAAGTGGATCAGGCTGAAGAAGAAACTTCTCAGGCACATCTATTAAACACAACTCTGCCGGTAATGCTTGCCAGAGCAGCAAAAACTCACAATGCAGCCTTTGTTCACTACTCAACAGACTTCGTTTTTGACGGAACTAAAGACCATCCGTATACAGAAAATGATACTACAAATCCTGTATCAGTTTATGGGCAGACCAAACTTGCAGGAGAAACAGAAATCTTCAAACTTGGTTATGAAAAAGTATTCATAATCAGGACAGCATGGCTGTTCGGCCCGCATAAAACAAATTTTGTCCACAAGATACTTAATTTGGCCAAAGACCGTGACAACTTAACCGTTGTGCATGATCAAAACGGCTCTCCGACCTATACTCCGGACCTTGCTTTGCACACTGTGCAATTACTTGAAAGCGATTGCCACGGGCTGTATCACATCGTGAACTCCGGTAAATCAAGCTGGTGCGAACTTGCTGATGAGGCCATTAACTGCGCGGGAATTGATTGCAGAGTAGAACCTGTGCCCAGCAGTGCTTATCCCACAATAGCCACAAGACCACCATACTCCGTCTTGGACACACAAAAATTCACCGAAGTTACAGGCATTACACCACGCCCGTGGGTTCAGGCTTTGAGGGATTACGTTTATAACGATTTCAAGGAACTCGACTAAAAAATCAATGATGAAAATAAGTCCTCGCTTATTAAGAACCGCTCTTCAAGGCGGTATGACTTTGTTTTGCCTTTTTATAGGTTATCGTTTCTATCAATTTTACTTATGGGCTACAGGGGCAACTGATGTTTTGGTAAAAAAACCGGGAGCAGTAGAAGGTTTTCTACCAATAAGTGCTCTTATGGGTTTCAAACGACTGTTCACTGACAGAGTTTATGATGAAGTCCATCCAGCAGGATTGACTATTTTCATAGCCATACTTGTTATGTCCCTTATTTTTCGTAAAGGTTTTTGCGGACACCTCTGCCCGGTGGGCTTTATCCACAACATAACCAATAGAATTGGAAAGAAACTCAAGCTGACACGCCAGATAAAAGGCAAAAAGGAAATTTTCTTTTTAATTCCTAAATATGTCTTAATGACCTTCTTTCTATTTGGAGTCATTATTAAAATGAATTCCAATGAAATTAATGGGTTTATAAGATCATCATTCAACATTACTTCAGATGCACGAATGCTTCAATTTTTCATGCATCCCGGCTTACTGGCAGGCCTTGTGATTGTTGCGATTGTATTAATCGGGATTATCATTCCATATTTCTGGTGCAGATTTTTATGTCCGTATGGAGCCCTGCTAGGACTTATAGCAAAGCTTTCTCCGGTCGCAGTAAAGAGAGATGAAGACACGTGCATTCATTGTGGCAAATGCACTAAAAATTGTCCTGCTGGAATTGAAGTTGATAAAAAAATAATAGTTAATTCCCCAGAATGCATAGGCTGTACTGAATGTGTAGCAACCTGTCCGGTTAACAACTGTATGAATGTTGTGGATAGAATAAGCAAAAAACCACTTCCCTATGCAACTATAGGAATAGGATGCCTGTGCATTCTGCTTTTATACTACACAGTTGCCAGATTTACGGGACACTGGGACTCAACCATACCTTCTGATATGATCAGAAGATATTACATGATGTTGGGTTGAACCTGATATTAATATATTGATTTAACAAAAAAACGGGCTGAAGATTTCAGCCCGTTTTTTATTTTAGCTATAAGTAAGAATTACTAAACCTTGGCAGCCTGCAATTCTTCGACTGTGTAATCCCAAACGGAGTTATGAGGTTCCAGCTTCTCTTTACTAAAGAATCTTGGAAGCTGATCGTCCTTTTTGGTAAATCCAGCCTTAACATTAAATTCAAGCTCGTTTTTCAATGTATCAACACCAAGAGCAATAAAGTCATTGGCTGTAAACTCAATTCCATGATTGGCTGAAACCATATCACAAATACACTGTACGGCATCCTCTGTATCCAGAACAGCAAAAGCAACGAAAAGACAAAGTCCTAAAGAATCAATCGCTGCAGTGGCAATCTGTAAGTTCTTGGACAATTCAATCTGCCCTTCTCTGCTTAGTGGATCGACATCACCACCAACTTTCAGAATATTTGTTGCAACGGCATATCCAGCGGTATGGTCTCCTCCCATAGGAGTTGTAGCATAAGTTACACCAACACCCTTAACGGAGCGCGGATCGTATGCAGGCAGACTTTGCCCCTTCACTGTAGGCAGCCTGTCCACACCAAAAGCCTGACCGGCAAAATCGGTACCGTTACCAATTATGCGTCCCATAGGATCATCTGAACCTATTTTTTTGAGCAACTCAATAGCGCCTTTGCTGTCACCCCATGGAAGTATGCCGCCATCCATAGCCACACCTATTGTGCAGCCCATTTCAATGGTGTCTACGCCCTTTTCATCACAAATACGATCCATCAGCGCAATATCATCAATATCGCTTACCAGACAATTTGCTCCGAAGCCCCAGACGGTTTCATATTCAAAACCGGAAGTAACATAGTTACCGTCTTTATCGTTATAACGCTGCGAACATTGAATTACACATCCGGTATGACATCCCTCTTTAGTCTTACCGTTGCGTGATTCAATAACTTCAGCAATCTTTTCACCTGAAATGTCAGCCACTTTGTCAAAACGGCCATATCTGAAATTCTTAGTTGGTAATGCTCCGGCTTCATTGATTATGTTAACCAGAATTGAAGTACCGTAAGCAGGAAGCCCTTCACTGGTCACGGGATGACCAGTCAAAATTTCTGTCCAGCGTTTACGCGCTGCTTTAAATTTTTCAGGATCAGCAGGATTGCCACGACCCTTGGCAGCAGGATCGAGTATAACTGCTTTAATCTTCTTTGATCCCATAACAGCTCCCAAACCGCCACGACCGGCAGAACGGGCTGGATTTTTATGGGGATCAGAAAATTGAATAGTTGATGCAGTCAGACACTTCTCTCCGGCAGGACCGGCCAGTGCGGTAACAGCTTTATCGCCGTAAATTTTTTTTAAATCCTCATGAGCAGCATAGTTGTCTTTACCCACAATATCAGCTGCATCCTTGAAAATTACTTTGTCACTGTAAATTTCAACAAGAGAAAATTCAGAACCATTCTCCGGTTTATCTTCAAAAACAATTGCAAGAAGATCAAGCCTAGGCATTACCTGAGCAAACTGTCCTCCTGAATTACTTTCCTTGATACCCTTTGTCAGTGGAGATTTGGCTCCGCATGAAAGACGACCTGAGTTTGCAGCTCCTGAATTAGCCAGCAAACCAGTAGCCCAAACCAGTTTATTGTCAGCCGAAAGAGGATGACAATCACCAGGAACTTCGTTGTTGACAAGGCGGGAAGTTAAAGCCCGACCGCCAAGACCGGAATAAATACCCGGCTCTTCAAAACGAAATTCTTTGGTTCTGGTGTTGATTCTTAGGATTCTTGACATTCAATCCCCCGTTCAGTTTAAAAGTTAACTTCAAACGCGGATAAATTCTATAATTGAAGTTTTAAATTTACACTTAGAGAAATTATACGTACTAAAAGTAAGTTGTCAAAATAATTAAATTATATCTTTTTTGACATATATAATTTTAGCAATACAATCTTATAGGTGCTGGAGGTTTAGTAATGGAAGAAAAAAATACTATTACATTATTTGTAAACAAAAAATTCAGTAAAATAATGGCTTCTACTTTCACAAAAGGCGTCACTATCCCATTATACACAGGAAAAAGCATCGAAGATATTTTAAAAAATCAAATTGGGATTCCTGAAAGCGACGTTAATAACCGCATAAAGACTGTCTTTATTGATGGTCATCCAGTAGATGATATCTCCAATATTATTGTCAGCCCGTTTTCAACACTGTCCCTTGCTGCCGCCATGCCCGGAATTGCCGGAATCTGTATGGGAAGAAACAGCCCTGTTGCGGCTTTCAGGTCTGATATTTCAGCCGCGACTGATAATAACAACCATAAAGCAGAATATTCTAACATTACACTGAAACTGTTTAATACAACTATTGATATTGCAGGAGAATATGTACTCAAACATGGCTTGATATTTAGTCCATCAGAATTAAAAAATCTGCTTGAAGAGAAAATGAAACTCTATTTAAATGAAGAAATTAAAGTAGAATTTCAAGGTCAGGCGATAAGCATTGAAGCTCTTCTTTCAATTTTAAATGAGCTTGATGAAGATGTTTTGTTCAAAAAATTCGATTTAAACTGATTTTTAATTAAGAAGCTTCATTTTTAGCCATAAATATTACAGAGTATATTTAGAATTTAAAAAAATATTTTCAGTACAAATACAAAAAAGCGTGCCCCATTATGAGGCACGCTTTTAATTTTAAATCAATTTTATATTTCAGCCTAAGCTGATTCTACCGGTATTTCAGCATCGCTTGATCCCGGTCCAAATCCTATAAGGACTGGACTTGCAACAAAGATGGAAGAATAAGTACCAACACCGATACCTATAAGCAGTGCAAGAGCAAAATCATGAATAACTCCACCACCAAGAACAAACAGGGCTATAACAACCAGGAGTGTTGTACCTGATGTCAGCAGTGTTCTGCTGAGAGTCTGGTTGATACTGATGTTGATGGAATCAGCAAAATTGTCACCTGTCTTACTGCGAATATTTTCACGGATACGGTCAAAAACAATAATTGTATCGTTAAGAGAGTAACCAATAATAGTCAGCAATGCGGCAATAATTGTCAGATCAAACTCCTTATCCAGCATGGAGAATATGCCCACGGTTATGAGTACGTCATGTATTAACGCAACAATTGCCCCTAGTGCATAATTCAATTTTAGATACCAGCAACAACCAAGAGTTATTACCAGTGCTGCAAAAATCAGATAAGTAGTCGGAACACCAAACAATTGAAGGACAAAAATTCCACCGGCAAGGACCGCAGCCATAATTGCTGCAGCAAACCAGCGTTGCTCGAATCGTCCAGATATATAAATCGCGATCAGCAAAACAGCATAATAAAGAGCTTCAATAGCCTTAGTACGCAAATCGGCACCAACTTTAGGACCGACCATTTCCAGTCGCTGTATATCGAAACCGGTATTTTTAAGATTAGTTTTCAGTGCGGAATTAAGCCTTTCTCTTAAAACACTGGAACTGATTCCGGATTCAGAAGTACGAATTAAAACTTCATTATCATCAGCCTGTCCGAAACTCTGAACAACCAGTCCCGGAAGATCAACACCCTGCAAAGCCGCTTTAAGTGTCTTTACAGTAACCTGCTGATCAAATTTAACCTGCACCACCATACCGCCGGCAAAGTCAATACCATACTTTGGTCCGCCCTTGATCATCAGAGAACCGATTCCAAGCAGTATAAGCACGGCAGATAATATAAATGCCTTACCTTTTGAACCAATAAAATCAATTCTGGTATCAGGTTTGATTATATGCAATCCCATGATTCAGTCTCCTTAAATGCTCAAGGGTGCATCAGCTGCACGCTTGGAGTTGTACAGATCAAACAGGATACGGGAGACAAAAATCGCTGTGAACATCGAAGAAACAATACCGAGAGTAAGTGTCACAGCAAAACCTCGTACAGGACCTGTTCCGAACTGATACAAAATAACAGCGGCGATAACCGTTGTCAGGTTGGCATCGAGAATTGTCAAAGTAGCTCTGGAATATCCTTCCCCGACAGCGGCTCTGGCTGTCAGTCCACGTCTGATTTCTTCTCGTATCCTTTCAAAAATAATAACGTTTGCATCAACAGCCATACCGATCGTCAAAATAATACCTGCAAGTCCCGGGAGGGTCAGTGTAGCCCCGAAGGCAGCCAGCCCGGCAAGGATTAACAGGACGTTTATAACCAGAACGATATCGGCAACAAGGCCGGCAAAACCGTAGTATACAAGCATAAAGATCAGAACCAGAGCACTACCTACAACCGCAGCTGTCACACCTTTACTGATGGACTCCTGTCCGAGAGAAGGTCCAACTGTTCTCTGCTCAAGGATTTTAACAGGAGCCGGAAGTGAACCTGCTCTAAGAACAATTGCAAGGTCATGGGCCTCATCTGTTGAGAAACTACCTGTAATGCTTGCTTTTCCTCCACTGATTCTATCCTGAATAACAGGAGCGGAGTAAACTTTACCATCCAGAACGATGGCCATACGCTTTTTAACATTTTCCCCGGTAATGCGTTCAAATATTTTACCACCGCGCCCATTGAAACTCATGGAAACATACGGCTGGTTGAACTGGTCAAAACGGGTTTGCGCATCAGTAATATAATCACCGGTTAAAACGGCTTCGGATCTAACAACGATAGGCTTTTCAGAATAAGAGCCGTCAGCAAGTCTGTGACGGATAACAGTCAGCTCACGTCCCGGAGGAATGAGCCCTTTTTCAGCTTTTGCCATATCAACACTGTCATCGACCATTTTAAATTCGAGATGAGCTGTTTTACCGATAATTTTGATTGCCCGCTCCGGATCGTTAAGGCCTGGCAGCTGCACAAGAATACGATTGCTGCTCTGCTGTTTACGGATGTCAGGTTCTGAAACACCGAACTCATCAATACGGTTACGAATGGTCTTTACAGCCTGATCAAGAGTCTGCTTGGCAAAAAATTTCTTATATTCCGGTGAGGGAGTGAAAACATATTTAATTTTACCGCCCTGGGCATCCACCTTGCTTTCAACATTCAAATAATTGAACTGTTTTTCAAGGATTTCTTCCAAAGCCTGCTGCTGCTCTTTCTTGAGAAGAATAGCTTCGAGCTTATCACCACCAAGGACTTTCGGTTTTAAAACCATAACGCCTTCATCACGTGCCACGGCTCTCAAATCATCACCGACACGAACAAGCGTATTATCGAGGGCTTTCTTGACGTCAACACCCAAAGTCAGATGAATTCCGCCTTTGAGGTCAAGACCAAGACTTATTTTGTCTTCAGGCAGAAAACGGCTTAATGCTGTTTTCTGAACAGAAGGCAATGACGGCAAAACGTAAGCCGCTCCAAGCAACAGGACAACCAGAGTCAGAATAATTCTCCAACGAAGACTCCCGTTCATCTCCTCTCCCTTATGAATTCAGTAAGTAGGAACTATTAACACACAAAAAGGCAAGTGCCTTACCGGACTTCACCGGATCAAGCATCTTGCCTTTCAGGCTGAAAAAAACTTAACCAAATGAAAATAAATTTCTAATTAAGAATAAGTCAGCCTGACTTATTAACTCGATCGATAGAAACAAAATAAATCTATTTAGATTTATTTTCCTGTTTCCTGACTGGGTTGGCAAGACCGGCAACATAACCTCTATCAACTTTAACGCTGAAGCCTTCTGCCAACTCTACAGTGAGTTCATCACCTTCAAGAGCAGTAATTCTGCCGTACATTCCTCCGCCTGTGAGAATGCGGTCACCCTTTTTAAGATCAGCAAGCATTTGTTTATGCTGTTTAGCCTTTTTCTGCTGAGGTCTGATGAGCAGGAAATAAAAAATAGCAAACATAAGGATAAGAGGCAGAAAGGCTCCAAGCTGACCTGCAGGCCCCTGAGCAGCACCTTGACCACCGGCACCCATAGCATGGGCAACATTATCAAAAAACATTACATCCTCCTAAAAAGACAGAGTAATTAATAATTAGCTTTTAAAAACCAGAACGTTAATAATTAAACGCTCTGAACTTCCGACATTAACACTACTATAGATAATGTATCCTCTAAAAACAAATTCAGACGAACCCTCAAAAAAGCATTCGCTAAATAAAAATCCACAGGAAATTCATCCCGAGTGAGGACAAAGAACCTGAGAGATATCATCGTCTATCAGAAAACATTTTCATAGGCAAAACCATTTAATGGTCAAACCCCGCATAAGATCTGATAAAATATAAATAAGCATCCCGAGGCAGGACACAAAAGTTATAGTTATGTAACCCTGTATAACTATATTGTCGAGAATGATTTTAATAGTGACAACTTTGCGACAACTTCAGCTTTTCAGCAGATCAGGATAAAGGTTGTTTTCCGCAAAAAAGGACATGACCCCTTCTTTCAATAAAAATAAGGCTGAAGACCTATCAAATTTCAGACCAGAGCGAAGCAATCCTGAGTAAAGGCCTGCAAATCCCCTGTCACCAACGATGCAATAACCATTCAACTCATTATTTTTTATAAATAATTTTCTGAAAAGACAATTATCTTTATCAATATACTCAAGTTTCTCAACTTTTGGGGAATCAACCTCAACGGCTCCGCCTGCACTTATATTGATACCGAAAACGTTAATAGATCTTACAGGCGACTTATATACATTCTTGATATCCATATCTACTGAAGCCATGGAGAGACCGGCACAAACTCCATAGTTATAAGAAGATGCAAAAAAACTGCTACTTTTGTTAATCAAATTTCCTGATAAAAAAACAGATGCGTCCTCTGAGCTCATTATAAATTTGTTTTCACTTCCATAGCTCACAATTTCATCAATCCCGGAAATTAAAACAGGTTTACCGGGTGCAGCATTCACGATGAAATCAGCTTCTCTGAAAAGCCCTGTTCCCAGAAGAACTCCCTTAAGTTTATCATCAGAAGATTTAACAACTTTTTTAATAGTTGAATCTGAAAAAACAGTAACGCCGAAACCGAGCATTCTCTTTTCCAAAATCTCACTACAGTTGTTATCAAACAGCTCAGGAAGTAGATGCCCCTGACAGAGAACAATTACCTCAATTCCATTTAATGACAAAACTTCAGCTATACTCAGGGCCTCAACTCCGTCTCCCAGAACTATAGCTCTTTTGGAAACAGATATCTTTTCTCTCAGATTCTCTATGTCCGTTAAAGAAAAAGCATCATAATAATTATCCTGCAAACAATTAGCAAAATTATGTTGTCGAGACCGGTTACCTGTAGCAAGCAGCAATGAGTCGTAGGATATCTCAGTTCCACTACTCAAAAAAACTACTTTTTTTTGAGTATCAACCAATTCAGCAGAACAGTCTAAACACAATTCAACACCGCGTTCAGTATAGTAATCAAAATTGCGTATTGATAACTTTTCATAACTCACCCGCCCACTCAAATAATAAGGAACCATAGCTCTACTGAATGCAGGAAATTTTTCTTTTCCTATAACGGTTATTGCACCGTCAAAATCATAGCGGCGAATTCCTTCTATGGCACCGACAGAGGCCGGTCCATTGCCTATAATAACATATTTCATGCCTCACCTTTCCTCATATACAAGAGCTGCATTGGGGCAGGCTTCAACGCAGGCAGGACCTTCCAATCTTTCTGAACATAAATTACAGACTGCCACATGGTCACCTGCTGGAGAAATAAACACAGCTCCATAAGGACAGGCCGCAACACAAGAGAAACAGCTTAGACACTTAGCTTTATCATATTCAACCGTTCCTAAGCTGAAATCACTTTTCAGCGCTCCCGAAATACACGATTTAACACACTCAGGATCGGCACAATGTCTACAGTTCACGGCTATACTTATTTCTTTATTATTAAAAACTTTAATTTTTGAAACTAAACCGGTCAGACGCTCAGAGCAATATGCTGTCTTTAAATCTCTCGATTCCGAATTCACGGTGAGACAGGCTATTTCGCAAAGCCTGCATCCCATGCAAAAGTTCTTTTGAGGATATATAAGTTTCATTTGTGGACCATTTTTATAAAATTAAAAATCGGACATTTTATTTTGGAAAAGAAAGCAGATCCATTCTACCTTTCAAAGAATGGATAGAGTCAATTTTAAGATTTTTTTTCAACCTTAAAACAGGTTTCATGAATTCGTAAGCAAGGGACTTGATTAGAGGAGTTTTTTGTTCCGGGTTCAACCTTTTGACCAAAGTATCATCAGTTGCAGCCAACCCCCAGGGACATAAATTTTCATTGCATCCCTGACAGCCAGTACACCCCAGCTCTTTTAAAACGGGAAATTCAAAATCAACGGCGTCAGCTCCAAGCAGAATCAATTTCAAAAAATCCGCAGGACTCTTTGCACCACAGCCGGTAGCAATAATTAAACACCTGTGTCTGATATTCAAAGTTGTAAGTTCCTTATGCAATTCGACAATAAAATCAACTTCAGAATAATCAGAATCAATTGAACTGCGGCATAGTACAGGCTCTGAACTTCGCTTTACGACTTCAACAATCTGTTCAATTGCTGAGCGCAAACAGGAGTCCTTAACAGTACGCAATATGTACTCCTGACCGCCGTCAGAACTAATTATCTTTCCATCCACCATGTATGGTAAACTCAAACTCTCCGCCGCTTTTTTTATGGACAAGCTGTAGTTGTAATTAGCAACACATTTTCCACTTAGTGAAAACAAGATAGGAATACTAAATAACGGATTATCTTTCATCAAATTTTTATTATATGAAGCGACGTTCTGTATGAAATCGTCTTGAAATATAACTTTTGCTAAATCATCTTTAAAATGAATTGAATCAAGATCTAAATTTAGCTTGTAATATTCACGAATAGAAATTCCAGAACAACTGGAATAAAAAGAATTATCACTTGCAGCTGTCATATGTTCATTATGCATTATAGATATTGCACCTTCCGGGCACATGGCTTCACATCTGCGACATCCTCTGCACAAAAGATTATTATGAACAAAACCGGAGTAATCCTTATGCTCATGAGCACCATAAGAACACTGCCCGATACAGACTCCGCACCCGATACAAAGATTAAGATCCCTATGTATACTGAACTCCGGTAGAGAATCAGCTAAATTTTTAAAAATCAAAATAACTCCGTACAATTACTTTTCATAAGGCCAAAATCCTGAATTACGTGCAGGAGAATATCCAGCAAGAACAGCCTGCTCAAGATTCTTAAAAAATTTCCGGTGATGCTTGCTTATTTTCCAAGCGATAGAAGATGACACAGGAAAACATCTCCAGCTTTTTGAATTACCGACCCATTTCTCTCTGGCAAGAGCAGCATTAAAAATTCCTGCCCATAAACCGCAACGGTCTTTAACGGCCTGGCACTGAGCCAAAAAAATTTTATTTTCAAGGACAGGAGAATTGCCTTTATGTTTATAAAAAAGTGCATTTCCTGTTCTAAGCATAACCTTGTTTACTAAATCTCCACCAGAAGTATATACCCAGCCAATGACTCTACCGTATCGGTCTGTTGTCTCAGTTTCAATGCGCACCATCTTTCGACTTATCAGCTCTTTCAAAGCCATCCATGACTTTTGGGCATAATAACCGTTAGGACTTTTGTTCTTTCCAGTTTCAGGGGCATCGATAGAAGCAAGCCTCACTTTAACACCTGAATCGAGAAGAAAAGTATCACCATCATAAACATAGGCGACCTTTCCCTCAATATCGGCACTTGCAACACTAACATGGCAAAAAAGCGCGCAAAGAATAAAAACCAAAAAAACGGAGCCCCGAAAGACTCCGATTTTTTTCATCATAATAGATAAAATTAAATTTATCTTTGTTCTCATTATTCGGTCCAATGTATGAGTCCAAGTGAATGAGGATCAAGAAGCAGAGGATGATGTGGAAGAACTCTGACAGTGAATCCGAACTTCCCGGCTTCCTGAGGCAGAACTTCACCCTGATACAGATACCAGCCTGATCCCATATCTTCTTCAGGAGTCATCTGTACCGTCTGCCTGCCGAGAAAATCATTATCCTGACCCACCGGACCAGAATATATCTCAACCTGTACGTCTTCTGTTTTTAAACCGTTTAAAAATACTTCAGCACTTACAATAATAGGTTCCTGAACATAAACTTCGGTATGAGCTTCCGCGGTTATGTTTCGAACTTTAAGGCTGGACCACTTTGTCATAAGATCCATGCGCCATGCAGCAAGGTCCTTGGCTGCTTTAAATCCATCCTTCTCCATAACTAGATAGTTGTTATGGGCAGGAAGATAGGCAGTATGTACATAATCTTCAACCATGCGGTTGGCATTGAAAACCGGACCTAAATTAGAAAAAGCCGTCTTAATTTTAGCAATCCAATTCCGTGGCAGATTTCCATGGCCGCGATCATAGAAATCCGGGATAATGTCATTTTCAAGAACTTTATATAGAGTCTGACTTTCAACAAAATCCTGATAGGCATGGTCCGTATAATCTTCTCCCCTGCCAATTGCCCAGCCGAGGCTGTTATCAGGTTCAAAGGCTTCATCCCACCATCCATCAAGAGTACTGAACTGCAAAACGCCATTGGCCATGGCTTTCATGCCACTAGTTCCACAGGCTTCCAGAGGTCGGCGTGGAGTATTCAGCCACACATCACATCCCTGAACCATATAACTTGCAATCCGCATATCATAATCTTCAAGAAATACCATATTCATACGGCATTCTTCCCTGCGGCAGAGCTGTATAAGATCCTGAATAAGCTTTTTACCTTCATTATCTTTGGGGTGGGCTTTACCTGCAAAAATAAACTGAATAGGACGTTTTTTATCAGACACTAGCTTTATCAGTCTTTCCTTGTCACTGAGGATAAGGTTAGCCCTTTTATAAGTAGCAAAGCGCCTTGCAAAACCTATTGTCAAAGCCTGAGGATCAAGAACTTCATCAGCAAGTTCCATATCTTTTCTGCGCGCCCCGATACTGGAAAGCTGTTTACGCAATCTTTTACGGACAAAATCAACCAGCCTTTCTCTTAAGCGCTCATGAGTTCGCCACAATTCAGCATCAGGAATGTTGGCTGCCTGCCGCCAGACTCTTTCACAATCAGGGTCTTCCCGCCAGTTTGTGCCGAGATAACGGTCAAAAATCTGCCCGAGATCAGAGGCTACAAATGTGGGCATGTGAACCCCATTAGTAATAGCACCGATAGGAACATCTTCTACCGGATATTGCGGCCAGACTCTTTTCCACATATTCCGTGAAACTTTTCCATGAAGCTTACTTACCCCGTTATTGAAACGGGAAAGTCTCAATGCCAGAACGGTCATGCAGAAAAGTTCTGAGTCATCTCTGGGATCTTCACGTCCTAAAGCCAGAAACACTTTGTAAGCAAGTCCCATTGTTGAAGCATAAGTTTCGAAATAAGGCCTCATCATTTCAGGCGGAAAACGGTCGTTGCCCGCAGGAACAGGAGTGTGCGTTGTAAAAATACTTGAAGAAGCCACAAGCTCCATCGCGGCTTCAAATGATAGGCCATGCTCAGTCATATATATTCTGATTCTTTCAAGTCCGGCAAAAGCTGAATGGCCTTCATTCATGTGGATTACTTTAGGCTCCAGTCCTAAAGCGGCCAAAGCTTTGATTCCTCCTATTCCAAGGAGAATTTCCTGCCAGAGCCTCATTTCCAGCTCGCCACCGTAAAGCTTTGAAGTGACTTCTTTAAAATACGGCGGGTTCTCAGAAATATTTGTATCAAGAAGATAAAGCTTAACTCTACCGACATTTACCTGCCAGATTCTGACATGTAACTGCTCACCTTTAAGGTCCACAGTGAACCTTACTTCTTCACCATTATCATCTTTCACAACCCTGATAGGCATCTCTTCAAAATCATGATTGGGATAACGTTCCTGCTGCCAGCCATCCTGAGTCATATACTGTCTGAAATAACCATGCTGATAGCATAATCCTATCCCCACCAGCGGGATATTCAGATCACTAGATGATTTTAAATGGTCTCCGGCCAGAATACCCAGTCCGCCGGAGTATATCGGTAGCGAAAGTCCTATTCCGTATTCAAAGCTGAAATATGCCACAACAGGCTGTGAAGTATCATCATCTTTAAAATCGAAAGAGCTTCCCTGTTTGGATAAATAATTTTTGTGGATACGTATTGCTTCATCAAGACGCTGCAAAAAGAATTCATCTGTAGAAAGTTCTTCGAGCTGCTGCTGTGGAAGATTATTTAAAAACGCTACAGGATTCTGCTGACAATCCCTCCAGAGCTTTTGATCTATAGAGGAAAAGATACTTGAAACATCACTGTTCCAGACAAAAAGAAAATTGTAGGCAAGGTCCCATAAAGGTTCCAGCTTTTTCGGCAGGCGAGGCACTACACTGTATACTCGAAGCGGCTGCATGATAATCTCCTTATTGTGACCGACAGTCCGGTCTATTAAAGTATTACCGCATTATTTGGCACTTAATTTATTTTAATGCCTTATCCTTCTGTTTTTTTCAAGACAGTATCACAATTTTTCAAATACAAAGTTGACACTTCAGGACCATTAGGAGCATTGTGCTCACTTCAAATCCCTAAAGGAGCCTGTAAGAATGGTTAGTGGTTTCAAAATAGATATGAAAGTCAAATACCTGCACAAGGTCGCAGCTGAATCTCCAATTGAATATTCGACACAAAGTTCAGCCGGAATAGACCTTCGTGCCTGTATGGAAAATGATTTTCAAGAAATAGCCCCGGGTGAAAGATTTGCCTTTCATACCGGTATCGCTATTGAAATCTGCTCCGAAGGAGTCGCCGGCTTTGTTTATTCACGAAGCGGACTCGGAACAAAAGAAGGCCTTACAGTCAGTCAGGGAGTCGGTGTAATCGACCCTGACTACAGAGGTGAAATAATCGTGTCACTACTTAATACATCTGATAAAAATCGACGAGTTGAGCGCGGACAGCGCATTGCACAGCTCGTTTTGATGCCCTACCATCACGCCCGCATTATCCCGGTGGAAGAACTTGATGAAACCGAAAGAGGCTGCGGTGGTTTCGGGCATACTGGCAAACAGTAACATTAATACCGCACAAATAAAACAATTCAGGTTAATAAAATGAGTAAACACGATAATCTTGTAAAAAAAGTTAATAATAATATCTGCAATACTTACGGAAGATATCCTGTCAGCATTTCCAAAGCAAAAGGGGCCAGACTTTATGACCTTGACGGAAATGAATATATTGACCTTCTCTCAGGGATTTCAGTCGCAAATCTGGGACATTGCCGTGAAGATCTTGCAAAAGTAATGGCTGAACAATCTCAAAAACTTGTTCAGGTCAGCAACCTTTTCTATCAGGAAGAACAGGCTGAATTAGCTGAAAAACTTCTTAAAACCAGTGATGCCGGAAAAGTTTTCTTCTGCAATTCCGGAGCCGAGGCAAACGAAGCAGCTATCAAACTTGCACGGCGGTACATGAGAAAGGTTAAAAATAAAGAAGCTTATGAAATAATTACCCTGCAGGGTTCATTCCACGGCAGGACTCTGGCCACACTGACAGCGACAGGACAGGACGGTCTTATCAAAGAAGGATTCGGCCCTCTTCCTGAAGGCTTCAAAAGTGTTCCAGCCGGTGATATTGAAGCCATGAGAAATGCCATCAGTGATAAAACTGCGGCAATTATGGTGGAAATGATACAGGGTGAAGGCGGAATTAGGCCTCTCGCACCGGAATATGTTACAGTTCTGGCAGCTCTGGCCAAAGAAAAAGATGTACTGCTTATTGCTGATGAAGTTCAATCAGGATTATGCAGAAGCGGTAAATGGTGGGCCTTTCAGCATTATGGAATAACACCTGACATTTTTACTTCGGCAAAATCTCTGGCAAACGGCCTCCCAATGGGAGCCATGTTTGCAACCGATACTGTTGCCACTGGTTTTGAACCCGGCAGCCATGCTACAACTTTCGGCGGTGGAGCTCTGGTTTCCAAAGTTGCTTCAAAAGTTGTGGACATCATGAACGATGAGAAAATTGCCGAGCGTGCAGCAAAGCTTGGTGAGCAGTTTAAAAAAGAAGCAGCAGAACTTATCACCAGACATCCTGATAAAGTGGAAACTGTAAGGGGACTGGGACTGATGCTGGGTATTCAGCTAAAAATTGACGGATCTTCAATTTTTGCTGCTTTAAGAGATAAAGGTTTCATACTCAACCTCACAAAAGGAACAATACTCAGGCTGCTGCCTCCACTGACGATTGATTTTGAAGACCTCAGAACTTTCCTGAAAACTCTTGATGGTATACTTTCTGAAAATTAAATCATTCTTAAATGATTTGTCTTCAAAACCTTAATCCCATAAAAACATGGCTATCCGTAAATTATTTTTTACGGATAGCCTTTTTGATTTTATTCAAGACAGCCTTGACCCCTGTTAACGGCAAAGTTATCTTAAAATGAATTTAAAATCACAATCCTTAACAAGGGATTTTTTTATGGATATTTCTACAATTCAGGAGTCAGCTCATATAGGACCGGAACCACCTTCGGCTTCACCGGCCAGTGATGAATCCAGAAATTCAGAGAGTATTGGCAATCTTGAGATCAGCCTCAGCAGGGCCCACGAAGCAGAAAGGGATTATACAACAAGTGTAATGCTTAATATGTATACGGGCAAAGGTTCTCTTATTGACGAGATTGCATAATTAACTTTTTTCTCATTATGCTGACATTCCTGCCGTAACCTGTTATTTAATTACGCACTTTTTGTTTTTCAACTCATAGTAAAGGTTCAAAAAATTTAAATCGGGAACTATAATGTCTCAACTACTGAAAATTGAATTTACCCTTCCGGAAAGTGAAATTGACTCCTGCTCTGTTTTTCTTGGCGAAAAAGCCGCCCATGGCTGGGAGGAAATTCCTCTCGATGACGACAGCATATACTACACAATCCACCTGAAAGATCACCCTCTGGCAATGAATATTGTAGATGAGATTAACAAAAGATGGCCTTATAGCGGATGCAAATTTGGCGAAATAGAAGAAGAAAACTGGGGACTGGCATGGAAAGATTTCTTTGTCCCACTTATGTGTGGAGAAGTTTTTGAGATTCTTCCTCCGTGGATGACAGACCAAAAGCATGAACACATGACTCATATCATTATTGAGCCGAAAATGGCTTTCGGTACCGGCAGTCATCCTACAACTTCGTTGTGTCTTGAACTTATCGGAGAGCTAAAAAACAAAGGTCGTATTAAAAAATCCATGAACTTTATGGACCTTGGTACAGGGTCTGGAATTCTGGCAATTGCAATGGCTAAAATTGGAATGAAAGGTTCAGGAGTGGATATTGACCCTCAAGCGGTTGTTTGCGCTCGTGAAAACATAAAAGCAAACAATGTCGAAGATAATATAACTCTGGCAGTAGGAAGTGCTGATGCTATTTCCACTGACGCAAAATATGATATTTTTGTTGCTAATATCTTATCAGGTCCCTTAATGGAATTATCGACAGATATAGTTCCTCATCTCAAAGAAAACGGGATACTGATACTCTCCGGCTTATTGGAGGAACAATCCGAAAAAGTTGCTGAAGCGTACATGAATCTGGGACTGCCTGAACCAGAACAATTTGTAGAAGGTGAATGGGCCGCTCTGCTCTGGTCATAAAACTAAAGAAATTAAATTCAAATTTATGAAAAGAGAAGTACTACTAAAACAATTTTATCAGGCTCTCCGGGACAGGCTTGGGGCTGGTCAATGGTGGCCAGCAGAAGATCCGTTTGAAATTGCAGTTGGGGCGATTCTAACTCAAAATACCAACTGGAATAATGTAGAAAAAGCTTTAAATAATCTAAAAAAGCAGGATGTTCTGAGCCCGAAAGGGATTAGAAGTCTGAATATTTCAGAACTGGAACAGCTGATCCGTCCATCTGGTTTTTATAGAATGAAGGCTTTAAGATTAATAAATCTGCTTGATTTCATGGATGAAAATAATATTTCCGATTTATCTGATCTGGCTGCTTATGACGTAACAAATTTACGCGAAAAGCTGTTGCAAGTTAAGGGAATAGGGCCTGAAACGGCTGATTCCATACTGCTGTATGCCCTTTCGATGCCTGTTTTTGTTGTAGACGCATATACCAAAAGAATTTTCAACAGACATGCTTTGATTCCTGAAGAAATAGAATATGCCGAGCTTCAGGATTTTTTTATGGATGTATTGGAAAGGGATTCTCAATTTTATTGTGAATTTCACTCATTAATAGTGCAAACTGCCAAAAAATGGTGCACCAAAAATAACCCAGACTGTGAGCACTGCCCGCTGGGATCTTTTTTGGATAACTGATCACTAATGGATTTTTTACCGCTTTGAGAATCAAAATATTCATCACTATACTCCTCTCCTGCTGCATTCTTGTCTCTCCGAAAATAACGGAGAAGGCTTTTTCCGATACCGTGGCAAGCAAATTAAAAGAGGAAATAAAAACCAGCAAATCAGTCGCTAAAAAAACCAAAAAAGAACTTTTGCGCCTTACCCGTAAAGAACGCTCTATGTTCGGTGAACTGGCTAAAATTGAAGATGATATACAGGATCTCCAGAAAAAACTGTTTAAACAGGAAGATAAATTACAAAACCTGAATGAACAGATTAAAACAACATCTCAAAAGCATCAGGTTCTTCAAACCGAAATGGATGTAATCACGTCCAACTTAAGCAAAATGCTTGAAGCTCTCTGGCCTGTTCATACTAAACGACTCGAAGACAAGCTGGGGCAAATGGAAGGCTGGGAGCAGGCTGACAGAAAATTTACCTGGCTCAGCTCACTCTACTCAGATGCCAGAACCCAACTTGAAAAAGCAGAGAACCAACAAAAACTAATTCTTAAAAATCTGGAAGAGCAACGCAATCTAAAAAATTCAGAAACTGAAGAGTTGCAGGAAATCAATAAAACAAATGACAACCTTCTGGAAAATAAGCTGGCTCTGCTGTCTGGTATCCGCAAAATAAGAGCGCAGAAAATTTCAAGAGAAGAAGAATTAAAAGACATACTTACAACCATCAACAAACTTAATTACAAGCTAAAAATATTATCCAGCAAAAAAATAGCTGCCCACAAAGGCAACCTGCCATGGCCTGTAAAAGGAACAAAAGCTGTCAGCTTTAACCCCTCTGCCAAACCGCCTGTGCGTGGAATAGGTTTAAAAACAGCTGGTAATATGGATGTAAAATCAATCTTCTGGGGAAAGGTTGTACACAACGACACCCTGAGAGGATTCGGAAGAGTTGTCATAATCTATCATGGCTATAACTACTATTCCCTCTATGCATACTTGTCGCAAAGTTTTGTTAAGCTTGGTCAGGAAGTTGAAAAAGATGAATTAATAGGTAAATCCGGCTATTATCCAGGCATAAAGGATACCGGCCTGTATTTTGAATTGCGTTTTCATCAGAAACCCGTTAACCCGCTAAAATGGTTAGCCCACTGATACTCTTTTAATTTGAGAACCGGTGGAAACAGTTCATACACCAGTTGGAGGCTATAGATGAGAATTACCATGTGGATGGCAACCATCCTCTGTCTTTTTATTCTTGCGGTTGCTCCGGAACCTACCCGCGCCGTAGATAACAGCCAGTTTCAGCCGCTGCGTAAATTCAGCCAGATTCTGGATTTAGTTGAATCCTATTATGTAAAGGATATCTCCAGAAAAGAACTTATCGATGATGCCATGAAAGGCATGCTTGAGCAGCTTGATCCTCATTCTGCGTATCTTGATAAAAAAGATTTCAAAGAGATGCAGGAAATAACAACCGGAGAGTTCAGCGGCATTGGAATAGAAATCAGTATGGAGCATGGTAAACTTATCGTGGTCTCCCCTATTGAAGATACACCGGCCTACAAAGCAGGACTCCTTGCCGGAGATATCATTATTGAAATAAACGGCAAGACCACCCAGAATATTTCTTTGCAGGAAGCCGTTGGAATGATTAGAGGAAAACGTGGAACTAAAGTAACCCTCACCATTCTGCATAAAGATTCCCGCAAACCTGAAAAGGTCGATATTGTCAGAGATTCAATTCCGCTTGTAAGCGTAAAAAGTGAAATGCTTGATAATGGAATAGCTTTCCTGCGCATCACCCGCTTCAACGACAATACGACAAAAGAATTACGTGAAGCACTTAAAAAGATACGCTCTAAAACTAAAATAAAAGGCGTAGTTCTGGATTTGCGTAATAACCCCGGAGGACTTCTGACTCAGGCAGTATCAGTTGCTGATACATTCCTTTCTGACGGACTTATTGTTTACATTCAGGGTCGTGAAAAGAGCTCCAGAAAAGATTTTAACGCAGCTTCACAATCAAATGATGTGACAGCTCCGATGGTAACTCTCATCAACGCCGGATCAGCTTCCGCATCTGAAATTGTTGCCGGAGCTCTTAAAGATCATAACCGCACACTTCTGATAGGCGAACGCTCATTCGGAAAAGGCTCTGTTCAGACCATATTCCCAATGCCTGACGGAGCTGGAATCAAGCTTACAACAGCTAGATATTATACTCCAAGCGGACGCTCAATTCAGGCTGAAGGAATCGACCCTGATATTGTCTACCCGTTTATTCCGCAAAAAGAGGATGAAGAAGACTCAAACCGTTTTATTGTCCGTGAGCAGGATCTTTCCAGACACCTGATTAACGGTAATGGAACAGTACAACATGGCCAGTTTACTTTGAGTGACAGGGCTAAAAAAATGCTTTCGCGAGACAACCAGCTCCGGCTTGCTCTACAACTGGTCAAACAGCTTCCAAGAATTAAACAGATTGATTAAATCAGGAGTTTAAAGTGGAAGAAAGCCACTTTGAAAAGAAAGATTCATATACTGAAATCCCGGCTGAAAAACAGCCGGGATTTCGGAATTTATTGGGACGACCGACAATTCTTGCCGCTTTGACTATTTTAATAGCAGCAATAATATGCTTTTCCATTGCAGTATTAATTTTTGGTCCTGACGCGGATTCAAAAGCTGATCTATCTAAAATTCCTAATGAAAAGATATCGCCAGCCAACAGCACACAACAATATGAAGAAGTCCAGAAAAACAACCTTGAAGATCTGGTAAAAAGAGCTGACCTTGCCCTCATAAGAACTCTTGAAGAAACTGGCGTGGATATGAAGCAACTCCAGTTGGAGGATGTTACTCTCAAGAGACATGAAGGAAGGGATTATCATTATCAGCAATTGAGATTCCCTGCAGTCAATAATCGAGATTCATTTATTCAGAGCGTAAAGAAAAAGCTGACCAGTCTTAATGCCGATGCAAAGCTTGATAAAATTGACTCTAATTGCTGGATGTTAAGCATTGAGGGAATTAATACTCACAAAATTTTCATGGATAAGGCCCGGAAAACTCCAAGCCTTTCATTTGCAGAAAGCCCAAAAATGGCAATTGTTATTGATGATATGGGTGAAGATGTACCCTTGGCAGAAGGATTAGCCGCAACAGGATTAAAAATTACTTTTTCGATATGGCCATCCAGCTCGCATGCAAAAAGAATCGCGGAACTGGCACGAAGGAACGGCAATGAAATAATGATCCATATGCCCATGCAGCCTCAGGGATATCCAAAAGTTAACCCCGGCAAAGATGCCCTGCTTGACGGGATGAAGCATGACAGAATCAAGGCTCTGGTAAATCAGGCAATTAAGAATATTCCCGGAGCAGTAGGCATGAACAATCATATGGGTTCCAGATTTACAGAGAACCTGTACGGAATGAAAGCCGTAATGCAAACATTGAAAAAGCATGGCATTTTCTTTCTGGACAGTAAAACAACGCCAAACAGTATCTGCCGAAAAGCCAGCGCAATTTATAAGCTGCCAATGTACGAAAGAAACATCTTTTTAGATAATGTCAAAGATGTCTCAGCAATTGAATTCCAATTGGAAAAAGCTGAAAAAATAGCTCTTAAACACGGGCAGTCAATTGCCATAGGACACCCCCATCACCAGACTCTGGAAGCAATAAAAAAATGGGCCAAAAATAAAGATGCCAGACTCTACATAGTCCCAGTAGACAAGCTGGTTCCTATAACCAATTAGTATTTAATTATAAATTTAATATTTTTAATAAATTCTAAATTTTGTCTAGAGACTTGACTTTTTTTTATATAAAAGTGCAAGTATTAGCTGTTTCGAATTCATATTTTAAGGAATGATCAAGGATGAAAAAAATACTTCTTTTCATGGTGCTGCTATTTATGGTCATGGTCCCTGTGATCCACTCTGCACAGACCCAAACAATTTCTATAAGCCAGATTGTCGAGCATCCATCGCTGGATGCCATGCGCAAAGGCTTTATGGACAGATTAAAACACGCCGATGTAAATGCAATTTATAATGTTCATATTGCTCAGGGAAATCAGGCCAATAATATTCAGATTGCCAATCAGATCAAAGGTGAAAAACCGGATCTCATTCTTGCCATAACCACTCCATCTTCTCAGGTTCTTGCACAAAAAATTAAGGATATACCGATACTCTTCACAGGAGTTACGGACCCGGTTGCTGCAGGACTTGTAAAAAGTTTAAAGCATCCCGGATCAAATATTTCAGGCATGACGGACTTAAGCCCGGTAAAAAGGCAGGTTGAACTGATCGAAGAATTCATTCCGAAATTAAAAACTATTGGAACCATTTATAATGCCGGAGAAGAAAATTCTGTTGTTCTGACAAAAATATTGAAAGATATTTGTGATAAAAAAGGAATAAAAGTCGAAGAGGCCACAATCGCAAACTCCAGCGCAGTATATCAGGCTGCCAAAAGTCTTGTGGGAAAATGTGATGCCATTTATATACCTGTAGATAATACTGTCGTTTCAGGACTTGAAGCCCTGATTAAAGTCTGTAGACGCAACAGACTGCCGCTGTTTTCCGCTGACACGGACTCTGTTAAGCGAGGTTCTGTAGCAGCTCTTGCTATTGACTATTACAGTATGGGAGAGCAGACAGCGGATATGGCGGTTAGAATTCTGCACGATAAAGCTGAAACTGCGGATATGCCGGTAGAAACATTAAAAAAATTACAGCTGTATGTTAATGCAGATGCTGCATCAAAAATGGGGATAGAAATTCCTGACTCTGTCCGTAACAGAGCAGATAAAATTTTTAAATAGCATTATTTGCCAATTATCATAATTAAGTGTAAAGGCGCGGAGGGTTCCGTGCCTTTCTTTTTTTTAAACATTAAAAAAACAAGCTGAAGTCAATGATAAGCTCATACGCTCTTTTCGGGGCTCTTGAACAGGGTTTCGCTTTTGGTTTAATGGTACTCGGTGTTTATCTAACATTCAGAGTCCTTGATTTCCCGGATCTTACTGTAGACGGCAGCCTCCCTCTTGGAGCCTGTGTAAGTGCCGTTGCCATTACCAACGGCTGGTCTCCGATAGTTTCTATTTTTTTTGCAATGTGTGCTGGTTTTGCAGCAGGAGCAGTTACCGGTATTTTAAATACTAAATTCAAAATACTACATCTTCTGGCTTCCATACTGACGATGATTTCACTATATTCTGTCAACATCCGTGTGATGGGAAGACCGAACATTGCCTTGCTTGGTAAAGATACCCTTATTGACGAATTTTTAAATTTCAGCGGATTACCTGCTTATCAGGCTACACCTATCCTGTTTGCAATAATTTCATTAATTGTTGTTACTATTCTCATCTGGTTTTTAAAAACTGAACTGGGTATCGCCCTGCTCGCTTCAGGCGACAACCCGCAAATGGCTGTCAGTATGGGAATTAATAAAGATTTGATGATAATTTTCGGGGTTGGCATTTCCAATGCTTTTGTTGCTGCATCAGGAGCACTTGTTGCCCAGAATCAGGGTGCAGCTGATGTAAATATGGGAATTGGAACAGTCATAGCAGGACTGGCCTCAGTTATCATAGGTGAGACCCTGTTCGGTAAGAAAAACATTTCTATGGCTATGATTTCAGCCCTGCTGGGATCTCTGGTTTATAGGGTCGCCATTGCACTGGCGCTCGGATTAAGGTTCGGGGATTTTGCTTTTACTCCAAGTGACCTGAACCTGGTCACGGCAGCCTTAGTTGTTCTGGCCTTAGTTTCCCCAAGATTGAAAAGTAAATTCGTAAGCAATAAAAGAGCAGCTCAATGATCTCTGTTAAAAATATCGAAAAAACATTCAATCCTGGAAGCATCAATCAGGTTAAAGCTTTGCGCGGTGTGAATATTGAAGTAAAATCCGGAGAATTTATCACCATCATAGGTTCAAACGGAGCTGGTAAATCAACCTTTCTGAATGCCATTGCAGGATGCTTTCCCATTGACAACGGAAGCATACTGATAAATCAAACCGATGTAACAAAATGGCCTGAGCATAAAAGAGCTGCATGCATGGGCAGAGTTTTTCAGGACCCGCTTCTGGGAACCAGCGCATCGCTTTCTATTGAACAAAATATGGCTCTGGCTATGAAGCGTGGAAAATTCAGGGGATTATCTTTAGGAGTAAAACGCGAAAACCGAATTAAATTTCGCGAAATGCTTTCCACCCTGAATCTGGGTCTGGAAGACAGACTGGAAGACAAAGTCGGGCTTCTTTCAGGTGGCCAGCGTCAGGCTTTAACGATGCTGATGGCCACGATCACCAACCCTGATGTACTGCTGCTCGACGAGCATACTGCTGCTCTTGACCCTAAAACAGGTAATAAAATTTTAGAAATTACTGACAGTGTCGTGCGTGAAAACAAACTGACGACACTCATGGTTACCCATAACCTGACTCAGGCCATATCTCTGGGGGATCGCCTGATTATGTTTCATATGGGTAAAATTATGATAGATATTTCCGGAGAAGAAAAAAAGAACCTTAAAGTCGAAACTCTGCTGGAACGGTTCTATACACTTCGGGGCGAAGATATGGCTACTGACAGGATGCTGTTTTCCTGATTGGTCATATCATCAGTAGGACTGCAACCTACTGACATTTTAACAACCTTATTGGAGGAATATTGCAATGTCTGAACTTACTTTTTCTATTATCAAACCCGATGCTGTTGAACGTGGACTTATAGGTGATATCCTTAAAATGATCACCGACAGCGGACTTAAAATCAAAGCTACAAAAATGATACGCCTTTCCAAAGAAGAAGCTGAAGGCTTTTATGCTGTCCATAAGGAACGCCCCTTCTTTGGTGAGCTTGTCGAATATATGACATCCGGTCCGGTTGTTGTTTCCGTGCTGGAAGGAGAAAATGCAATAGCCCGTTATCGTGAACTTATGGGCGCAACCAATCCTGAAGAAGCAGCAGAAGGCACAATTCGTAAAACATTCGGACTGAGTATTGAAGCTAACTCATGCCATGGTTCAGACGGAACTGACACCGCACAGATCGAAGTACCCTACTTCTTCAGTAATCTTGAAATGGTGAATTAATTATGAGCATCAAAGTCGGATTTATTGGAACCGGTAACATGGGCACTGCCATTATTAAAGGAATGGCAGGAAATAAAGATATTGAACTGCTTGGATTTGATCTGAACAGTGAAATTCTTGAAAAATTAAACAAAGAATGCGGGCTGAAAGCCAAAAGTTCTGCCCGTGAACTGGCAACCGAGTCAGACTTTGTTGTTTTAGCTGTAAAGCCACAATATGCTGAAAATGTGCTCGAAGACATTACTCAGGAATTAAACGATAAAAAATGCCTCATATCCATCGCAGCAGGACTTACTGTTGACCGTTTAAAAGAGTTCACCGGTAACTCATGTCCAGTGGTAAGAGTCATGCCCAATACCCCTGCACTGGTTAACGAAGGTGTTTTTGCAGTTTGTATAGACGATAAACACTTAACCGATGCTCAGAAAGAGTTTGCAGGTGTAATGTTTGAATCCCTCGGTGATGTTCACATTCTCAGTGAAAAACAGTTCGATGCTTTTACTGGAGTTATAGGCTCAGGACCAGCTTATATCTTCTACTTCATGGAAGCTCTTATTGAGTCCGGAGTTGAGCTTGGACTTACTCGTCCGCAGGCTACAAGCATGGTCTCAAAACTATTTGCAGGCTCTACCAAGCTCGCGATTGAAAGTGATAAACATATCAGTGAACTGCGAGAAATGGTCACATCACCGGCAGGAACAACAGTTGAAGCCCTTGTTCATCTGGATAGAACAGCCACCCGTGCCAACATCATAGACGCAGTCCACAAATGTTATGAGCGCAGTATTGAACTTGGTAAGAATTAATCTGGATTTATAACCGGCTAATTCAAACCAGCAATACCAGACAATTGAAAACAAAAAGCGAAGTTCTAATTTAGAACTTCGCTTTTTTTATTTACCAAACAAATTAAATTATAAAACTAGAGCATCCAGACTATGCTGAAATAGATGTAAAGCAGAACAGCACAAATCAATCCTGAAAAGCAGATTAATCTGAGTAACCTTTTAATTTTCAGAGAGCTCCACAATTCCCCTTCAGGGCCAAGAACTGGTTTCTCTTTTGCTTCTCCAAAATATACAGCTTTACCACCCATTGTGGCGCCAAGAAGCCATGCCGCACTGCTCATGGGCCATCCGGCGTTAGGGCTTTCAGTTTTAGCAGCGTCTTTAAGGACATTATCCCATGCTGCACGCCAGTTAAGTCCAAGTATACGTCCGGCACCCATCATAATCATGGCTGTGATTCTTGCAGGGATGAAAGCCAGAACATCGTCTGTTTTAGCGGCAAAAAAGCCAAAATCACGATATTCCTCAGTCTTGTAACCCCACATGGAATCCATAGTGCTTACTGTCTTATAGACCCACATTCCGGCTGGGCCTGTAACAACGAGGAAGAAAAATGGTGCAACAAAAGCATCATTGAGGTTTTCACTCGCAGTTTCAGCCAGCACTTTACGCATTTCATTTTCATCAAGTTCTGAAATGTCACGGCTGACCAGTTTGGCCAGTTCTGCACGGGCATTTTCGAAATTACCATCATCAAGCAATTTGGCTACCTTGTGGCAGTCTTTCAAAAGACATCCCAGCGCAAGACCTGAATATGCAAGATAAAGAGCAATAAGAACCCCTATAAAAGGAATTGAAACCAGAAGCTTTACAACTCCCCAGATAATGATGGCAAAACCGAGAACAGCCACACCACCCATTATTTTAGGAGAAAGCTTGGTTGACCTGGCCCATGCTTCATAGCTTTCGATCATCTTTCCGAGAAAACGTACCGGATGGGGAAACCACAATGGATCTCCAAGGAGATAATCAAGGACAAAGGCAATCACAGGAACAAAAAATACTACAGTAGAGTTGTCCATCGAACTGTTTTCCTTAGTTGGTTTTATCGTTAAACATTAGTCCATGTCTGATGGCTTTCCACCAATCATCAAACAGGCAATGACACCATTTGCTGAAAAAACCGGTCTGTCATGGTTATTTAAAAATGCAGGCAGGGATAATTCTTCAGCCGTATTCAAGTGAATAATTTCACTTGGACAGGTCGCAATGTAAAAAAAAACAGCGGCGCGGTCTAGAAAAACCGTGCCGCTGAATCATTCTAGTTTTCATAATAGGATTTTAACAATGCACTCCGGACAGGATGCCTCAACTTTCTTAAAGCTTTGGCTTCAATCTGTCTGATACGCTCACGGGTAACGTTAAAAAGCTTTCCGACCTCTTCGAGAGTATGATCGGACTTTTCACCAATACCGAACCGTTTACGCAGCACCTGCTCCTCACGAGGAGTCAAATCCGAAAGAACTGTGGCGATCTGCTCACCAAGTTTTGTGCATACAACTTCTTCTGCAGGAGCAGTAGCTTTTTTATCTTCAATAAAATCGCCAAGACTTGAATCTTCTTCGTCACCAATTGGTGTCTCCAGAGAAATAGGTTCTTTGGCAATTTTCAAAACTTTTTTAACTTTTTCAAGAGGATAATCCATACGTTCTGCAATTTCTTCAGGGGCCGGATCGCGTCCGAGTTCCTGAACCAGATAACGTGAAGTCCTGATGAGTTTGTTAATTGTCTCTATCATGTGGACAGGAATACGAATAGTTCTAGCCTGATCGGCAATAGCCCTTGTAATAGCCTGTCTTATCCACCATGTTGCGTATGTTGAGAACTTATAACCACGCTGATACTCAAACTTGTCTACAGCCTTCATCAGGCCGATATTACCTTCCTGAATAAGGTCAAGGAACTGCAAACCACGGTTTGTGTACTTTTTAGCAATAGAAACAACAAGACGAAGGTTCGCCCTGATCAGTTCCTGTTTTGCATCCATGGCAGCACGGTTACCACGTTTGATACGCCAGAGGACTTCTTCAAGATCATAAACATTATGACGGCATTTTTCCTGTAACCTCTCAAGAATTTCCATTTTACCGGAAATCATTTCCTTGAAAGAGAAAAATTCGTCCACTGTCAGGTTCAAAGAACCGGCGGCAGCAACAGGATTCATTTCTCTGGCATCAATCTGCCTGAAAATTTCACGAATCTCCTTCTGTGTCTTTCCTGTTGAAAGGATATATGCAGAAAGGTCTCTCTGGCAGTTATGCATCTGCCGGACATAGTCACCCATTGTTTCAATAATTCTATCAATGAGAGTTTTTTCCAGTTTAATATCACGAAGACGGTTAACTATATCTTCTTTGTACTGGACAATCTCATTTTGAATTTCAACAGACTCTTTGCCCGGATAACCAATCATATCAAGCTTGTCGTACAGTTCCTGCTTGCTGTCAAAAATACTTCTGATTTCTTCAAGCAAATGAATGACGCGCTGGCGCTGGTTCATTTCATCTTCTGAGGGATCGTCTTCTTCGATGGTTTTAACAACATCTTTCAACTTGATATGAGATTCGGAAAGATCTTCACCGACTCCGACAAGCTCTTCAATTGCAACCGGTATTTCAACAAGCGCATAAAGCACTTCCATTTCACCGTTTTCAATTTTTTTAGCAATCTTGACTTCGCCTTCACGATCAAGCAGTGGAACGGCACCCATTTCACGCAGATACATTCTGACAGGGTCAGTACTGCGCGTTGCATAATCGACCGAATCCTCATTGTCAGTTATGGTGATATCAACACTATCCAGATCGCCATCACCAACGGTGGTACCATCAAGGATATTCTTTTTATCATCATCATTATCAACAATTGCAATGTCGAGCTGATCGAAAATTTTAATTACATCTTCGAGCTGTTCAGAATCATTGAATTCAGCCGGAAGACTTTTGCTTAATTCTTCAAGAGTCAGAAAACCTTGTTTCTTACCCTTTGAAATCAGGGTCTTAATAGCCTGAATTTCCTTAATGTTGCTCATCATCCCTCCATACAGAGTCGTTCAGGGCTTTGAGGTATGCCTCAACACGTTCCCGGTCTCCCTGCGCCTGAGCCTGGCGTAGAGCATCCATGAGCTGCTTCCTGCCCACCGAGAACCTTTTCTTAGCAATTACCCGGCACAGATGGCGCCATTCATTTGAAAGTTCATCGCCTTCAAGTGAAGGTTGCATTCTGCACCCGGTCCAGAAGCTTTTTTCTGAATTATCAAGATAAGGCAGTATGTCCTCCCCGCTGTGAGCCGCTATTTTTGACCACAGTTTTTTGCCCCAGTGCGAGGACAGGACCTGACTGACACCTCTCTCAAATAATTCCTGCACAAATTCGGGATGCCTTACGGCAAACCTCAAGAAATACTTATCATCATTTTCATGTGAACCTACCGGAACAATCCGGAGTCCACTCTGACGCTCAGACTTCTTCTCAATAGAAGCTGAAGCGCCGGAACCGGAAAGAACAGATCTGAGCCCGATTTCAGCTACACCTAAACCGGACGCAAGTTTAGGCAGATAAAAAGCCTTTAAAGCATCTGTAGAAAGATGGCTTATAAACTTTTCCGCCCATGCCATTATCTCCTTGGGGGCATGCCCCGCTTTAAGAGTTGCGATACAGAAATCAAGTCCGTCACGCGCCTCATCAAGAAATTTTTGAAAACCTTCAGCACCTTTAGTCTGCAAAATGCTATCAACATCTTCACCGTCAGGAAGGACAACTACACCGCATGCCACTCCTTGAGCCAGAATCATTTCAGCACTTCGCAAGGCGGCTTTCATTCCGGCAGAATCTCCATCAAAAACAAGATCAACTCTGGAACAGAATCCTGAAAGCCTTTTAACCTGATCGGGTGTCAGTGCTGTTCCCAACACTCCGCAGGCATTTGTGTAACCGAACTGATGCAGTGAAAGAACATCCATATAGCCTTCAGTTAGTAAGGCCTTTTTTGTACGGGCAATGGTTGTCCGGGCCTGTGACAAGCCGTAAAGATGATCTCCTTTTTTATAAATAGGTGTATCACTGCTATTTAAATACTTCGGTTCTCCTTCAATAATTATTCTTCCGCCAAAAGCAATGATCTTTCCTGATAAACTTTGAATAGGAAAGATCAATCTACCTCGAAATCTGTCATAAGTGCGTCCCCTGTCATTTTTTGAAAGGAGTCCGCCCTTAACTGCATGATCAATAGTATATTTTTTTGATACTAAAAAATTTTGTAACCCCTGCCAGTCATCAGAGCTATAACCTAGTCTGAATTTTTCAATTATTTCAGAGTTTATACCTCTTTTTAACAAATACTCTCTGGCAGATCTTCCTTCTCTCATCTCAAGCATTCTTGAAAAATAAGAAGCTGAGATCTCGTGCATTTCAGTAATGATTCTGCGTTCAGAGCTTCTCTTGGCCGCATCAGGATCAACTTTTCCCGGTTTAAGCTCTATACCGGCTTCAGCTGCCAGCTGTTCAAGAGTTTCTGAAAAATCCAGCCCGTTTATACGCGAATAAAAATCAAAAACATCTCCGGAGGCCTGACATCCGAAACAATAAAAAAAACCTTCTTCACTGTTAACGCTCATTGAAGGTTTTGTTTCCTGATGAAATGGACAAGCCCCCATCCATCTTCCGGAGACCGGTTTTAATTCGACATACCTCCGCACGATATCGGCAATATCGAGCTTTTCCTTGATGGCTTGTATAACTCCTTTATCCAAAAAAAGCCTCCGCTTTTAACAAGGGATAATAAAAACTACAGCCATTCTTCCAGATAACACAACAATAAAATTCACTAATACAGTTCGACCTGAGTCATTCCATCACCACCCTGATCTTCAGGGGCAAGGGAATAACCGGAGACTGATGAATTATCTTTGAGGAAGGAATGAACCTCACGACGCAAAGCACCAGTGCCTCTGCCGTGAATAATTTCCAGATTTGTCGCTCCCCTCAACAGAGCCTGATCAAAAAACTTTTCGAGTTCACTTATTGCAATATCAGCACGCATTCCCCGAAGGTCAACCTTTAAAGTCATATCTCCTCTGGGGGCGGACTCTTTTTTTTGCTTTATATTTAGATTACCGGGTACCGGTTTCGAATTATCGCTTTCCACAGGGCCGACCTGAGAAGCAGGAATCCACATAGCAACTCCGTCCATGTCAATTTTAACTCTGTTTCTCCGATCATCTTTTTCTAAAACAGTGCCTTTGCGATTCCAGCCAAGGTTCATCACTTCTGAACCTTCAACAACCTCTTCAAATGAAAATGGTTTAACCTGTTTTTCATTATCAGTGTTATCACTTATACTTTCACGCAGCTGGGCCATTTTCTTCAAGGCCTGTTTTCTGCCAATCCTACCGTCCTGCCACTGTTTAAGCACGGACTGAGATGCAGCTTTGACCTCATCGAGGATAGCAACCTTTTCCCGGCGAAATTTTTCTTCAAGTCTGGATCTCTTGATTTTCAATTTTTCCAGCTCAATCTTCATATTATCAAGTTCTTTCTCACGTTCAACAGCAAGACTGTTCAGCCGGTCCATAACTCCACTGGTATCGGAGCCATCAAGTAATAAATACTGTTCAGCCTTTGAAAGAATAGAGCTTGGAAGTCCATGCTCTCTGGCAACATCTATAGCAATAGAAGCGCCCACCTGATCATAAGCAAGTCTGAAAAGAGGCTTTTTGGTTGCAGGATCAAAAAGAACACTTGCAGCCCTGACATGCTCTGTCGCAAGGGCATAAGCCTTTAAAGCCGGAAAATGGGTAGCTGCAAAACATGTTGCGCCTGTTCCCAGAAGACCGTCAACTACCGCCTGAGCCAGAGCAGCACCCTGAGTTGGATCAGTTCCGGCACCGAATTCATCCATTAGAAAAAGAGTGGAAGAATCTATCTCAGGCCATATTCTGCTGAAAGATCTTATTTGTGCTGTAAATGTGCTGACATGGTCTTCAAGAGACTGCTCATCACCCATTATAGCAAAAATGGATTTATAAAGTGGTATGGTGGAATTTTTTTCAACTGAAACAGGGAGCCCGCTATACGCCATAATAGCAATCAGTCCGGCTGTTTTGAGGGTAACTGTTTTACCTCCGGCATTACCACCGCTGATAATCAGAATCCGTTGTTCCTGATTCAATTCAATATTAACAGGCTCGGCATTTTCACCGGATGCTGCCAGCAGAGGATGCCTTGCACCAACTAATTTGATAGGAGATTCCGGTTCAACATCCAGCACAACTCCATCTGTATCCTGAGCAAAGGAATTTTTGGACTGGAGGACATCAAATTCAACAAGAAAATTATATGCGGCCAGAGTTTCATCAAACTCTGAACGCAGTAATCCTGTCAGATATTTAAGGACCTTATGCTCTTCTTCTTTTTCTTTCTGCTTTAGTTCCTGAAGAGTGTTATTCAACTCAACAAGAAACATCGGCTCAAAATAGCATGTTTCCCCGGTGTTGGAATAGTCGTGTATTATACCCGGAAAACGGCCTTTAAAGTTGGATTTTAGAGGAAGAACATATCTATCGGATGAAATAGTCATAAATTCATCCTGAAGATAATGGCTCAAATCTTCGCCGTGTATAAAATCTTTAACTTTTTTGGCACATCTCTGTTGCAGCTGACGCAATGAAATTCTTAAATCATAGAGTTCAGGAGTACTCTCATCTTTTATATTGCCATCAGGATCAATACAACGCTTTAACCCGGCAAAAGTCTTTTCCGGCCAAGAGATGTCTTCAGTTAAAGCTTCCAGTTCATCCCAGCCTCTTTTGGCGGAAATAGAAAGGGCATCTCTAACAAGAGAAGCCTGTTTTAAGGTATGAACAAGAGCAAAAAGAGCATCAACGTCAAGGACGGCTCCGGCTTTTTCAAGATATGCGAAAAGACCGTCAAGCTCGGTAAATCCACCAAGCCTGAACTCCGTTTCAGCAAAAAAAGAACTGACCTGACGAAAACGCCGGGCCATACGGTTAATTTGATCGACATCCTGTAAAGGAAAAATATTCAGACAGGCTTTTTTACCTGCTGAGGAGACACTGTAGTTGGAAAGAGCTGCCAGAACTTTTGGAAATTCGAGCAGTTGAAGGGATCTTGGCTCCATGTGAATCCGAGGTAATTTTTGATGCGGTTATGGAAATGTCCCTAAAAACAAAAGCAACAATCGCCCCGGAAAATCCGGGGCGTGCTGCTTATAAGACAAATCTATATACTGTCAGGATGCGAGACGGGAACGAACAAGGCCACTTAAAGCCTTTCCATCCACCTGTCCCTTGTAAGCCTGCATAATAGCCTGCATAACTTTACCCATATCCTGCATTGAAGAAGCTCCGACATCAGCAATAGCCTTATCAACAGCTGCTCCAAGCTCTTCAGGAGTAAGTTCAGGAGGCATATAATCCTGCAACGCTTCAACTTCAACAGCCTCGGTTTCAGCCAGATCCTGCCGGCCGGCACTCGTATACTGCTCAATTGAGTCTTTGCGCTGCTTTATCTGCTTGGCTACAAGTTCAAGAACCTCGTCGTCATTCAGCTCACGGCCTACTTCGACCATCTGGTTCTTGACCGCTGTCTTGAGGTGTCTCAACACAGCTTTTTTTACGTCATCCTTGGCTTTGTAAGCCACAATATAATCTTTTTCGATCTGCTCAAGGAGAGTCATTGGTTAACCCGCCATTTTACGCATTTTTTTAACAAGCCTTTTACGAGCTGCAGCTTTTTTCTTCTTGCGCTGAACGCTTGGCTTTTCATAGTGCTGACGTTTTTTAAGTTCAGAAAGCACGCCTGCCTTCTCTACCTGCTTTTTAAAGCGGCGGAGAGCTATTTCGAAATTATCTGAATCTTCAAGATATACTCCGGGCAAGGAAATCACCTCCCTTGGACAAATCTCGCTAATAGTATAAGCGGAAACAGAATTAACTATCCATGCATTTCAGGAATGTCAACCTGTTTTATAAAAATAAAAACAGTCCGCTTTCTAGCTAGAAAACGGACTGTTCGGGCACATGCCCAGCGAAAATTAGAAACCTTTGACTTCTTTTTTTGCGTCAATCCATGATTTGATAAAGCAATAAGCTAAGCCGACGCCCAAAATTCCAATTACGGCATAAAGAATTCCGAAAAAGATAAAATGATCAGGCATCCACCAGGGTAAATCCATGGGAAGAGGACTATGAACAGTTTCACCATGCAGCATTTTGAGCCTCCTTATTTTACTTTACAGCGTCTTTAAGAAGCTTTCCGGGACGGAATTTAACAACCTTGCATGCGGGAATCTTAATTTCTTCACCGGAACGGGGATTGCGGCCAACACGTTCTTTTCTTTCATCTACCTGAAAAGTTCCAAATCCGGTAAGAGTAAGCTTACCTTCATTAACCAGAGTTTCCTCGACGGTATCAAGAAAACAGTTAAGACAGCGTTCAGCATCAGCTTTTGTAATGTTTGCTTTCTCCGCAATCTTTACAACCAGTTCAGCCTTAGTCATCAGTCCTTCCTCCTTAAAACGGGAATAAGTTATAGCGGCGCAATAAAATGCGCCTGCCATTTATAAAGCCTGCTCTTCAGGCTGTTAACTTCAATTAGTTACGACAGACGCTCCGCCTTGGCGATCTTATCTCAGGGCACCGGTACCGACAATCTTTATATTGCCTCCGGCAAAATTACCGATTCCTCAACCCTGAATGGAAACCTAAAACAAAATTTTGCCCTACAAGTCAAGAGGGAAATCATTTTTAACGCAATTATATAAACCTTGAAACTGTAGAGGAGACAAGGCTTCCGGCCGATCAGAGAGCTTCAAACCCTCAGATTCGAACCATTCTTCAATATCAGAAGAAATATATGATTTCAATATGTTACCCAGCTGTTTACGCCTTTTTTGAAAGCAGAAACGTATAAGCATCGCAAGTCCCGAAGGATTCTCAGGTTTTTTATTTTCGGGCAATGAAATAAATCTTACCACACCGGAATCTATTTTGGGTCTCGGCACGAAAACGCTCGGTGGAACTTTAAAAAGATATTTAGTTTCGCAAAAACTCTGAACCCATGCTCCAAGACCACCATACTGCCTATTACCACATGAAGCTGTCAGCCTCTGGGCAACTTCATGCTGAACCATGAAAACGCACATATCAACTCCGCTCCGGCTGACAATATCCCAGATAAGTTTAGAAGCCACATTGTAAGGAAGATTGCCAACAATCTTCCAATTGCGGTCTTTCTCCAGACTGGTCCAGTCAAACTCAAGAGCATCAGCCTGAACAACTTCAGCTTCAGGAAATTTCATTTCAAGCTCAGGGGCCAGATTGTAATCTTTTTCTAAGAGCATTAATTCACGGGGTTCTGAAAGTCTTATGAATTCCGTCAGAGCTCCCTGACCGGGCCCTATTTCAAGGACTCTGTCTTCTTTTGAGATTAACAATGAATCAACAATCTTACGGGCAATATTTTTATTCTGCAAAAAATTCTGCCCTAAACTTTTTTTTGCTCTGAACTTCTGCGACACGCAGTCCTCCCGATTTATAACTGGTTCCCTCTGATATAAGCTGTATGAGATATCAGCCCAGTCGCTGTGGATACGGTAATCCAAGAGACTTGTAAATCTTACAATGACGACTTAAAGTTTTATCTAAATACACTTTACGGGGGAAACCATGAGCAACCTTATCTCGGACTTTTTTAAATTCGAAAAATATCAGACCAGCCTGTCTCGTGAAATGATCGCAGGTATGACGACTTTTGCAACAATGGCTTATATCATAGTCGTCAATCCAAAGATTCTAGAAGCCGCAGGAATACCATTCGGCCCGAGTATGGTTGCAACAATTTTAAGTGCTTTTTTTGGAACAATGGCAATGGGTCTTTATGCAAACCGTCCTTTTGCTCTGGCCCCCTACATGGGAGAAAACGCATTCATTGCGTTCACGGTTGTCAAAGTAATGGGCTACTCATGGCAGACAGCTCTCAGTGCAATTTTTATCGGTGGACTTCTCTTTGTAATTTTTACTGCATCAGGGATCAGATCATGGCTTATAACGGCCATACCTAAAAACCTGAAAAATGCTTTTGTCATCGGTATAGGATTATTTCTGGCCTTTATCGGACTGAATACAACAGGACTGGTCACACTGGGTGTTCCGGGAGCACCGGTACATCTTGGAAATGTTTCGGACCCATCTGTTATCTTAGCCGCAATATGCTTTATAGTGACTGTCATTCTTATGATCAGAAACGTTACCGGAGCAATAATAATAGGCATCCTTATCACTTCAATTGCCGCTTTTGCGACAGGAGTATCACCTGCCCCGGATAAAATTTTCAGCCTGCCGCCGTCCATTGCCCCAATCGCTTTTAAACTCGATCTTGCAGGCGCTTTCACCTGGGGATTTATATCCGTTATCCTGACCGTATTTGTCATGGATTTTCTGGATACCATGGGAACAGTATATGCAGTATCATACCGTGCAGGACTTTTAGATGAAAATGGAGACCTGCCACAAATAGAAAGACCACTTATGGTTGATGCCGTGACTACGGTTCTGGCTTCACTTTTAGGCACAACTACAACAGGGGTTTTCGTTGAATCTGCTACAGGGATTGAGGCCGGAGGAAGAACTGGAATGACTGCGGTGACAACAGCTGTTCTTTTTCTTGCAGCGTTGTTTCTTTCACCATTCTTTATTTCAATACCGGCCTGTGCATACGGCCCAAGTCTTATCGTTGTCGGAATGCTGATGATAGCACCATGCACCGATCTTGAAGTAAAAGATATGAGCGAACTTGTTCCGGCTTTTCTGGTCATTATCCTGATGAGTTTTACCTACAATCTTGGCATAGGTATGGTTGCCGGATTTATTGCTTACCCGATAATGAAAGCAACTACTGGAAGACTCAAAGAAGTCTCTATAGGAATGTGGGTTCTTGGACTTTTATCAGCTCTTTATATTGTCGCCTGCCCTCATTAATTAGAATTTAAGAAATTTATTCCAGATAAAAAACAGCCGTTTAATATTAAGTTTTTTAAACAACGGCCGATTTTTATATTTAAATATTCAGTTAATCTTAAATAACATTAAGTTAAATAAAAGAGGCATAGGCAATGAAAATCGGCAATACCCTTTCATCCGGCTCAGGCATAGGAACCATGCTTGTCGGCGGCAAAGACGAAGCCACTGACAAGCAATCCATGACTATCAAAAGCAAAGATACCGTTTCGATATCTGAGGAAGCCAAAAGTCTCTCCAAGGCTCTGGATGGAACCGGGGCTCTTGGTCAGGACAACGACTCATCCGATAATAAAGAAGCGCTGATTAAAAATCTTGAAAAACAGATTAAACAACTTCAGAAAGAAATTGAAAATATAAAACAGCAGAACCTGCCTGAAGAAGAAAAACAAAAACAAATTCAGTTAAAACAGCAGGAACTGAGCCAGATGCAGAGTGAACTTGCCGAAATACGTGAACAAATGTCTCAATCTTCAGGATCAGACATCATGGGGGGAACTTCGGCAAACGGATTCGCTAATTCGCTGACCTGATTAACAGTCTCAGCTCCTGATTAAATTAATGTGAACTGCCCACGGTGAAAACACCGTGGGCAGTTCTTTTTTCTTCTCCATAATGGCTGAATAAACCAGCTCTATACTGCCAAACCTCAAGGGTCACAGCTTTGACAAGTTCAATTAAACAAATTAATCACCTAAACAATATCAAAATTTGGAGGATTCAAGATGAATTTAAGAGAACATATCCGCGATATACCTGACTTTCCCAAAGAAGGAATTGTCTACTTTGACATAACCCCCCTTCTTGGTGACGCGGATGCTTTTAAATATACTATAGATCAAATGGCTGAAAAATTCAGTTCGTTCAATCCAGACAAAATAGCAGCTGCTGAGGCTCGCGGATTTATTTTCGGTGCTCCACTCGCATACAAAATGGGCATCGGATTTGTACCCATAAGAAAACCCGGCAAACTGCCCTATGAAACAATCTCTGTTGATTATGATCTTGAATATGGAACTGACACCCTTTGCATGCATGTCGATGCGATTAAGGAAGGAGAACGTGTTCTTCTGATTGATGATGTTCTGGCTACAGGCGGAACAGCACAGGGTATGGTCAGCCTTATTGAAAAAGCCGGTGGCAAACTTGCAGGAATCGGATTCCTTGTTGAACTCAACTTCCTTGAAGGACAAAAGAAACTCAACGGCGTATCACATAAGACACTGGTTGAAATATAAGCGGAGACAATCATGGCTGTAGTAGGCATTATCGGTGGAAGCGGACTGGATAATCCTGATATACTCAAAGATTCCAAAGACCGTATCTGTGAAAACAAATGGGGTTCTCCAAGCTCTCCTGTAAAATCAGGTACAATTGCCGGGCAGAAAGTCCACATAATAGGAAGGCATGGCAGAGAGCACACCATTCCACCTACTTTTGTTAACAACAGAGCCAATATTCAAGCTCTTAAAGACCTTGGATGTGATTGCATACTGGCAACAACTGCGGTTGGTTCACTTCGTGAAGAAATAAATCGGGGCCATCTTGTAATAATGGACCAGTTTATTGACTTCACAAGACATCGTCCAATTACATTCCATGAAAGCTTTGCTCCGGGAGCACCGGTTCATACACCAATGGCTGAACCATTTGCTGCGGATTTAAGAAAAACGCTCATTCAGTCATGTCTGAAAAACAATATCACCAAACATGACAGCGGTACTGTCATTACAATTGAGGGTCCAAGATTTTCCACAAGAGCTGAATCAATGATGTTCCGTTCATGGGGGGCAGACATTATCAACATGAGCACAGCCCCTGAGGTCATTCTGGCGAACGAAGCAGGAATCCCTTATGCAGCGGTGGCAATGTCTACGGACTATGATTGCTGGAAAACAGACGAAGCCCCTGTCACCTGGGAAGATATCCTTACTATCTTCAATAAAAATGCAGAAAATGTCACATCTGTACTTATTGAGGCCATCGCTAAGATTGGCAATAAAAACTAAGTCATGATGTTTTAAAAGACACAGCCGGAAACTTTGATTTCCGGCTGTAATTTTAAGGGGAATCAAATAGTGACTAAAGACTGCGATTTTCTGATATACGCCGAATTCATAGTTACAGCTAATAATAATGACGAACAGATAAGAAACGGATGTATCGCCGTAAAAGACAATACTATCGTTTATGCAGGAAAAGCTGAAAAAATTGAAAATATCTGGAAAGCAAAAAAAGATATAAAACTTGGTAACGCAATACTCCTGCCGGGACTTTTTAATTCTCATACTCACGTCCCTATGACACTCCTCAGGGGAGTAGCAGATGACCTTCCGCTGATGGACTGGCTAGTAAATCATATTTTTCCTGTAGAGGCTCAACTGACAACAGAGCTTATCACCCTTGGTTCCATGATTGGATGCGCTGAAATGATCGCCAGTGGAACCGTCGGCTTTTTAGATGGCTATATGTACGAAGACAGGGTTGGAAAAGTTGCCGAACAGGCAGGGATCAAATGTGTTCTCGGCGAAGGCTTTTTTGAATTTCCTTCTCCTTTTTTTAAAACTCCGCAGGAAGCATGGGAAACAATTCGCTCCCAGCATGAAATGTTTAAAGAATCTGATCTGGTTCAGACATCTGTTGCTCCACATTCAGTCTACACAACAACACCTGAGCAGCTTGAAGAAAGCTTTGAACTGGCTTCAGAACTCGGGATACTGTGGCAGACCCATTGTGCCGAATCCGAGTCCGAAACAGCAATGACCTTAGAGAAATACAAAGTCAGACCTATTGAGCTGCTCAAACGACACGGCTTGCTCAGTCCTAGAACAAGGCTGCACCATTGCGTTGAAACTACGGATGAAGAAATTGATATTTTAGCAGAATCAGGTACTAGAATTTCCCATAACCCACAGAGCAATCTAAAATTAGGCTCCGGTATATGCCCACTTAAAAAACATCTAGATGCAGGAACAGGTGTCGGGATAGGCACGGATGGAGCTGCCAGCAATAATGATCTTGATATGTTTGAAGAGCTGCGTACGGCTGCGCTCCTCCAAAAGGGCTATTTAAAAGACCCTACAGCCATCCCCGCTTCAACGGCTCTGTCGCTTGCGACATCAGGGAGTGCCGAGAATCTTGGTTTTAATGACAGTGGAAAAATTGAAGCAGGTATGAAAGCTGACATTATAGCTGTAGACGCCAAGAGACCACACATGATGCCTATTTTTAACCCAATGTCTCACCTTGTATACTCAGCAAAGGGAACAGATGTCATTTTCAGCATGTGCAACGGGAAAATTCTCTATGAACACGGGCAACATACAACACTTGATATGGATATTATAAGCAGGGAAGCTATTAAAGCTACCAAGTGGGTAGAAAAACACTTGCCCTGAATCCAATTGACAGGCATTATTTTGCACCTTGCTGACATTTTTCTTGACAAAACATACCAAGACTGCATAGGGAAATGTGCTTTTCGGTAATAATATGAGATTAAAAACGCTTTGAATGAAAAAGCGATCTGCCAAAGAGGAGGCGTTACATGTCCAAGACTAAAACCAAAATTACTGTGCTCGAAGGAGCTGAAATGACCGCTGACGGTCTTTCTTACAATGGAGCTATTCTCAGCCCTGTAGTTGAGAAGTGTGAAGGATGCGAACGCGCAGTACCCTTCGAAGACCAGAAATTCTGCCCCAGCTATGCACAGCCCGCTACCAAGTGGAAACACGGTGTATGCAACTTTGCAACACACGTTCGTGCTACAGTTGACAAGGAAGGAAAGGTAAAGGTCAACCCGCTGAAAGCTTCCAAGCGTGCAGCACGTGGACGTTAGTATCTTTTTTTCTCGCAAAAGCAGCCCCGGCTGTTTTTAAATGCGATTTTTCTAAAACAAAGAGCCGGAATATTCCGGCTCTTTGTTTTAGAAACCACACTGTGAAAATTCAGATATCTATCATTAATATTTTGAAATATTTCATAAACATCAAAAAAATGACCAAGTCCGGAGTCGAGATATGTCTGCCGAAACTGTTCTTAATCATATAGCAGATCTTGAAGATGCTGCTCTTGAACTACATACAAGTCTTGTGGCTATTCCAGCCATCGGCCCGGCAAATGGCGGCGATGGGGAAAAAGAAAAAGCAGACTTTCTGACTGAATATTTAAAAAGACACGGATTTGAAAATTTAAAATTTTTCAGTGTCCCTGATGATAGGGTAACATGTGGATATCGCCCGAATATCGCCGCAATTATTCCCGGAAAGGACACGTCTAAAACACTGTGGATAATTTCACACATGGACGTTGTTCCGGAAGGTGACCGTTCATTGTGGCACACCGATCCGTTCAAACTAGAACGTAAAAAAGATAAAATTTTCGGACGCGGTGTAGAAGACAATCATCAGGGTATGGTCAGCTCGATCATTGCCGGAAGAGCCTTTCTTGAAACAGAAACTGTTCCTGATGTAAATCTGGGCATATTAATTGTCTCCGATGAAGAAACAGGAAGCAAATATGGTCTTGCCAATATTGCGACCGAACATGCAGATATTTTTTCAAAGGACGATTTGATCCTTATCCCTGACTTTGGAACTGAAAATTCGAAACTTATCGAAGTTGCTGAAAAAAGTTCCCTCTGGCTTAAGGTGACTGTTGAAGGAAAACAGTGCCATGCTTCCAACCCTGAAGAAGGCATAAACTCACTCGTTGCAGCTTCTGCAATGATCGTGGAAATTCCTGAACTTCAATACTATTTTGATGATGAAGATGACCTTTTTTCACCACCTCATTCCACTTTTGTTCCAACCAAAAAAGAAGCAAATGTTTCAAGTGTGAACATTCTTCCCGGTAAAGACATTTTTTATGTAGACTGCCGCATTTTACCAAACTACAAGCTCAATCAGGTTATAGATAGAGTGATGAGTATGGGAGACTATGTTGGCGAAGAATACGGTGTAAATGTAACCGTTGAAGTTGAATCAAAAACTCAGGCCCCTGCTCCAACACCTACTGATGCGGAAATAATAACTAAGCTTAAAAAAGCCATCAAAGTTGTTTATGACGTTGACGCAGTTCCTGGTGGAATAGGCGGTAATACCGTAGCAGCATTTCTTAGAGATAAAGGTTTTAACTGCGCTGTATGGGCAACAATACTTAATCAGGCCCATCAGCCAAATGAAACAGGCTCCATATCCTGCACTCTTGACGATGCCAGAGTTATGAGCCTGCTCGCTTTGAACGACTAGTCTTATAGACAAAGACAATTACAAAAATGATAAGAAAACAGCCACCACCGGAAATATTCGACCTAATAGTTGTAGGAGCTGGACATGCAGGATGTGAAGCAGCAATGGCAGCTTCCAATCTTGGACTCAAAACACTCCTAATTACCATCAATATAGACCGTATAGGACACCTTTCCTGCAATCCAGCCATAGGCGGGCTTGCTAAAGGCCACATGGTCAAAGAAATTGATGCACTCGGTGGCTGCATAGGACGCTGGGCGGATGAAGCAGGAATTCAATTCAGAATTCTAAACACCAGAAAAGGACCTGCGGTAAGATCTACCAGAGCACAGATAGACAGAACCCAGTATATGAAGGTTGTTCAGAGAGATATTTTTGCTCAGGATAATCTATGGGTCCGTCAGGGAATGGCTGATTCGCTGATACTTGAAGATGGTAAAGTTACTGGAATTGTATCAGAAATCGGTGAAAAATTTAATTCACGCTCTGTTCTTCTTACTACCGGAACATTTCTTCAAGGCCTTATCCATATTGGTCTGGAACATTTTCATGCCGGACGTATGGGTGATCCCGCATCAGTCGGCATGTCCGCGAGCCTCAAAAAAGCAGGAATAGAGCTTGGAAGGCTTAAGACAGGCACTACACCCCGCCTTTTAAAAGATTCTGTGGACTTTGATAAACTAGAAGAACAGCCCGGAGACAATCCGCCGGTACCGTTCAGCTTCAGGACCAATAAAATCAGCATGCCGCAGGTTTCCTGCCATCTGACTTATACAAACGAAAAAGCTCATGAAGCTATCAGGTCCGGCTTTGAACGCTCTCCAATGTTCACTGGGATAATTAAAGGAACCGGAGCAAGATACTGCCCTTCAATTGAAGACAAGGTTGCACGCTTCCCGGAAAAAGATCGGCATCAGATTTTTATAGAACCGGAAGGACTTAACAGCCCTGAAGTCTATCCTAGTGGAATTCCTACCAGTCTGCCTCTCGATATCCAGAAAAAAATGGTTCATGCCATTACAGGACTGGAAAAAGCCCAGATAGTCAGACCGGGATATGCGATTGAATACGATTATGTTCCCCCGACCCAGCTTCTGCCGACCCTTGAAACAAAAGCTGTTTCAGGGCTTTATATGGCTGGCCAGATAAACGGAACCTCAGGTTATGAAGAGGCCGCCGCTCAGGGAATCTGGGCAGCGTTGAATGCATTCTGCTCCATTACAGGGAAAGATCCCTTTCTACTTTCACGAGATCAGGCCTACATCGCTGTTCTGGTTGATGATCTTGTTACTAAAGGAACTCTTGAACCGTATCGCATGTTTACTTCCAGAGCTGAATACAGGCTGTTGCTTCGTGAAGGCAATGCTGATTTGAGGCTGACAGAAATAGGCCGTGATTTGGGACTGGTAAAAGAGGAGCATTGGAACCTTTTCAAGCATAAAAAAGAAATGCTCGATACTATCGTAGCCAGTCTGAACAACATCAGCATTAAACCGGATACTCCGACCAGAGAAGCTATCAGGGAACTCGGTGGAACTCCTCCCGGAAAATCAGTTCCACTCGCATCAATTCTGCGCCAGCCGGAACTTGATATTCATGACATGAAAAAATTCTGGCCTGAGATTGAAAATTTCCCCGAAACAGTTTTATCGGAAGCTGAAACTCAGGTTAAATATGAAGGATATCTGGTCCGTCAGCAGGAAATGGTAGAAAAATTCCACCGCCTTGAATCAGTATCAATACCGGAAAATATTGTTTACAAAGAAGTATCAGGTCTAACTGCTGAAGCCGTTGAAAAACTTGAAAAAGTCAGACCGATGACTCTCGGACAGGCAAGCCGAATATCCGGCATAACTCCAGCTGCTGTTGCCGGCATAGAAATACATATGAAAAAGATGGGAGTGCTATAAGTTCTCTCATCTTAAACAGCTGACTTTATTAATCCAGCAAAGTAAACTTAACCAAAGTATGAGGAATTTTTAAATTGAAATTTAGGCAGACAGTATAGTAGCATACTGATAATTTCTTTTTTAGCTGCAAGCTTTTCCGGTAACATCAACCAGCGGATTTAAAAAGTGGATCAGGAATACGCCTATCAAGTTCTGGAAAGTTTCTCACGAAATGGACTGCCTCCGCATATATGGTATCTTCTTTTTGGAATCTTATTTGTTGTAGCCGTCCTGACAATAATAATCCTTTGGTTCAACAACAAAGAATTACGTAAAAAAGTAAAACAATTTCCTCCCAGCTGGATTACTGACCAGACTGAAATTCGCCAGATTCTGGATACGGCACTTTTAAGCCGCTCAAAAATAGATATAAGTTTCCATTCTGCATCAGAAAAGCGTAAAACAATTCCGTGTTCAATTCTTGAAAGTGATCCTGAACTAAAGCTGGAGTTGCCTGTTTCAGGAAAACAATCTGAAATAATGCTTGAAAAAAATGTTGATATTTTTTTTAGCATTCCCACAAGGCATAAGGGACAATATATTTTTTATAAATTTACCTCTCAGGTAATTGCTTGTGATAATACCGGCTCCCATATTTCCCAGTGTGTAATAAATACCCCGGACCATCTTGAACAGACTCAGCATAGAGAATACCTGCGAATCTCCCCTCCTTCCAGATTATATGACTATGTAAATATCCTTCCCGAAATGAATCCATTCACAAAAGAATGTATTGAGTATGTTACAACAAATGGTGAAATTGCCCCAGAAGACATCTTCGGTGAAGATTCGCAAATTATTTTAGGAGATATTTCAGGAGGAGGATTATCTCTTGAAATCACTAAATTTGAATCTTCAAAAGCCAAAGATTTTAATTTTGCCAGAGGAAAAAATTTTCTAATCCTGCTCGGATTGGTTGATACGGGGTCAAAAGGTATTTTGAGATATCTGTTTTTGTGCAAAATACGCAGATTCTATCTTGATCATGTTCAAAATAAAGCTCAAATCGGCTTATCTTTTGAGAACTTATTTTCAGGATTTGATGAAGAAACAGGAAACCCTAAATGGCTGAATCTTGAAGGTCAGGGATGTAAACAAATTGATGACTGGGCATATAATGTCTATCTTGAATTATACCGGGAAGGTCTGGATTAGATAAATATTACTCTTCCTGTTGACAGTTACCAAGATTGATCTTTATTTAAATATTAAAACCAACTGGAGTATCATTTTATTTTTATAATATACTCCGAAATCCGCAAATTAAACCTAAATAGTGAGGAATACTCTCTTGGACGAAGGCTCTGAGGGGCGATTATGGCCCAAATTTCTTAATATATTCAAAAAACATGATCCACGTCTCGAAGAACATATTCTCGAGGCAAGTGAAGATGGTGAAATCAGAAGCGAGGTTGTTTCCATCCTTTTGAATGTTCTTGAACTAAAGGACACTGAAGCACAGGAAATAATGGTTCCGCGAACTGATATAATAGGTGCTGAATATGAAGGTGGTATAAAAGAAGTAGCCCGCCAGATTATTACACACAGCCATTCCAGAATCCCTGTTTACAGGGACACCAAAGACAATATTCTCGGAATTGTTCACGCTAAGGACATAATCAGGCATCTTCTTGAAGATGAAACTGATTACGACCTCTCTGAATTGATGCGCGTTCCTTTTTTTGTTCCCGAGAACACCAAAGTCAAAAAACTTCTGACCGAATTTCAGTCTGGAAGAATACACATGGCTATTGTTCAGGACGAATATGGTGGAACATCCGGGCTTATAACGCTTGAAGATGTTCTTGAAGAAATTGTCGGTGATATTGAAGATGAATATGATGCGGAACGTCCCGATGAGATTCAGGAACTTGAAAATGGTAACCTGATAGTTTCAGGCCGGGTTCCTCTCTACGATATTTCAGAACGGCTTGATCTGCAGCTCGATTCCGAACATGTCGAAACAATAGGTGGCTATCTTTCACAATTAGCTGGAAGAATTCCCGCAAAAGGTGAATTCATTACCCTGTCTGGTTTCAAATTCACAATTCATGACGGGGATAATAAACAAGTCAGCTCAATTCTGATAGAACCGATAAATAAACTTCCCGAGTAAGAATGCTCCTTCCAATAATCATAACAGTTTTAAGTGCAGGTTTAGGGTACGCAAACCCTATCCTGCATTTTCCCATAGCTGTACTGCTTTTCCCTATAGTTTTAAGTTATCTCGGCATGAGAGCCGAGACTCCCGGCAGAGCCTTTAAACATGGTTGGATCTGCGGTAGCTTTGCATGCCTTGTCTGCATGTACTGGATAGCTGTTCCCATAGGTCTCTACGGGGGCATATCATGGCTGATAGCCTTCCCCTGCCCTGTACTTGTTTCAATGTTTGTAGGACTTTATTACGGCTTATTCTCATGGGCTATGTATCTGGCCTGTAGAAAAATGTCTCCCCTTCTCCTCTGCATTTTCAGCGGAATTTTCTGGGCGGCAATGGAAACAGCTCAGGGAGTTCTTTTTACAGGCTTCCCGTGGATGAATCTTTCCTCAGCTTTTTCATTCTGGCCGGAGACAATACAGGGTGCAGCATATATAGGGGCTTACGGGCTTTCCGGAGTTATGGTTATTTTAAGCACAAGCCTGCTGTTTATAAAAAGTTCCAAATCATCTGTCGCAATTTTTTTAATATGTCTGGCAGCGTTATCATCAGCTAGCTACCAACGCATATTTTCTTCCACGGCTAAAAACAGAGTGCAAAATGCAACTGAAGCTGTAGTAGGAGTTGTACAGGGTAACATTGATCAAAGTAAAAAATGGGATGAATCTTATCAGGAAGGAACTCTTGAAAAGTACATCAGATTATCTGAAAAAATTCAGAATAAAGTCGATGTTATTATCTGGCCTGAAACAGCAATGCCATTTTTTATTCAGGACCCCGGTAAATTGAGGTTCAAACTTTTTCAGTTTGCCAGAAAAATAAAAACACCTATTCTGACAGGCGCTCCGGGGTACATCATGCACCCTGACCAGAGAAACTACTCCCTGTATAACAGGGCTTATTTTATTGATACCAGACACCAAATTGTTGACTGGTATGATAAACACCACCTTGTTCCCTTTGGAGAATACGTTCCTTTAAAAGATTACCTTCCCATCGGTAAACTTGTAGAGGGAGCCGGTGATTTTATACCAGGTAATGAATGTGCCCCGATACTGACAGATCGTCTTGCTATGGGTATACTGATCTGTTACGAAGGTATCTTTCCTGAACTTGCCTGGAAAAGAGTTGAAAAAGGAGCAAACCTGCTCGTAAATATCAGTAATGATGCATGGTATGGTAAAACATCAGCACCATATCAACATCTTAGTCTGGTAGTTTTAAGAGCTGTAGAACAGGGGCGCACCCTTATCCGCGGAACAAATACAGGAATTTCATGTACCATTGATCCTCAAGGCATAATTAAAAATGCTTCTGAATTATTTGTAGAGGATCAATTTTCAGCCAAAGTAAAACTGTTCAATGAAAAAACATTTTATAATTTTCATTATGAATTCATAACATTATTCCCGCCTGTGGTGACTGTAATAATCATGATCTGGCTCATTGCAGTTTCCAGAAAGAAACGGGATAAAACATCATAACCGCAAATATAGAAAAATATGCTTCAGTATTCAGAACTAAAACACAACGCATTGGAACTTTTCACTAAATACGAAACTCTCTGGGGGCGTCTTTGACCATGAACAAAGCAGTGAACGCCTTCAGGAAATTGAACACGATCTAAGTAAACCCGGGGCATGGGATAAACCTGATGAACTGACCCCGGTACTTAAAGAAAAAAGTGAACTCACTGAAAAAATAGATTCATTTACAAAGCTGCAAGCAGCCAGAAATGACACTAAAGAATGGCTTACTCTGGCTGAAGAAGATCAGGAAGAAGAAATCCTACAGGCTTTCTCAGAAAATATAGATAAGTTACAAAAACTGATTAATCAGACAGAACTTGCTGCTCTGCTGTCTGGACCAGAAGATAAAAGTACTGCTATTTTTGAAATTCATCCAGGAGCTGGTGGCGTTGAAGCACAGGACTGGGCGGAGATGCTCCTTAGAATGTATCTGCGCTGGTGTGAAAAACGAAACTGGAAAACATCCTATCTAGACCTCCAACCTGGTGACGAAGCTGGAATAAAAAGTGTAACTGTTCAGGTCGAGGGACTTTATGCCTACGGTTTCCTCAAAAGTGAGTCAGGAATCCACCGTCTGATCAGAATTTCACCTTTTGATGCCTCTGGGCGCAGACATACTTCCTTTGCGTCAGTAGATGTGTATCCTGAAATAAGTCAGGACATTGAAATCGATGTCAAAGATGAAGATCTCAGAATAGATGTTTTCAGAGCAAGCGGTCCCGGCGGACAGCATGTTAACAAAACTAATTCAGCCGTCAGGATCACACATCTTCCGACAAAAACCGTAGTCCAGTGCCAGAACGAAAAGTCTCAGATTAAAAATAAAGAGACTGCGATGAAAGTTCTTAAATCCAGACTATATGAACTGGAGCTGAGAAAAATAGAAGAAAGCAAGCGTGCGGAATATTCTTCAAAAGACTCAATAGGTTGGGGCAGCCAGATCAGAACTTACACTATGCAACCATACAGGCTGGTAAAAGATCACCGTTGCGGAGCTGAAGACGGCAATGTCGAGGCTGTTCTTGATGGTGATCTGGACAACATAGTCCGCAGCTACATGCTTCATGCCTACGGTGGAGAGAATGAACGCTGAATACATAGCGGAAAATGAATCTTGTCTGCTGGAAGAAATGCTTTCCATCAGAGATCTATTCTGTACTTCAGATCAAATCGTCAACGGAATGGTCCAGCAAAAAGCTATGGGCATTCTCAGACTTTGCCCGGGAATGACTCTTGAGGCATGGGAAATTCTGGCCCAGCAGCATGGGCTTAATGACTGGATAACAGTACCAGTTGATGAAGACGCTCTTCCGCATCTCAGACATGTTCAATCTGTTCTGGCAAAGCTTTCTTACGAAACCGAACATGACCCATTGACCGGGCTTTCGAACAGGCGTGTTTTCGAAAGAATTCTTGATCAGGAAATAGAACGTTCTCAGCGAGGCAAGACATCAGTCAGTCTGGCGATTCTTGATCTTGATAATTTTAAAGCTGTAAATGACACCTACGGTCACCTTAAAGGTGATGAAGTACTGATAGATCTTGCTGATTTGATTTCACGAAACTCAAGACGCTATGACCTTGTTTCCAGAATTGGCGGCGAAGAGTTTGCGGTTATTATATCAGGAGTTGGAATTTTTAAAGCTGAACAAATGCTCGACAGGCTTCTTGCACAAATTAGAGAACTGGAATTTTCAACTCCGGACGGTACAGAAAAATTTGGAATCAGCTGCTCTGCCGGAGTAACATCTTATAAAGGTCTGGTTGAGATAAAACCGCATGAACTGATAGATGAAGCCGACAAGGCTCTTTATGAAGCTAAAAATGCAGGTAAAGACTGTGTAATGACTGCAGATCCTGTTGATCTTCAGGCGGTTACAAAACAAACGCTGGTTCATGCCAACGAGAAAAAATTCCTTTTTACGGGGAAATAGGATGGTATTTAAATGATCAACGCCAACAAGACGTTGAGTATGGCCATAATGAGCGGAAAAGGTGGAGTAGGAAAAACTAATATTTCACTTAACCTTTCTTACGCCCTGAATGCAGGTGGAAACAGTCTTCTTCTTATGGACTGTGACCTTGGGCTGGCCAATCTTGACGTCCTTCTGGGAATTTCCCCGGAAAGCAACCTTCAGGACCTGCTGACAAAAGGAACCGCCCCTTCGGACGTTGTTATTCCCATGGAACCGGGAAGAAAACTTGATATTCTCCCCGCGGCATCAGGTGTTCCTGAACTGGTTGAAATGGATGAAGATATGCAGGGTATGCTTTTCAAAAAGCTTACCAGCCTTGTAGGACGCTACCAGTATCTGATCATGGACCTCGGCGCAGGTATCAATAAAACTGTCATGTCATTTGCTTCGATGACCCAATTAAGACTTGTAGTCGTTACTCCTGAACCGACTTCACTGACAGACAGCTATGCTCTGATTAAGGTTCTGGCCACCCAGCACGGGGTCAAAGACTTTTTCATAGTAGTCAATCAGGCTTCTTCATCAAGTGAAGCAAAGGAAACATTCACCAGATTAAACCTTGCCTGTCAGAAATTTCTAGATATTACCCTGAAAAGTATTGGTTTTGTTCGTTATGACCAGAACGTGCCTGAAGCTGTGCGCCGGCAGACGCCATTAATTAAATTTGCTCCTAAATCAAATGCCAGCCGGGACATAATCAATATAGCAGTTAAAATTCAAAAATTACGCATGGATAATATGAATCTGATTGCCGAAAAGCCCATAATGAGTAATTTTCCTTTAGTTGGAAATTAATAAATTACTTGACGAAAAGGACAACTTTTCGGCAAGGTTGTGATAGTAATTAATCATAACTTGTCACACTCAACCTGACTTGGGAGAAGACAATGAACAAAAGTGAACTGATAAAAACTCTTGCCGAACAAAAAGGCCTCCATGTTGACGATTCAGCTGAAATTGTCGGAGCCTTTGTTGACTCTATCAAAGAAGCTCTTATCAGAGGAGACAGAGTTGAAATCAGAGGTTTCGGAAGTTTTAAAATTAAAGAATACAGGGGTTATGTAGGAAGGAATCCTAAAACAGGTTCCGTAGTGGATGTTACCCCTAAAAAACTTCCTTTCTTCCGTCCCGGTAAAGAACTTAAGGAATATCTTAACGATTAATGTTTTTTAGAATCTTTTTTCTGTGGTTAAGTGTCAGCCTGCTGTGGATATCTCCCGTGCAGGCTGACGATTATGTATTGTCTTTAGCTTTTACAGCCAATACCTTCGGTAAAGTGAACCCCTGCCCCACATGAGGCGGGAAAACCATTGGTGGACTGGCCCGGCGGGCTGGCTATCTTAATGATTTAAAGGCGACAACCAAGGACCACCCTTTATTGATCCTTGGCGGGTCTTATGAATTTCTGCTTCCGGAAGGAAAACCAGATCAAGATAAAAAGAGGGATGCTCTGGCAAAAATCTTTTCTTATCTTGATTATGATTTTGGCATGCTTTCGCCTGAAGAAAGCAGCTACCTTTCAAAATCACCATCTGGAATACCAGATGGGTGGAAATATTATTCTCAAATTACTTTCAAAAAATTTAAAATTGAGAATGGAAAAACCGTTGGTATAATTACATTTCCAACCATTGAGGATGATAAATCCAATCAAATTTCGGAAGCCCTTGCAGCCAGAATGGTGAGCTGCTTTAAAAAATTTAGAAAAGAGGCGGATATTCTTATCGGGATGAGTCCCTGGGGCTACTTTAAAGAAAAGTCGCTGCTTAAAAACAGTCAGTATCTGCAATGCCCTCTTGATATCCTTTTAGGAAGCGGTAAGGGACCGGGACTGACGGGACAGTTAGTTGCAGAAAACAGCACACTTTGGGTCAGATGTTATCCCACGGGAAAAGCTGTAAGCAGAGTGGATATAATTAAATTTCCAGATAAGAATTCGGATTTTAAATGGAAGTTTGGAGAAAATATTCGTTGCCTGATTCAAAGCCTATTGAAAAATACAAGAGAAGACCCTAAGGTTCTCAACTTACTTGTAGGAATTTCCGACGAAAAGTAATCCGTGACATTCAGGAGGAAAAAATGGATTTCCAAGGAGCATTTACTGCTCTAGTCACACCTTTCAAGAATGGTAAGATCGATGAGGAAGCTTACCGTGAACTGATTGAGTGGCAGATTGAACAGGGGATAGATGGTCTTGTTCCATGCGGCACAACAGGTGAAGCTGCAACAATGACCCATGAAGAACAGGGTGATGTTATAAGAATCTGTGTGGAACAGGTAGCCAAAAGAATACCTGTAATTGCCGGAGCTGGTTCCAACAATACCCGTGAAGCTGTAAACCTGACCCTGCTTGCAAAACAGGCCGGAGCGGATGCAGCGCTTCAGATTACTCCGTACTATAATAAACCCACTCCTGACGGACTGCTTGCACATTTTAAAGTTCTTGCTAAAGAATCTTCTATGCCGTTTATTCTTTATAATGTTCCGGGTAGAACAGGCCTTAACGCCAAACCGGCTACCATTGCCCGCATAGCCCGTGAAGTTCCGGAGGTTATAGGTGTAAAAGATGCCACGGCAAACATGATTCAGGCATCTGAGATGATTGAACAGTGTCCCGAAGGTTTCACCGTGCTTTCAGGTGATGACTTTACCGTACTACCTTTACTTTCGCTTGGTGGTCACGGTGTTATTTCGGTTGTCAGCAACATTGTTCCGGCAATGATGTCTGACATGTGCAGAGCTTACCGTGAAAAAGATACTGCAACAGCTATGGAGCTGCATTACAAAATGCAGCCACTCAGCCGCAGCATGTTTATTGAAACAAACCCAATCCCGGTAAAAACAGCATTGGGCATGATGGGCAAAATGGAAACATCTTTCAGATTGCCTCTTGTTCCGCTTGAACCTGAAAATGAAATCAAGCTGAAAAACGCCCTTTCCGAAAACGGAATTATCTAATTTTTATTTTGAAAAACCTTAAAACCCCCGACGGCACCAGCTGTCGGGGGTTTTATTTTGTTGCTTAAATTTACTGTATTAATTTAAGATTCTAAATTTCAAAAAGCTCGTCAACTGTGCGAATATCCACCACCCTCTTCCTCATCAAGAGAAACGCTCACGGGATGTTTCTTAAAGTGTTTAATACATCTTTTTATATCTTCTACCAGCAATTCAGCCATGTCCATACTGAATCCATGTCTGACTAGAATACGCATCACCACTGTATCCGTCATATCATCTGGCAGTGAATATGCGGCAATCTGCCAACCTCTTGATCTTATTTTATCCGACAAATCAAAAAGCGAAAAACCAGGGTCCACTCCTTCCTTTATAGTCCAGCATACAGCCGGTAACCCTTCGCTGCGTTCACCATTATATAAAATATCAAATAAATCTAATTTTTTAAGTTCCTTGCAAATATATTTAGCGGATTTATAGCAGGCTTCATGAATCCTTTCATAACCTTCTCTGCCAAGCCTCAATAAATTGTAATATTGTGCAATGATTTGTCCCCCAGGCCTTGAAAAATTCAGAGCAAATGTTGGCATTTTACCACCAAGGTAGTTCACATTGAAAATCAAGTCTTCAGGAAGCTCATCCTTATCACGCCAGATTGCCCAGCCAACACCCAATGGGGACAATCCATACTTGTGGCCGGAAGCATTGATTGATTTAACCCGCGGCAGCCTGAAATCCCATTTCAGATCAGGGTCCATAAAAGGAGCAACAAAGCCACCACTGGCGGCATCGACATGAACCGGAATATCCAATCCAGTATCTTTTTTTAATTGATCCAGAGCAACGCATACAGCCTCAACAGGCTCATACTGGCATGTAAAAGTAACACCTAAAGTAACAACAACTCCTATGGTATTTTCATCGCACCGTTTTAAAACTTCATCAGGAGACATAATAAGCCTCCCCTTCTCCATGGGGATCTCTCTAATCTCCACATCAAAATAACGGGCAAACTTATGCCAGCATATCTGAACCGGCCCGGTAACAATATTGGGTTTCCTTTTTTCCCAACCTTCTCCAATTTTTTCACGCCAGCGAAACTTCATTGCAAGCCCGCCCAGCATTGCTGCTTCACTTGATCCTGTGGTTGAGCAGCCGATTGTATTTTCAGCTTCAGGGGAGTTCCACAAATCAGCAATAATATGTACGCATCTTTCTTCAATCTCTGCTGTTTGAGGATATTCATCCTTATCAATCATATTCTTATCCAGACATTGATCCATCAGCTTATGGATTTCCTCATCCGCCCATGTCTGGCAAAAAGTAGCCAGATTCTGTTTTGCGTTACCATCAAGCATCAGTTCATCACTGATTATCTGATAAATATTGCGGGCTTCATGCTCACTGTCAGGTATCCTGTATTTAGGCAGACGCTGGGAAACATCATTTGATGCGTAAATATCATCAGTAATTTCATCCATAATCTTTTCTTTTTCATGCAAAGACATAATGTGTAACTCCTGATATATTCTAATTTAAGATGTGATAACTAGCTTATACATTATTTCTAAATAAAATTCTCTATACTTATTAAGAAATAAAAAAAGTGATTGCAGTACATCATTTTATACCACAATCACTTATGTTTTTTTAATATACTATATTAAACTGCTATAATTTATTTTCATTTTTCCACTTGTCAAAAGATTCAATAGCCCTCTTACCGTAGAGTTCTTTCCTGACCCTCTTGGGAGCTTTTTTATTAAGCGCCGGCATCAGTCCGAATTGAACATTTGATGGTTGGAAATTCTTTTTTTCTTCACGAAGATGTCCAAGTAAAGCACCTATTGATGTATCCTGAGGCGGAAGCGACGGTTCCAATCCTGTAATCCTGCGAGCAAGAAGGAGTCCTACCCACAACCCGCAGGCCGAAGATTCAAGATATCCTTCAACACCGGTGATCTGGCCAGCCAGATGAATTCTGCTGTCAGATTTTAACGACAGGTCTTCAGACAGTACCGAGGGGGCATTAACATAAGTATTACGATGAATACTTCCAAACCTCAAAAATTCTGCATCTTCAAGGCCCGGAATCATTCTGAAAATACGCTTCTGTTCGGGATATTTTAATTTGGTCTGAAAACCGACCATGTTAAAAGCAGTTTTATCACGATTCTCAGCCCTTAACTGCACAACAGCATAAGACTGTTCTTCAGTTCTGGGATCAATAAGCCCTACTGGTTTGAGCGGTCCAAAGGACAGAGTCATATCACCACGCTCAGCCATAGTTTCTATAGGAAGGCACCCCTCAAAATGAATTTCCTTTTCAAATTCACGGGGAACAACCTTTTCCCCTTTTTTCAACTCTTCCAGAAATGCGAAATACTGTTCCTCTGTCATCGGGCAGTTTAGATAGTCATCATCTTCAGGCTTATAGCGGGAACCGAAAAAAGCCACATCCATATTCACAGATTCACGACTTATTATCGGAGCGATTGCGTCATAAAAATAAAGCTTGTTATCCCCGATAAGATTGGAAAGACTTTCCACCAAACCAGCACTGGCCAACGGTCCGGCGGCTACAATAATATGCTGATAATCTTCAAAGCCCGGTTCATTCAAAGAAACAATTTCTTTACGAATTAAATTGATATTTTCCTGACCTTCTATAACTTCGGTCATTCTGGTGGAAAATAGTTCACGATCAACAGCAAGAGCTGATCCGGCAGGGACTTTAGTTTCTTCTGCAATCTCCATGACAATGGAACCGAGAGCAGACATTTCTCTTTTCAAAATACCAATAGCTGTACTCAGATCACCAGAACGAAGGGAATTGGAGCAGACAAGCTCAGCCAGCCCGGCTGAAGTATGTGCTTCAGAATAACGCTCCGGTTTCATTTCATACAAATCCACTGACACGCCTGCGCGCGCCAGCTGCATTGCACTTTCACATCCGGCAAGTCCTCCGCCGATTACAGCTACTTTATTCACATCTAGCTCCAGTCTGATTGTATTTTTACGACATCTAACTTAAGATACAGTATAAGTTAAGTTTCCATTACATTAAATTATTCGTGAGCGCGAGCCAGCAAAATATGACATCTCCCTTACTCAAAATAGAAGGTCTGACTACAAGCTTTGCAACCCCGGCCGGGGTCGTGAAAGCTGTGGATAATGCCACCCTTGAATTGAATCAAGAAGAAACTTTGGCAATTGTAGGAGAATCCGGTTGTGGTAAAACAGTTCTTTCCCTTTCAATAATGGGACTGATCGCCGATCCTCCGGGCAGAATTACTGCTGGTCAAATAACATATCAGGATAAAAATCTTACAGAACTATCCGAAAAAGAAATGCAAAAAATTCGTGGAAATCATATCTCAATGATTTTTCAGGAACCAATGACCTCACTAAACCCGGTATTTAAAGTTGGTGAGCAAATTGCTGAAGTGTTGCGCCAACACCGTGGTTTATCACGCAAGGAAGCCGCTAAAGAAGCCATAATAAGCCTTAAAAAAGTTGGAATACCCAATCCGGAAACAAGAGCGGAGAGTTTCCCGCATGAAATGAGTGGCGGGATGCGGCAGCGAGTTATGATTGCAATGGCCCTGGCTTGTAATCCCGAAATACTTATTGCTGATGAACCCACAACTGCACTTGATGTAACTATTCAGGCCCAGATTCTATCTTTGCTTGAAGAAATAAAAAATAAAACCAGAGGATCACTTATGCTGATCACTCATGATCTGGGGGTTGTTGCCCGCTATGCAGATAAAGTCGTGGTCATGTATACAGGTCAGATCATAGAATCTTCCAACAAAATTGAACTTTTTAAAAATCCCATGCACCCATACACCCAAGGACTTTTATCATCAGTACCTCGCCCCGGTCTTGATGAAGAACTAATCCCCATCCCCGGAGCTGTACCGTCTCTGGGAGACCTGCCACCCGGATGCCGTTTCCATCCCCGCTGCTCTAAAGCTATGGATCGCTGCAAAACGGAAGAGCCTCCAGTCTTCACAAAAGATAACAGACAGGTACGCTGCTGGTTGTATGAGGATTTCTCCAAATGAACAAAATGCTTCTCGAAATAAAAAATCTCTATAAATACTATCCCGTAAACTCAGGTTTACTGTCAGTTAAAAAATCGACCATAAAAGCTCTGAATGGAATATCCCTTAAGTTACGCAAAGGAGAAACCCTTGGACTGGTCGGAGAATCCGGTTGCGGGAAGTCTACACTTGCAAGAATAGTCACAGGTTTAGAATCACCTGATAAAGGTGAAGTTCTTTTTGAAGGGAAAAATATATCATCATGGCCGCGCAAAAAGCTGAGTTCTAAAATTCAGATGGTTTTTCAGGACCCCTATTCTTCTCTTAACCCCCGGCAGAAAATTTTTAATGTAATTGCCGAGGGTATGAAGATACACAAAACAGGGTCAGCTTCTGAAATTAAAGACAGGGTAAAAAATCTTCTTGAACAGGTTGGCCTTTTACCAGAACATTCCAAAAGATATCCGCATGAATTCTCCGGAGGCCAGCGGCAAAGAATAGCGATTGCCAGAGCCATTTCACTCAATCCTGATCTTATTGTGTGTGATGAACCTGTTTCCGCCCTTGATGTTTCTGTTCAGGCGCAAGTAATAAGACTGCTGAAAAAAATACAGACGGAGTATGAGTTAAGCTATCTTTTCATTTCTCACGATCTCTCTGTGGTCAGTTATATCAGCGACAGAATTGCTGTTATGTATTTGGGTAGATTGATGGAGACTTCACCGGCAGGATCATTATATTCAAATCCGTTGCATCCATACACAAGGACTCTGCTGGATGCTGTACCCATACCAGATCCTGACCATATTTATAAATCTGATGTCCTTTCAGGAGATATTCCCAGCCCTGTAGATCCACCAAAAGGCTGCCCTTTTCATCCCCGGTGCCGGGAATCAAAGCCGGAATGTTCTTTAAATTTTCCAGAATGGAAGGAAATTGAACCCGAACATTTTGTTTCCTGCCACTTATATTAAAACTATACTCACAACATAAGGAGTTTAATCATGATTTCCAGAGATGAAGCGTTCGATCTCTTAAAAGCGAACACCCCGGAAGAAAATTTAATCCACCACGCCCTTGAATCAGAAGCTGTGATGAAAGCTCTTGCTGCCCATCTTGGACAGGATGAAGAGCTCTGGTCGATCACAGGTTTACTGCATGACCTTGATTACAGCTCCACAAAAGATTCTCCTGAAAAACATGGACTGACCGGAGCAGAAATGCTCAAGGACAAACTTCCAGAGGAAGCTCTCTACGCCATTAAAGCACATAATGGAGAAATGACAGGGGCAGCTCCTAAATCTCAATTTGACTATGCGCTGAGATGTGGTGAAACTGTCACAGGTCTTATACACGCAAACGCACTCATAAGACCTGAAGGCATGCAGGGAATGGCTCCTAAAAGTCTAAAGAAAAAGATGAAAGCAAAAGCTTTTGCAGCCAGTGTTAATCGTGAAATTATCAAGGAATGCGAAAAACTTGGTCTCGATATTACTGAATTTTTTAAAATTTCAATCACAGCTATAGAAGACATAGCTGATCAGGTCTCACTGAAAGGATAAGATATTTTTTAATGCTTAATACATCCGGGGAACCCTGTTTTCTAATTGCAGGGTCTCCGGGTTAATCTTTATCATCCTGAGATTCTTCTTTTTCATCAAAGTCTTTGTATGGCTGAATATCCCAGGGAAAAAACTCTCTGGCTTTGACCAGAGCATAACTTTCCACATCAGCCTGCCATTTCTTATATTCATTCAAAATCATAATACCCAGAGGAGTTAGATTATAGCCGCTCCGTCCTCTTGATTTTTCAACAATATGATCTCCAAGAACTTCTTCAGTACTCTTGATTCTACCCCATGCGGCTCGATAAGACATGCCAAGCTTTTTGGCAGCCTTGTTGAGAGACCCAAGTTCATCAATAAGTTTTAAGAGCTGAGCCCTGCCGAGGCCGAACATTACACCTTCATCATTTTCAAGCCACAGATTCATACGGACGCGAGCGCGCAGGGATTCTTCTTCACTCATTGGAAATCCTCTAAAATGGTTACATATTGTCAACTAATCTATGCATTTTTTAACATAATTATTAAAAAATTTAAACCACGGGTTGCTTTTACTGTGATCATAACTAAGTTTTCAACTTCGGCTTCGATAATTACATTTGAAGATAAACACAGCTGTCAAATATAATCTTGCCTCTCTCACCGGACAATGGCATAGACTCGGGCCTACATTAAATTTGAACTGTTTATGGAGATAACTCCTCAATGAATCAAGAGTCTGTCAATATGTCCACTCATCCTTACAGGACGATCTGGACTCTTTCATGGCCGCAACTGATAATGATGGTATTCCATCTTCTCATCGGACTTGTCGATGTATGGGTTGCAGGTAGAATAAACAAAGATGTTCAAGCCTCAATGGGAATGATCAGCCAGTCTCTGGTATTCTTTCTCATTGTCGGAATGGCTGTTGCCAATGGTTCCGTAGCCGCAATAAGTCAATCCATAGGTGCAGGGCTGAATCTGAGAGCAAAACGCTATGTCGGGCTCAGTGTTCAGCTGGGTATTGTACTTGGAGCTATAATTCTGCTGATAGGATATCCTATCCGAAACAGCATTCTATATGTTTTACAGGTTCCGCCAGAACTTGACCATATAATGAGATATTTTATCAGGGTATTTTTATTTCTATTACCCTCTTACTATATGCTGATCGTATCAAATGCAATTTTCAGGGCTCATAAAAGAGTAATGCTTCCGCTCTACTGCATGATTATTGTGACAACTACAAATGCCATAGGCGACCTTGGATTCGGACTTGGAATGTGGGGTTTACCGAACTTCGGATATCAGGGACTGGCTTGGTCAACATTTTTCTCCATTTTAGCGGGAACAATTTTTGACATCATTGCCCTGTTTAAAACCGGGATGTTCAGTTTCAAACGGCTACCACCTTTTAAATGGGTAAAAAAAGCAGGACCGTATCTGATCAAAGTGGCATGGCCGAGCGGACTGATGCAGATTGTCTGGCACTCCGGGTATATGGTTCTTTATTCAATAACTGCAACCTTGCCCAATGACAATATTACAGCTTTAGCTGGTATGGCAGCCGGAATCAGAATTGAATCAATTCTTTTCCTTCCGGCATTTGCCTTCAGCTTCACATCGACAATTCTCATTGGCCATTACCTTGGAGAAGGAAGACCTGACGAAGCCAAAAAATTCGGGCTGCGGATACTCGGAATTGCAATAGTTTCTCTAAGTCTGTTATCATTGGGAATGTGGCAGATTGTTGAACCGGTTACGTCTTTGATAGCTCCGGACTCACTTGTTAGGGCCGAAGCAGTCAATTATCTGTTTTTCAACATGATAGCTATTCCATTTACAGTAACCTCAATGATTCTGGCCGGAACTTTCAACGGAGCCGGCGCAACTGTTTATAACCTCATAATATTTTCATTTACTATCTGGGCACTGAGGCTTCCGTTGGCCTACGTGTTAGGACATGAAATCATGAATTCCCCAACAGGAATCTGGATTGCAATGCTCGCCTCTCAGATTGTACAGTCCTCCACAATGTTCTATGCTTTTCTAACCAGAAACTGGCAGTCATATAGCATGATGAACGGAAAAAGAAGGAAAATTGATGCAGAAAGAATTCAAAAAGATATCTCTAAATTGTCAGGAAACATTCGCTAAAGTTCTATCTGATTGTCCGGAAAGAACTTCTGAATATACCTTTGCCAACATTCTTGGATGGACCGATTTTTATGGTCTGGAACTTGGATGCGGCGATGATATGGTATGGATCAGAGAAACTGAACCGGAACTTAAATATTGGGCTCCAATTGGAAACTGGGAAAACGTAAACTGGGAAGAATGTGAGCTTTTAAAAAAATCAGGAACTTCTTTTACAAGAGTCCCTGAAAAACTGGCACTCATGCTTCAGGAAAAATTGGGTGATTCCCTGAAGATAGAAGAAAATAGAGGCCATTTCGATTACATATATTCCGTTCATGATCTTATTGATCTCAAAGGGAATAAATTTCATAAAAAAAAGAATCTGTTCAACCAGTTTAAGAAAAAATACGATTACGAATATAAAGAAATCACTCCTGAATGCATTGAGGAAGTGTTAGAAATGCAGATGGAATGGTATCGCTGGCAGGAAGAAAACAATTACTCTGATGCTCTTGAAGCTGAAAATGATGCAATTTTCAAGGTTCTGAAAGAGATTGACACTATAAGTAATCTGACTGGCGGAACAATCAGAATAGATGGCAAAATCATAGCCTATACAGTAGCAGAAGCTCTTGATGATGAAACAATTGTCATCCATTTTGAAAAAGGAGACACTAGATATAAAGGTGTGTATCAGGCCATCAATCAAATGTTTTTAGCTAATAACGCAGCACATTTTAAATATGTTAACAGAGAGCAGGATCTCGGTGAACCGGGATTAAGGAAAGCCAAAGAATCCTACAATCCGGTTCATTTTAAAAAGAAATTTGAAATTACTGTACTCTGATTAAAAGATTCTATGCTCTGCTTTAATATCAGGGCATAATGCTGACAGTAAAAATGCTTGCAGGACTTCAATTATTAATTGAAGTCCTGCAAGCATTTAAAATATAAGCTGCAAATCAATTTTAAACCAAATTGACCTTGCGACCTTTGCCAGTTTACGACCTGTATTAATGATACAATAAAATATACTAATACGAATAAATGCTGCTTACATCTAAAAAGACACCCAAGATGGTTGTTTTAGGGCTGGACGGATTACCACTAACTCTTGCCAGAAAAATTGCTCCTGAACTACCTAATCTTAAAAAGATTATTGATCATGCTGTAGAAAACCATGCGGAAATTCCAGAGCTTTCACCTGTAAACTGGACTTCACTCTACACCGGGGTTGGTCCGGAGAAGCATGGTATATATGGTTTCACTGAAATTGATCATTTAAATTATAAACTTTCCATAACAGATTTCAGCAGGGTAAAATCGAGAACCATATTTGATAAACTGGATGAACGCGGACTCAGGACAAGATCAATTAATCTGCCGAATACGTATCCTGCACGCAAAATAAGAGGAATGATGATCTCAGGTTTTGTTGCACATGATATTGATAAGGCTGTTTATCCACATTTCCTTGCTTCAAGACTAAAAGAATCCGGGTATCTCCTTGAAGCTGATACAACCCGCGGAATAATGGACCCTTATTACCTGCTCAAACAGGTCTATGCCACTCTTGAATGTCGCATGAAAGCACTGGATATGCTGTTTGATGACCTTGGATGGGATCTATTCATTTTTGTACTGACTGAAACAGACAGGCTGTTTCATTTTTTTTATCCAGCCTTTGAAAATGCAGACCACAATCTTCATAAAGATTGTCTTGAATTTCTGAAAACATGGGATGCCGCAATTGGAATATTTCTAAAAAAATATGAAAATATCCCCGGCAAGAAAAGACTGCTTGTTCTAGCTGACCATGGGTTTACCTCCCTTGAAACAGAAATAGACATTAATGCATGGCTCAAGCAAAATGGATATCTAAGCCTTAAACACACCCCGGAAAACCAATGGGATGCATCAGCTATATCCGACAACTCTTCAGCTTTTGCTCTTGATCCTGGGCGCATATACATTCACACTAGAGAAAATTTTTCCAGAGGCTGCGTTGATAAAAGTAACGCAAATTTCATCGCAGAAAAAATACGCAGTGAGCTGATTAACCTGAGTTTTAACGGAACACCGGTTTTTGAGCACATATATACCGGAAAAGAATTATACGGTCCTGATGCAATTGGTGATGTTCCCGACCTTGTATGCCGAACAAAACCCGGATATGACCTGAAAGCCAAATTCGACCGAGACGAAATTTTTGGATTTTTCGGAAGAACCGGAACCCATACTGTAGGAGATGCATTCTTTTATGACTCCCAAGGAAATGTGCCTGAAAGAATGCGTGATACAGGGCAAATGATTTTAGACTGGTTCGGAATTTGATTTTTTCTAAATGACTAAAAAAAGATGTGCCTAAAATATGATAGATTTTAAAAATGAACTGAATGAGGCCCAATACGATGCCGCCACACATCCTCAAGGGCCTGTGCTTGTTATAGCAGGTGCTGGTAGCGGTAAAACAAGAACAATTGTTTATCGCCTTGCATGGCTTGTCGAACAGGGAGTAGCTCCGGACTCAATCCTGCTGATGACATTCACCCGTAAAGCCGCTCAGGAAATGCTTACCAGAGCTGAAACCATTCTAGGCAGATCACTGCACGGGACAAGCGGTGGAACATTTCATTCTTTTGCATACTCGGTTTTAAGGCAGAACGCCCTTACGGCTGGTTTTCCCAATGGGATGACCCTTATGGATCGCGGAGACTGCGAAGATATTATCCGGGATGTAAAATCAGAACTCGGCCTTGGTAAAAAGGACAGATCTTTTCCGAAAAAAAACACCCTGCTGGACATTATAACCAAGTCTCGCAACAAAGAACTTTCAATAGATCAGGTTGTAACAACAGAAGCATATCATCTCACCTGCTATTCACAGGAAATTGAAGAAATCGCAAACGCTTATAAAGTATACAAACAGCAGCACGCGCTTCTTGATTACGATGATCTGCTCTTTTTTCTGGAAAAACTTTTAGCTGAAAATGATGTAATCAAAGAGCAGCTCAGGGCCAGATTCAGATTTATAATGGTTGATGAATATCAGGATACGAACCTTGTTCAGGCTCGTATTGTCAGACTGCTTGCAGGTAAAAACGGAAATATCATGGCTGTTGGTGATGATGCACAGTCTATTTATGCCTTCCGTGGAGCTGATGTTTCAAATATTCTCAACTTTCCACAAATTTTTGAAAACGTTAAAATTGTCCGACTGGAACAGAATTACCGTTCTGTCCAGCCGGTTCTTGATCTCACTAATGCTATTCTTGAAGGGGCAGAGACCAAGTTTGACAAAAAGCTCTTCACCAACAGGACAGGTGGAAAAACACCTGAACTCATGGTTCCTTTAAGTGACTACACCCAATCTTCCAGAGTAGTCGACAAGATCATAAAATTACAAAAAAAATTTGGACCGGAAGGTGTCGCAGTCCTGTTCAGAGCTGGATACCAGAGTTATGGTCTTGAAGTGGCCTTAAAACGTATTGGAATTGAATATAAAAAATATGGTGGATTAAAATTTAACGAAGCAGCACATATCAAAGATGTCCTTGCTTTCATGCGTCTGGTATCAAATCCGATTGATATTATATCATGGCAGCGTTCTCTCGGACATATTAAAGGAGTTGGACCTAAGACAGCCAAAAAAATTGCTGATGCCGTCATATCTGCAAATCAGTCGGCAGTGGAAAAATTCAAGAAAAAATATGCACTGCTCGGGGAATTATTAACCGACCTTGACGGACTGCGCCAGAAAAATTCATCTCCATCAACGGCTCTTGAAGTACTTCTACCCCTGTATAATCCAATTTTGGTAACAGAATATCCAGACGATTATCCACGCAGACAGGCAGGACTTGAACAGCTATCACAAATAGCAGCAAACTATGAAAGCATGGAAAGCTTTCTGGCTGATTTATGTCTTGACCCTGAACCGCTATCTCAGGACAACGAAGAACAGAGAGAAGCTGTAACTCTCTCAACAATCCACTCTGCCAAAGGCCTTGAGTGGAATGCTGTAATTATACTAGATCTTGTTGAAGACCGTTTTCCTTCGCGCAAATCAATGCAGAAACCTGCTGAATTTGAAGAAGAAAGAAGGCTGCTTTATGTGGCCTGCACAAGGGCCAAAGATGAACTTTACATGAGTGCTCCTGCAAGTGTTTCACGACAGAATACCGATTTCAGGGATCCGGCCATACCGAGCCCATTTTTGCGTGAAATCAGCGACAGCCTCTACGAAGAATGGCAGGAATCATATTCCGGTGGATTGGCCAAGAAAAAAAGGACCCCAATTGACAACTATTCAGCCTCATACCCTTCTATGAATGGTTCTGCTGAATCGGAAATTGAAGCTGGAAGTTCTGCGCAAGCATCAGCTAAAAAGATATCTCCAGCTAAGCTTGGTTACTGCAATCACAAAATATTTGGCCGTGGTAAAATTGTTGAACGGGTGGAACCTGATAAATATAGAATTAATTTCCCCGGATTCGGTTTGAAAGTCATTGTGGAAGACTATCTTGAAATGCTGTAGGCCTTAATAATGAAAAAAATTACTTCTGAAAAAGATTTCCTGAAATTAATTGATTACCATTTTCCCTATGAGAATGGTCATGTCACTTTAGGCAGGGGCGATGACTGCTCGATAATCAGTACCGGAGGTACAGTATGCCTCAGCAAAGATCTATTTCTGGAAAACATACACTTCAGAAGATCATACTTCAGCCCTGAAGATATCGGTTATAAATCTCTTGCCGTAAATATAAGTGATATAGCCGCAATGGGTGGCACCCCGAAAGGATTTGAGCTGGGGCTGATTATTCCAGATAATCTTGAACCTGATTTTTTAAATGCTTTCCTGAAAGGAATGGCTGATCTGGCCAATGAATACAACATCATTCTGGCCGGAGGCGATCTCAGCAGAGGTCCTCTGCTTGGAATTTCCATAACCATATGGGGAGAACCTGAATCAGGATCAGAATTAATCAAGCGTGGTAACGCCCAACCCGGGGATATTCTTTTTACCCATGGCCCTGTAGGACTTGCATATTGCGGCCTCCATATACTTGAATCGAGACCAGATGATATTAAAAATTTCCCTGAATGTGTAAGAGCACATCTCCATCCTGAAATGCGTGTTCATACAGCCGTAAAGCTTGCTGCAAGCAAGGTTGTAAAAGGTATGATGGATATATCAGACGGACTGGCCCGAGATCTGCCAAGATTTCTAAATGCCAGCGGCCCTTACGGAGCAGACATAAAATTATCTGATACTGACATCCACCCTGAAATTAAAAAATTTGCACAGCTGAAAAATCAATTACCTCATGAGCTGGCTTTTATCGGCGGTGAAGACTATGCTTTATTGGCAGCTGCTTCAGCCGATAATTTTAAGAAATTAAAAAATAGTTTTAAAAACTTAGTTGAGATCGGTATAGTCAGCAGGACACCCGGAATAAGACTAAACGGTAATTCTTTTAATAAAGCTGGTTTTGACCACTTTTCGAGGTAATATCATGGAGATAACTCTTTCGCCGATTGCGTATATCAATTCTACTTTGAACGACAAGAAAGAATGCCCTAAGCAGGGACATGAAGGCGGGATAGAAGCTCAGGTTATAATAGAGCCTGAGTATCTTGATGCAATGAAAGGATTAAAAGAAGGGTCGGAAATAATTCTGCTGACATGGCTTCATAAAGCAGACAGAACTTGTTTGGAAGTTCATCCCAGAGGAGATTCATCACGCCCTAAACGAGGTGTTTTTGCAACCAGATCGCCAGACCGTCCCAACCCGATCGGAGTGCATAAAGTTACCATTAAAAAAATAACTGAAAACACCCTTACGGTTTATCCGCTGGAAACTCTTGATGGAACACCAATCGTGGATATTAAAGTCGCAATGAGAAAGTAATACACTTCCAATACCGGAGCAAAATTAAATATAATTTGCTCCGGTTGGAAATATCCGCCCTTTTATTTCAGCAGGAAAGTTAAGCAGAATCAAATTTTGAAAATTAACTTCAAGAGTTCAAACCTGCATTAATTTTGATAAAACAGAGTATTAGCGGGGGCGATATGTGATGCGACCACGAGTCAGGTCGTAAGGTGAAAGTTCAACTGTTACCTTGTCACCAGGCATGACTCTAATTCTGAATTTACGCATTTTTCCTGAAATATGCGCAAGCACAACATGTCCGTTTTCAAGATGAACTCTGAAAGTAGCATTAGGTAAAGCTTCTTCTACAACGCCATTAACTGCAATTCCTTCTTCTTTGGCCAAAGGATCTCCTTTTGTTTATGATCTAAAAGTCTGAAAGAGCCCGCAACGCAAAGCGCATACGGGCTCTTATGCCTATTCACAGAAAATATCCGCGAAAAAAAATAACTGCCGATATAACGAAAAACTGGTTTCAGCGTTTTGATTCGACTGTCAATAATTAAACTATCGCGAAAGCCCGTGAAGGCTTTATAACAAAATAGGACAAATTACCAGCGTCTAGGACGAGGCTGACGCGGACGGGCTTCATTCACTTTGATGTTACGTCCGCCGAAATCAGTGCCATCAAGAGATTCAATTGCGCTATCAGCACCCTGATCTTCCATCTCAACAAAACCAAATCCACGAGGACGTCCGGTTTCGCGATCGTTGATCAATTTAACAGATAGAACTTCTCCAAATGCAGCGAATGCATCACGAACTTCGTCTTCGGTCATGCTCCAAGGAAGGTTGCCGACATAAATGTTTTTCGACATTCTCAAAACTCCATAAAACTTTAAACTTTGAAATTCAGTCAGACAGCCGAACCCTGCTGGACCATTTACCCCCACCAACACATCGCGACACATTGATATCCAACAACGAAACCGTTTCCGCCGCTCCCAACCAATACAGCCCTTTACAGCCCTAGCAGGCCCACAATGACCTGGGTGTAGGAACTGATATCTGACTATCTAATAATGCACGATTACGCTGAAAATAATTACAGGTCAAGTACTATATAAAAAAAGGGCTGTAAAACAGCCCTTTTTTTCATTTTTATACTAATATTTCACAACTTCTGCATGCAATAAAAAATTGCAACAGTAATTATGAAAAGTTGTTACTTCTTAAGCCAGCTCATCATATTACGCAGGTTAGCACCTACTTCTTCAATCTTGTGTTCACGATTGATGCGGCGCAGTGCACTGAAATGAGCTTTACCAGACATATTCTCAACAATAAATTCTTTAGCAAAGTCACCCTGCTGGATTTCTTTAAGAATTTCTTTCATTTCCTTACGGCTTTCTTCGTTGATAACTCTGGGACCACGAGTAAGATCACCATATTCAGCAGTATCACTGATGGAATAACGCATATTGGAGATACCACCCTCATAAATGAGGTCAACGATCAGCTTCATTTCATGCAGGCATTCGAAATATGCCATTTCAGGCTGATAACCAGCTTCTACCAGAGTTTCAAAACCAGCCTTGATCAATTCGCTGAGACCACCGCAAAGAACGGCCTGTTCACCAAAAAGGTCAGTTTCGGTTTCTTCACGGAAAGAAGTTTCAATAACACCTGAACGTGTTGCACCGATGCCTTTTGCATATGCCATAGCAAGATCAAATGCCTTGCCGGAAGCATTCTGGTAAACAGCTACCAGAGAAGGTACAGCTCCACCTTCAGTATATGTACGACGAACAAGATGACCGGGACCCTTAGGAGCAATCATGATTACGTCAACATCTTCTTTAGGGATGATCTGTTCAAAATGGATGCAGAAACCATGAGCAAAAGCAAGAACATTGCCAGGCTTAAGATTCGGAAGAATGTCGTTTTTGTAAACAGCAGCCTGAACCTGATCAGGAAGCAGAATCATAATGATATCAGCAGCAGCGGCAGCTTCAGCAGCACTAACAGGTTCAAAACCATGTTCTTTAGCCAGATCATAGTTAGGACCGCCAGGACGCTGACCTACAATTACTTTAACACCTGAATCGCGCAGATTCTGAGCATGAGCATGCCCCTGACTTCCGTAACCGATGATGGCAACGGTTTTATCTTTAAGTAATCCTAAATCTGCATCCTGTTCGTAATAAACCTTCATTTTTTTCTCCTAATTAATACTTTAACATCCGGACACGAAACCTGAATAGTTTCCCGTATGATACAACCCGCAGAAGGCTGATCAGACGTAGTAGCATATCTAATGCCGGGATATTGATTGAAATTTATCAGCCCTGCATTGCGCGCTTCATAGCAACACTACCTGTGCGCGCAGTCTCTTTGATTCCAAAACGGACCAAAAGGTTGATTAAAGCCTCTATCTTGCCTCTGTCGCCGGTAACTTCGATGGTTAGTTCATCAACGCTGACATCCACAACTTTACAGCGGAAAATATCTACTATCCTCAAAATTTCCGCTCTTTTCGTATCTTCAGCATTCACTTTTATCAAAACCATTTCTCTGTCAACAGCTTTGTGCTCTGTCAGGTCGACCACCTTAATGACCGTTATCAGCTTTCGCAACTGTTTAACGATCTGTTCAATAATTTGTTCGTCACCGACAGTTGCAATAGTCATCAGCGAAACACCATCTTCAAGAGTAGGTGCAACATTAAGTGATTCAATGTTGAATCCCCTACCACTGAAAAGGCCGGCTACTCTCGACAGAACGCCGGGCTCGTTTTCAACAATGACAGAAAGAATATGTCTCATTTTGCCATCCTCCTTAAACGAGCAGCATTTCTGTTAAAGAACACCCTGCTGGAACCATTGGATATACATTTTCCTCAGGGTCAACAATAACGTCGATAATAGCAGGCTTTGGAGTAGCAAAAGCCTCCTTAAGAGTACTTTCAAGATCCTTTTCTTCAGTGATCCTGAATCCGGCTGCTCCATACGCTTCTGCCAGCTTAACAAAATCGGGCTGTGCGTCCATACAGGTTTCAGAATAATTTCTATCATAGAATAGTTCCTGCCACTGGCGGACCATCCCAAGATAGCGGTTATTCAAGATAACAATTTTAACAGGAAGATTATTTGCTACAGCTGTCATCATTTCCTGAATATTCATTTGAATAGAACCGTCTCCGGCAATATTCACCACAAGCCTGTCGGGATAAGCTATCTGAGCTCCGATTGCTGCCGGGAAACCATATCCCATAGTCCCCAGACCACCGGAAGACAAAAATGACTTGGGCTTTTTGAATTTATAAAATTGAGCCGCCCACATCTGATTCTGGCCGACTTCTGTAGCTATTATCGCCTCGCCTTTGCTGATCTCGTAGATCTTTTCAACAACATGCTGCGGTTTAATATATTCACCGCCCTTGTTATAATGCAAAGGATGTGCAGTACTCCAATCCTGAACCTGCTTTACCCATCCGGCATGGGCGACTTCAAAATCAGTTGCTCCGATAACCGGTTCAAGAGATTCCCTTAGTGCCATGAGGAAACTTTTACAGTCCGCGACGATGGGTACATGAACGTGAACGTTCTTCTGAATTGAAGTAGGATCAACATCAACATGAACAAAAGTTGCATTTGGTGCGAATTCCGAGACTTTGCCGGTAACACGGTCGTCGAACCTCGCTCCGATGGCCAGAACGAGGTCCGCCGTATTAACAGCCATATTTGCAGCATAAGTGCCGTGCATTCCCAGCATACCCAGCCAGAGCGGGTCATCGCCGGGAAAACCACCAAGACCCATAAGGGTGGCAGTCACCGGAATGTCCAGATTTTTGGCTAGCCAGATCAAATCTTCCTGTGCTCCGGAACTGATAACTCCACCACCTGCATAGATTAAAGGTCTCTCAGCTTTTCTAATAAGCTTGGAAACTTTTTTAATCTGACCGTAGTGCGGGTTCAGGTTGGGATTGTAGCTCCGTAGCGACACATCCTCAGGCCATTTGAATTCCGTAATCTGCTGCATAATATCTTTCGGCAGGTCGACCAGAACCGGTCCGGGTCTACCGGAACGGGCAAGATAGAAAGCCTGTCTTATAGTATACGCCAGATTATTAATATCTTTGACCAGATAATTGTGTTTGGTGCAGGGACGGGTAATTCCGACAATATCTACTTCCTGAAAGGCATCATTACCTATCAGTGCAGTCGGAACCTGACCGGTCAAAATGACGACCGGGATGGAATCCATATAAGCAGTAGCTATACCAGTAACGGTATTAGTTGCTCCGGGACCGGAAGTAACGAGGCATACGCCTACATCACCTGTTGCCCTGGCATAACCGTCCGCAGCATGAATAGCTCCCTGCTCATGACGGGCGAGAACATGCTTGAAAGGAAAATTTGGAAGTTCGTGATAAATGTCAAGAACAGCACCGCCAGGAAAGCCGAAAACGACATCTACCCCTTCTTTTTTCAGACATTCCAATAATATCTGAGCTCCGGTGAGCTCCATAGCTGACTCCTATTATTTATTCTTGTCGAGAAGAGCATGCAGTTTTGTTTTTCCTGCAAGTTTCTTCTTTTTCAATTCCTTAAGTTCTTGAGTTTCAGTTGCACTCAAATAAGGCTTGCTTTCCATTTTCTGTATAATGACATCATAGCTTTTATGTTGATCCCATAGAGCCTTAACTTCACTATCCTGATCCGCTAGCTGTTCAATCAGTTCTAGGTCCTTAGGTTCCATTTGCAACTCCTTTCCATAGGTTTGGTAGTTATCTATACCAAGTGCTTTCAGGATCTAAACCCTTCCAACACGAATTCGCTTGTCAGTTTATCAACAGAGTTTTTACGGCCTTGCATCCGTTAGAAAGCTCTTCATTGCCTTTTAACCGCTTTTAATTACGATAAAATCAATGACATTTAATCAGCATATGCAGCGTTTTTCAGACGCAGTTGTACACAAACGCAGTTCGCTCTTATATTCATCCTTAATAGAAAAACTAGCATACCGAGTACACCCCGGGACAAAATTTTTCCAATAAGGTCTTAATTTATTGAATAAAAGCACAAAAATCTGCGCCATGTTTATAATCACTTGGCCTTTTTAAAAAATTTAAGTTTTGATTCCAGAGCTTCAACTTTCTCCACATCAGGGTCACCTATTTCAAGCACCCTCAGATGTGATTCAAGCAGCCCTTTCAACTCAACCTCAAATCTGGTTCTCTGACGCTTCAATTCATTAATATCTTCATGAATCTGGGCCAGACGATTGTGAGCCTGTTGTAGAATGGTTTCAGCTCTAGAGTGAGCTTCGTTAATTATGACCTCAGCTTCCTTACGGGCAGTTTCTTTAAGGTCATCCACCATTTTCTGGGTTGTCATCAAAGTATCACGCAGTGTTTCTTCCCTCTGCCTGAACTCGGCAATAGTGGATTCCCTGCGGCTGATTTTCTTTAAAAGCTGCTTTTTATCGTCGGCCATACCACCAAGGACTTCGGCAACTTCAGCCATGAGCTGATCTACCTCAGACTTGGAATAGCCAAATAACGATTTTGAAAACTTAATATTGAGCAGGTCAATTTTGGAAAGGCTCATAAGACTCCCCTGACGTTACATTCCATACGCCAATCTTATAAGGTTGTTAATCAAGGCGATATTCACAACTTGAATAACTATGAGCACAATAATAGGAGAAAGGTCAAAACCACCTACAAAAACAAAAGGAAGATAATGTCTTACCTTTTTGTAAACAGGTTCAGTCAAACCGTATAGGAAGCGAACAATAGGATTATAGGGATCAGGATTTACCCAGGTAAGCAGGGCAGAAATAATAACCACCCACATGTAAAGATTGAGCACCATTCGAAGAACATTGGCAATAGCAAGAATTACATAATCCATTTAAAAAACTCCTGACAAGATCGCAGAATACCGACTTCCAGCCGACTTTTTCATCTGGTTTTAAATTGTCACACCAAGCCCCAAGAATCAACACTTTTTAACTTCCTGGAGAAAATCAATCACATAAAAATCACACGGATGGAAATCCTGAGACAAATTTGTACTTTTCGGCAACTGATATTTTTCGAATAATTGACAATTTCGCCTCAAAGAAACCAACTGTTTTTATTACATACTAAAAAAGCACAAATATATAAATTGCACTATGCCTTACAATTTGCAGTTTTAAACTGCTCCATTAAAATTCGATAATCTGTAATGTGCATATCTGAATCAAGATCAGCATTCCGGTAAGCCCAAAAAGCAACACCGGCAGCTTTAGCACATTCTTCATCAATCCATGTGTCACCGATATAAACAGCATTTTCGGGAGTTATCCCCCACTTTTCAAGGATGTAATAAACTCCATCAGGATGAGGTTTACTTTTCGGCAGCAGAGTTGAATTCACTTTCAGGTCAAAAAAATCCTGCAGCTCAAATTTATCCAGAATATAATCAAGAGAGTCCGTTCTGTTTGTATTTACAGCCATAAGGATAGAAGCTGATTTCAAATATTCCAGAAACGGTACAAGATCTTCAGCCAGTTTAATATAATCACTTGCCTTTTCAAACATAGGATCTTTTCGTATGGCAAGGGCTTCCTCATGAGACTCTTCGGGAATAATATACTTTATTGATTCAAAAACAGTATGAGCGTGAACATATTTAATTTCTTCGTCAGTCAACGGCTTTAAGCCGAATTTCTTTTTAAACTGGTTATAGTACCAGATATTAGAGTTGATAGAATCTATAAGAACCCCGTCACAATCAAAGATAATTCCTTTGATTTTTTTCAAATAATCCAAAGAGACTGATTCCATAATAACACGCCCTGTCTTTCAAATTTAACTTTATTCAGCAATAACGGCAATCCTGAGTTCACGATCCAGCCATGGTTTACCCTCTTCACTTTTTTCGTAACAGAGGAACTTATAAACAGGAGCATGAAATTCTATATCAGCACCATCAATTTCAGATTTCTCAAAAGGTATACCCCGATCTTCCCATATTGAAACAGCTTCATTATCAGAAGTTACAAGCACTGCTCCATCCGGGAGGTAGGCTGAAAATCCTTCTAAAGTTTTTTTCCATGGGAAAACAAAAGCTGCGCTGGCAACCACTGGAGCATTGGAAATAACTTCACCCAGCATTCTTTCTTCAGAATCAATTTCATCAGCTGCAAGACCAAGTTTTTCCCCGAATCCAGACCACGAACTATTAAGATTCTTCTCAATATTGGAAAGCTCGATAATTTTTTCTTCGTAAGCGTAAGATAAAGCAATGAGAAGCTGCGCTTGAATCAAAGCAGGCTTATAATCAACTTCCGGTTTAACGTTATCAAGCCTATCCATCAACTCAGCTTCAATACTTCTATCACTTTCAACATTTGCGCGAGCCGCAACCTGTCCGATATACGAAGCCATTTCTCCCGGTCTTTTAAAAAGCTCACCATACTGCATGAACTCATCGACCATTCGTTTACACAGATCAGGTTCCATTGGAAATCCTGAAGGTTTGAACGAAGTGCTATCAACATCCTTATCAGGCTCCATACCCGGATTAAAAAGAAGGATTCCTTCGATATTAGTATCAACAAGTTCTTTATGCATCTGCGGGAAGTAAACAAGCATATCCATTCTCCATGATAATTAGGGAAAAACTATTTTTAAATAAGCCAACAGCTCGATATCAATCATTTTCCTCTGGTGAATATTTACTGCATACGCCATCACACTCAGGCAAGGCAAGCATGCATATATCACCGTGTAGGGCAGAACATTCAGGATAAGAAGCATCACGTCCTGCACACGCCATGGAAATCAATCGTTGATCAGCAACTCTTTCATCCCAGATTCCGGATACAACTTTCTCGTCAAGTTTAAAAGCTTCAGCCTGACGAAGCAGTTTATCATACTCTTTTTCCATAAAAAGCAGAACTGAGCATCTCCAGCGTATTTCAAGTCCCGGATTTAAAAATTCTTCATATATGCACTTTCCCTGAATATAGAATTTGCAACCTATACCGGGAAGTCTCGATATTTTAGACACAGGCGATATTCCCTGCCGGTTCAACTTCCGGCTTTTTCATTTATTCAGAACTGCCTATTTAGGCTGGGACCTTTTGTAAAGAACAATTTCCCCCGCTACAAATGTGACTGAAGGGACTTCTTGACCTGCCATTGATGCGGATGTAAAAGGATTTCAACTATCTCTTTCTGGAGGAAAAAATGTTCGGATTAGGAATGTCGGAGATCCTGATAATATTGTTGATCGTTGTCTTTATATTCGGGTATAATAAACTGCCTGAAATAGGCAGCGGGTTGGGACGTGCTATTCAAAATTTCAAAAAGGCTTCCAACGAGCCGGATGAGATTGACGTTACTCCTGACAACGATAAAGAATCTAAAGAAAAAAAAGACTGATCAATTCAGTCAGAACATAAGCCCGGAACCTCTCAGTTCCGGGCTTAACTTTTATGTCCTAAAAATTTTCTATTTCCAAAAAACGGCCTAATTTTCATTAATACCGTTTATTGTATACGACAGTCCTCTTTGTGGAAGATAATCACCTAAATAACTTTTCAAAAGCCATTTATCTGCAATCTCCATGGTCCAGAAAGCAGAGACAGCTGTGGGTTTCATATCTAAACCACCAAGTTCAACTTCCTGAACTGCGGCATCCCATCCTCTTAAAACCCTGCCGAACTCTCTAACTCCTTCCGGCGAAAACCATCCAGTAATTTCAAGAGTGGCCCGGGGATTCATATCTGCAGAAGACTGGATTGAGCTGAAATAATTTTCCCATAGTTTGCTCCAGACCTTATCAAGATCGAGACCGTAAGATTTCCAGCTTTGTCCACCGGAGACAGAAAGTGAACCGCTCCAGCTTTTCTTGCCAGCTTTATTGATACTCACGGCAATATCCGCCCCTTCAGCAACTTTTTGAACACCGAAAACAATCATAAGCCTGTTAAGCTCATCCAGATCATCAGTCTGCTGGTCAGTTATAGAAGTCTGTAAAGATGCTTCAACTTTCTTGGAATAAGTTGAAAAAACACCAATTTTCTTTAAATATCCGCGTAAAGCCTTGCGGTTGACATCAACATTTACTCCAACAGAAACACCGTTTTCTTCCTGAGATACACTTTCATCACGATAACCGCTTACAAATGTATCCTTTCTGTCGCCCAACCACTTTTTAAGAACTTCGGACCTTGCGGGATCAAGCTCGCCGGGAATCATACGCAAAGCTTCAGACATAATAGCCTGAGCAAAAGCCAGATCAACAGCTTCATTCCTGATTTCAACTACAGTCTTTTCTTCTTCAGCAGGCTGAAAAACCTGCACCTTTACAGCATAGGCAGGGGCAACCATTAAAAAAACTAAAGCAGCAGAAACCAATAATTTTGATAATATATTTAAATAATTCATTACTTACTCTGTTCCGGTTAACTGTTTATTCAGGCTTGTTTTCCTGCACAAGAGGCTCTTCGATAATATTTGAATCAACAGAAGGCTGAACTGATGAACCTGTTCCAGAATTATCTATACCTGTTTCTTTAACTTCGGCATCTGAGACATTATTATTCTCTTCCGCCGGAGCAGTAACAAGCACAGCCACCGCACAATTTGAGGTAATCAATTCATTTTTTAGAGCCTGCCTGACTTTAAGACTGTCCTCGCGGGAGAGAATAAATCCGGTTCCATCATTTACAGGATTTCTTATAAGTTTCACAGTGACCGGGTTACTCCCTACACGGGTAAAAACATCTGTAGAGCTTGAGTCTGTATAATATCCAACTAACCCTTTTGATAAGACGTTCGAACGGCTTACCAAAAAAGCTCCGTAAACGCCTATTCCGTCAGAGTCATAAATAACTGGCAGTAAAGCTGGCGTAACAGCTACTGAACGGGCATCAATAATAATTCCGCTATATACCGCTCCCAGAGCATCCACGTCCGGAGAAAATAATCCGTTTTCCAAAGTTGAATTATTAGCAAAATTTAAAGAAGGAGCTATTCCGGAAAGAAAAGGGACTGACGCTGGATAAAGGACTGACGAAAATTTTCCACGCAAAGAAAGGGAAGCCTTGACCTCAACTACACCTTCATCGTCAACTTGAGTCTCCAGCAGAGAATTTTGAACAAATCCTCTTAGCTCCACAGATAATTTATAATCATCTTCTAAATTACTTCTGACGTTTTTTCTACCGTCAATGGAAGTATTGAGGATTGCACTCAACAGATTTCTACGAGCCTGCACTCCAGCCTGCCGCACAGCTAAAGCTTTAGTTCTGTGCGGGTCAATAGAATCCTGCATGGGAACAATTGATGACGATCCTGAGGCAGTGCCACTACCCCAATCAATCTGCCCTTTTCCAGACTCATAAATAAATCCCCCTCCGGCAATAGCCATTGAGGAAAACATCATCAAAAGTATTAAGCTAGCTAAAACCGTTGAAGAAAATTTTCTGATTTTCATATAAAATATTTCCGTTAGCGACCTGTTTTACTTAACTAAATAATAAGAATCAGCCATTCTGTAAATTTCAGACAAGCCAATTTTCAACTAAGTCAGATACTTCGTTAAGAGATCCCGGTGAAAACCAGTTGATTTCAGAATCACGTTTAAACCAGGTAATCTGCCTTTTGGCATAGGCTCTTGTGTTTGCCATCCATAACTTTTTTGCTTCTTCAAGAGATAAATCTCCCCTGAAATATGAAAGGACTTCAGAACAACCAATACCAGTCCAACCCGGTGCATCAGGGTCAGGACACTTTTCCCATGCTTTGCGGACTTCTTCAATGGCTCCAGCTTCAATCATCATATCAATCCGTTTAGCAAGCAAAGGAGTAAGTTCATCAAGATCAACAGCTATCCCCACCTTTAAGCTGTCGTAAGGAGAAGGAGGCTGAACCCGATTATGCCACCATGAAAAAGTTTTTCCGGTAGCCTCAAAGACTTCCAAAGCCCTTGCATTACGCTGACGATTATTTGGATGCGTTTTGGCCGCATATTCAGGATCGATACTTTCAAGCTCTTTAAAAAGAGCCGGTGATCCTTCAGCTTCAAGACGTCTGCGTATATTCTCACGCACCTCTTCCGGTATATCAGGAATAGGTGCAAGCCCGGAAGTAAGGGCCTGAAGATAAAGTCCGGTACCCCCGACAAGAAGTGGAAGTTCCGGTTTAACTTCCTCAATTACACTCTTTGCCATATCGACAAAAGAAGCGGCTGAAACCGCTTCAGTTGTTTCAAGCATACCATATAAATGGTGCGGGCATACAGCTTTATCCCGTTCATCAGGTTGAGCTGTTATAATCGGAAAATCTCTATACACCTGTCTGGAATCAAAATTAACTACCTGCGCAGAAAATTTTTCAGCCAGACCTAGCGAGACCGCCGTTTTACCAGCCCCAGTCGGCCCCAGAATACATACAATTTTAGCTGCTGATGACATATAACTTAATCAAAAGTCCCTGCTGGAACCAGCCTTTCTACAACTTCATCAAATATCTGCCTTGGAACAAGTCCCCTGATATCACCGCCATTCACGGCAACATCTTTTACAATAGTAGAGCTTAAATACATCCACTTATAATCTGTCATTAAAAATACTGTCTGAATTTCCCTGTTGAGCCTTCTATTCATAAGAGCCATCTGAAATTCATATTCAAAATCTGAAACAGCTCTCAAGCCGCGGATTATCACTGAAGCTTCACTATGCTCAACATAGTGAACCAGAAGCCCGGAAAAAGCTTCAACCGTAACCCGTGGTTCATTAGCAAAAATACGGGTTGCCATGTCAACTCTTTCTTCAAGATTGAAGCATGTATTTTTGGAAGTACTTCCGGCAACACCGACAATAACCCTGTCAAAAGTCTGCAATCCACGCATTACAAGACTGTAATGACCTCTTGTAAAAGGATCAAAAGTTCCCGGGAAAACAGCAATTGTCGGATCTACTTTTTCCATAATAATATCCTTGTCTGGCCATACAGCCTGTCAGTTAACAATTCCAGCCTGCCTGCCACGCATTCAGGAGGTTCAACCTGAGCTTCCACTTCGGCAAGAATGAAACCTCCCTCAGCAACCCAGCCGTTATCCAGAATTCCTTCCAGAGCTTTCGGCAGCAGATCGTGTCCATAAGGAGGATCTACAAAAATAAGTCCGTAAGGTTCTTTGGGCGAAGATGATAACAGCTTGAAAAGATCTGTTTTAAGAACCTTCCAGTTTTTTCTATCCTCTCCCAGATCAACGAGGTTTTCTTTAATTAAAGCGGCAGGGCGGGCACTCTTTTCAACAAAAAGAGCAAAAGCAGCTCCACGGCTTAAAGTTTCAATGGCAAGACTGCCGCTGCCGGCAAACATATCAGCAACTCTCAATCCGTCCCATTCAAGCCCTCTCGACTCAAGCATAGAAAAAACAGCATGCCGGACTTTGGAAGTTGCCGGACGATATCCCGGACCACTGGCAGTTTTAATTACCCTGCCACCATATTTTCCGCTGACTAATCTCATTTACATTTCCGATATCAATTCAATTATCTGCCGATTGATGTCCAACAGCTTCTCACGAAGATCGGACTGGTTCACATAAGGCTGTGCTTTTATTTTATCAAGCCTCTGTCTGAATTCTATAAATAAATTTTCAGAATCTTTAATAAGAAATTCCCAGTCCACTTTAGGATGTGCAATGGCTTCATCAATAATAGGTAACATTTCCTTGCCGGGTTTGAGCATAAGCTCTTCCTTGTACTCAGGAATATGTACTTTAAATCCGAATTCCTTCTTTATGAGCTGGGCAAGGGTTTTCTGGCTTTTAGGCTCACCATGGGTCAGGATTATGTTCATTGAAGGGCTGTTAAAATTTTTAAGCCATTCAATAATTTCAGTCTGACCTGCGTGACCGGAGAAACCGTTAATGGTAAAGATTTTGGCATTGACTTTAACTTTTTCACCAAAAATAGTTATATCTTCAGCTCCATTTACAATTCTACGCCCCGGTGTTCCAACACCCTGATAGCCTACAAAAACAACACTGGCTCCAGGACGCCACAGATTATGTCTAAGATGATGTTTTATACGTCCGGCGTTAGCCATCCCGCTTGCGGATATAACTACGGCAGGACCTTTGGTATTATTTATAGCTTGGGAATCAGCTGTACTCAGGGTAAATTTCAAATTAGGCAGATCCAATGGATTTTTACCGGACTCCAGAATCTTCGTTGTGTCAGTATCATAAAATTCAGGGTGCTTACGAAAGATTTCAGTGGCCTTGATCGCCAGAGGACTGTCTAAGTAGACTGGCATATCATCCGGCAAAAGCCCCTGCTCATGAAGGCAATGGAGTGAATAAATTATCTGCTGAGAACGTTCGACTGCAAATGCAGGAATTACGACCTTCTCTTTATTTTCATAACTGTATCTGATGGCTTCAGCCAATTCATTCTGACTGTTCGATGAATCTTTATGATCCCTGTCACCATAAGTAGACTCAAGAACCAGATAATCAGCTTTCTCAATGATGCTCGGGTCGTTGACAATCAACTGATCTTTATGACCTAGGTCTCCTGAAAAGACCAGTTTGGTTGCATCACCATTTTCTCTTATACTTAATTCTATCACCGCCGAGCCTAAGATGTGACCAGCGTCATTGTATCTTACACTAACACCTTCAGCAGGAGAAAATTCTTCCTTGTACTTAACTGTAGTCATCAGTGGAGTTGCGGCCTCAGCATCCTCCTGAGTATACAGAGGCTTAAGAGGAATTTGCCCTTTACGCAGCCTTTTTCTGTTACCCCACTCAGCTTCCATTTCCTGAATATGTGCACTGTCCAGCAGCATTATCTCAAGGAGTTCACGGGTTGGATCGGTCATATATATAGGGCCGCTGAATCCAGCACTTACCATTGCCGGGATAAGCCCCGAATGATCAATATGAGCGTGAGTTATCAGAATAAAATCTATGCCCTTGGGATCATAATCCGCAACATTGCGATTTCTTTTTTCAATCTCTGCGTTACCCTGATGAAGGCCGCAGTCAACTGCAAATCTTGAGCTTGCTGTCTCAATTATATAGCATGAACCTGTGACCGTTTTGGTCGCACCCATAAACGTGATCTTCATTCGGCAAATCTCCCTGCTGGAAAGACATAATATCCATACGGATAATGAAAAATATCCATTATCAAAAAAAATAAAACTGCACAGTTACATGCACCATAAATGAATAACCCGCAACCGACTCAACTGAATGGATTTAAATTTATCACGCACGCCAATTAGTATACGCAGTAAATCAGCACTAGATTATAATTTTGACCTGCAATTTAAATACGATTGGTACCTCCGTAAAGATTTACAGACTTTGTTTAGGTTAACTTATTCAAAAAATGTAGACATTCTTTTTTATTTGCTGCCTAGCCAGCCCCATAGTACATTTTATCAATAAAAACATTTACCAACTACATCTACATGAAAAATCAAAACAAAGCTTACCTTTTTGGGATATCAGCAGTACTAATCTGGTCTACAGTAGCTTCAGCGTTTAAAATATCTTTAACTTATCTCAATCCGATTCAACTTTTGCTATATGCAAGTGCAGCCTCTTTGCTGGCATTATTTGCAATAATAATGTCTCAGGGAAAACTTAACCTTATCTTAAAAACAAATAAAAAAGATGTACTGATCTGCTCTCTACTAGGAGTACTCAATCCATTCATTTATTATATAATTCTCTTTAAGGCTTATGACCTTCTTCCTGCACAGGAAGCTCAATCATTAAATTATACATGGGCTATCACTCTATCCATACTTTCAATTCCACTATTAAAGCAGAAGATGTCTTTAAAGGAATTACTTGCTATAATGGTGTGCTATTTAGGAGTACTGGTAATTTCAACAAAAGGTGAAATTACAAAAATGGAATTTGCAAATACAACAGGAGTAGTATTTGCATTACTAAGCACACTGATATGGTCCTTATACTGGATTTACAACACAAAAAGCAAAGCTGACCCTATTGTAGGATTATTTATTAGCTTCTGTGCAGCTCTGCCACTGATATTTATAAGCACGTTAATCTGGTCTGAATTACCTCCGGTCAACTTAAAAGCTATTGCCGGGGCATGCTATGTAGGGCTTTTCGAAATGGGAATAACCTTTGTATTATGGCTCAATGCTCTTAAGCTCACAGAAAAAGCTTCCAGAGTGAGTAATCTTATCTTTTTATCTCCATTCATCTCACTTATACTGATACATTTTATAGTTGGCGAAAAAATACTCGTATCAACTATCATCGGCCTGATGCTGATTATTGCAGGTAATGTAATCCAGATTTTAGGGAAAAAATCTAAAAAAGCTTATTAAACATGAAAGGCCGGGTTGGAGGATCCCGGCCTTTCATGTTTAAGGAGTGATGATGAGGAATGAAGACTGTATGTAATCCGGACGGCCACCAGTTTTCTTGGGGGGTAGGGAGGCAGGTAACCGCCCGGTTGATTTACTATTAGCACCAAGCGTGCCAAAACAATATTTACTATTATTTCAATATATTAAACGAATGACCACATATTAGTAAAATCCAAATGCACATAAAGGCTGGCTTTTGTGCAGATAAGTGCAATATTATGTGCAGTCATTGTGCACAAAAAATAATTTTTAATGCACCCATTAATTAATAAATTGATTTCTTAACCTCACCTTCACAGTTTTTTCATAAACCGCTTGTATATGAATAATTATTGTGTTTATTTAGAAGATAAGGTTTTTCAGAAAAAATTAATAATACTTTTTCATCACTATAAAAAAGGAGCAATTTATGAATAAACCTTTAAAGGACGTTTTCCTTCATCAGGAAGTAATGGAACGCATGGAAGATGCATGTAAAAAACTAGATGTCAGCAAAAGTCTATTCTTGAATGTATTACTAAGAGAACTTTTTCAAAAAGCAGACCCGGAAGATCTTTTTTATAACAGAGTAAAGTTGAGCACACCGGAAGATAAAATAGAAATAGACTTTAATTCCAAAGAAAGAATAACCCAATAATTTTTACTTACGCCATAACAGACAATATCAATTAATTTTTTTAAAATAAAATCAACTGATTTTTTATTACCCAAGCCCGCAATCTAACGGGCTTTTTTTGGTTCAATTCTTTTATAATTTCCTGACAACTTCACCAGCCATACCGATCTCAAAAGATTGGAAACCAAATATACGCTAAGAATTGAATATACTGATAACAGTGGAACAAAATTTAAAAAAACAACTCCAGCCATCATCAGCAACATAATGATGGAAGACCAAAAATTCACTTTCAACATTAAAAAGCTCAGTTCACGGACCATCAATGAATTAGCATCAGCGATGACAGCCTGATCAATAACCGTAGCTATCAGCATAATATAAAAAATGAATACAGCCCCATCAGCATGAAGCCTTACCCCGTAAGGAGTTAACCCTATAGCCCACCATCCAATAGCAGAAAACAGAAATATCAAAGTGAGCAGAGCTGAAACCTGTTTACGGAATTTAGAAACATATCCAATAAAACTGATTGAATCACCGTTCTTAACCAGACGCGACATTTCCGGAAGATGAAATTGAGATAATGTTCTTGGAAAAAGCTGCACCACCCCCAAGACACTATTAATAAGCCCAATAATCCCGCCGTAGATTTCACCTGCTATTTGGACAACAAGAGGGGTTAAAAGCAGCATTCTTCCACCGCTTACAAAATTATTAAGCCCAAACTCCAAACCGTGACGCATAACACCGGGCTGAGCATTAAAAAAGTTCAGTTTATTCTTTTTCAACAACCATGTTGTGAGGCAGATTGCTGTTAAGGTGACTACTGCACAAGGAACGGCATAACTAAAATATGGAGCAAATGGATACTTCCTACCGAACCATAAAATAACTGCGATGCCTGTAAGAACCAATAATTCAGCAGCAAAAAGTATGTGATATCTTTTTAAGGCCAGCATAAACCTTCTAAACAGCATAAATAAAGACCAACTGACCAAGACAAAAGAAGACAAATCAGGATTGAAAATAAACCCCAGATATCCAAGAAAATAAATAATTATGCAGGATGGAATCAGGCTGAAAAAAGAAAATTTCGCAATAGTGAATAGAGTCTGCAATTTCGCCAATCCATCAGTCTGTGGGACTCTTATCATGATCATGCTGGACCACCCGACGGCGGTGAAATAGCCAATCATAAAAATGATTGAAAGATCATTGGCGAAACGCCCCAGAAATTGAAGCCCGAAAAAATGCTCCACAAGGAAATACAAAAATATTCGCTGGGCACCGGGTAAAGCAGTTGATCCTAGAAGACTCAAGGTCTTAAAACAAAAAAGTCCGCTGAGCTTGGACATCAGCGATTTTCCTGCTCGAAACTGACTTTCATAGTTTTAAAATCAATACCATACCGACCATACTTATCTTCAACAACTGCATAATCTTTATCAGCATCATAGGATTTCAAAATATTGCTATCCACACATCCTTCAGCAGACTCGGCGATTGCCGAAATAAACTGAGCTGCTCGTGAATGGGGAGCTTTCATGGAAAGCAGCATTCCGGATTTAGGAATTTTCCTGCCCATTGGTATGGTCAGCACAAGATAACGCTTGAAATCAATTTCTGTCCCAGCAGAACTTTTAGTATTCATAACTAGATCAGACGAAAAATCCAGACAAATAGAGTTAGCGTATTTTCTGGCCTTTCTGGTTAAATGCAGCAGCGACATAATATCAGTATCAGACTTAGTACGAGCAATATCCCGTACCACAACAACTCTTCCATCAATTACAACAAAAACCCTGTTCCACGACCGGACTCCTGCCAATGACGGATAAAGAGATGCAAAGTCAGCGCTTATAATTTGAAATCTTTTTTTAAGTACTACGGTTGGAGCATTAAGATAGATCTTATCATCTTTCAGCGGTTGAATCCTAAACCACTCTCCTCCCTCTCCTGACTGCCCCAAGTCTCCAAAAGTCAACACATTATGACTGGATGAAAGTTTGGCTTTCACATACCCATCGTCCTGTACAATAGGCTGTCTTCCCAGCCACAAACTATAACTGCCGGCATCAGGATGTATATGTGATCCGGCATATACTTTTTTAGACTGAGCCAGAAAACCCTGAGGAGGGCCAGCCTTATAGAAACACATCTTCGCGTCATCTTTCCATGAAGATCTTGTAATTAGAAAGCCCAGATTATCAAACCACTTGAAGAGCGGAAGATCTTCAGGAGAAACAGATTTTATAGAAGGATCATACCAAATTATATCCTGCCATAACGCAGGACGTCCGTTGCGCTCCTCTTCAATCTTAGCGGCAAGCCACTGAGCGCGGCCATCTCTAAAGATTGAGGCCAGACAGCGTAAGATAGCTCCCGGACCTTTATAATCAACTATGGCTGAATCAGCATAGTCCAGATTATATTTAAATCCCGGAAGGGATGAATAAAGTCTGTAGATTGAAGTGTTTCTAAAAAAATCTGACGACTCAATCTTATCCAGACCAAGAGCCGGAGATACTGCCATATAATAATTTAAAAGCCAGAGAGTTCCATAGCTCCAATAACTGACGCCTTCATGTGAAGCTCCGTCAGGTGAAAGAAGAGATAGCACATTGTCAAAATTTTCTTTAGCAGCGGCAAGCCATTTAGCAGCTTTTGGGGTTTCGCCGTATAAAGCTATTCCGGCAACAGCGAGGGCTGCGGTGTTGACATAATTATGATTTTGAAGAGGGCTTCTGGTCCACCAGATACCATTAGTACGGATGAGATCGTAAAAAATACCAGCATGCTTTAAAATAGATGCTCGGACTGATTTTTTGAGAGATAAAGGCAGCTTGTCATATAGCCAGTCATAGGTAACAGATAAAGCAAACAGGCTGTGTGCAGCACCGATATCATTATCTGAGGCCCAATTTGGGGCTTCCACAAAAAGTTCCAACAAATGCTCTATATTGCTCAGCACAGTCGGATCTTCTGTCATCAAATAATAAAAAGCCTGATTTACAAGTGAATCAGCAGGACGGCGCAGTGTATTGCTAGTATACCTGATAAGTGTTGATGGAGTTCTGCCCCCTATCAACCCTTTGGATCTTAATTTTATATTATTCAGCCAGCTGGAATATGGTTCACCTTTAATGACTTTTCTCAAGCTGGAGATTTTTTCAGCAGTAACGTAAAGTCTGGGTCTCGTCTTAAAAATTTTATAAGGTGAAGCTGCATGCGAACTTGTAACATTGCAGAGCATAAAAAGAACTGCCACGGCTAAAACAAAATGAGAAAACAACCGCATGGTCACCTCTTAAACTATCAGGATTTTTTCATACCCTTAACCGCTTTAATCAGCTGTACCAAAGTTCGTTTAACGATATCCATGGACTTTTCAAGACTGGCAATTCTTTTCTCAAGAGCTTCAATATATTCCTTTGAATTATCAGTATAATACGGGTCGTCTTCATCCCCGTGACCTTCAAGCAGTCCGCTCTCAATTCTTTCCTTTGAAAAAGCTTCCACAACATCTGCTGTAATAGGATTCACATCATCAGCAAAGCCGTAAACAAGTGAACCTTCACAAATTAAATTTATATTGCGCGGGATGCCTTTTGAATACTCATACACTGCTTTCAGTGCATCATCTGTAAAAATAGCCTGAGGATCTTCAGCCCCACCCTGCCGCAGTCTATAGAAGATGTAATCAATAACTTCCTGCTCACGCAATCGTGAAAGATGAGCACTTACAACTATTCGTTGAACAATCTGACTGTATTTAGCTTTACGCAGTCTGGCTCTGAAACCTGACTGTCCGACCATTAAGACCGATAAGAGATTTTCTTTGCCAGAATGAATATTTGAAATCATTCGAACCTGTTCAAGAGCCACATTACTCAAGCTCTGGGCCTCATCAAGAACAAGCAGAACCTTTTTCTCACCTTTTGAATAAATTTTAAGCAGATATTCCTGCAAGGCTTCAAGACAAGAAGATGGAGTCGGATTATCAGGAACTGTTCCTTCAAATTCTCTAAGGATCATCTCGATAATTCTGTCTCCGGCAACAGCGGTATTAAAAAGGACTCCTACAATCGTATCATCACTTAATTCTGAGATAAGCTTATATATGATAGAAGTTTTACCCGTCCCGGCATCTCCGGTAAGAAGAATAAGACTGTCCCCGCTCATCAACCCGTACTCAATATGAGTCAGTGCCTGCTGATGCCACGGGCTTAAATAGAAATAATCCGGATCAGGGATTATCTTGAACGGCTTTTCCTTCAGTCTGTAGAAATCAAGATACATGCAGTAATCCGCCTTAATCGTTTTCGAGATTCTCTTTGTTTGCCTTGTTGAGAACAAGACCAATAATATTCCTTCCTTCAAGAAGATTCAAAGCTTTCATAACATTTTCTCTTGAAGTTTTCCCCGCTTCAACCACAAAGATAATACCGTCAACGTAAGTCGAGAAGACCAGAGCATCAGGTGCATGCAACAGATCAGGGCAGTCAAAAATTACATATCTGTCAGGATACCGCTGCTTCATCTCAACAATAAGTTCCTGAAGTTTTGGAGAACCCAGAATTTCCGTAGATCCTCTTATAGGTTCTCCGGCAGGAAGAAAAGTCAGTTTATCCAATCCCGGTTTTATAAATAACTCATGCACCGGTACATTTTTCATCAGATGATCACTGAGCCCGCGAGTCATTTCCATTCCGAGATACTTATGCAGAGACGGATTACGCATGTCAGTGTCCACCAGCAAAGCAAACTGGTCAAGCTCACGGGCAATACTTATGGCAAGATTCAAAGCTGTAAGAGACTTACCTTCACCCTGTGCCGCACTCGTCACCATGATGACGTTATGATGGTTCTTCTTAGTGCGGTGAAAAATTTGAGTTCTCAAAAGGTTATATATATCAGTAAATTCAGGTGAACTGCTGGAAGTCAAAACCCTGTTTTCGGTAAGACATCTGACATCAAGATCAAGATCACAACTCTGACCGGGTCTGGAACATGAAATATTAGCAGATTTACCGGCTTCGCTTGTTGTATCTGAATCTTCAGCTGCAACAGTGGTTACAATTGCGTTATCATCTGATTTCTCTTTTAAAGTATCACCCTCATTAAATGAAAATGCATTCTGAGAGTTGATTTCCCTATTTTTTTTGGCCTTCTCTACAGCCTTGAGCAGTTTGCTCATCTTGAAACCCCGCTATGGACTTTAGGTACTAACTCCTAAAAATTTAATGAAATCTTGCGAATAAGTTTAACTGCAAGAACATCCAAAGGCATATATAAAAAGTGAATTGCAGCCAGAGCCAGAATGAAAATTGCTATACACCCAAGCGTAATCAATATTTTTTTTCTGGACTGCTTTTTAAGTTCTTTAGCTGTCACCCAGTATGGGACTGTGGTCAAAACAGGTAAACCTGTAATCTGAGCCAGATCATCTGGACGTCTTACAGAACGATCCATAAATTCAAGAAAAGTTCCAACGCCAACGCCAACTCCGACTGACAGGACAAAACCCACCAGAATTAAAGCCAGCCTATTAGGACGTACAGGTTTTTCAGGAACAATAGGCGGATCAACAAGTGTAAATCTTTCAGCAAGCTGGCTCTGTTCAAGACCTTTAGCTTCTCTGGCAGCCAGCAGTCTGGTGTTTGTTTCCTGATATTTTGCCTGCGCATTATCATAATCGCGCAAGAGTATCTTATACTGCTGTTCAACCTGAGGAGTGTTTACAACTCTAAGGCGATATTTATCATACTGGGCTTTGATTTCAGCATAAACTCTTTTAGCCTCTCCTATTTCAAGTTCAGTAGAAGCTATCTGAGTTTCGATTTGAATGTACCCCGGATTATCCGGGACTTCTCCGGATTCCTGAAGATAAGGCTCCTGCATGGAAGCATCTTCCAGTCTTGCAGTGAGAGCATCAATTTCCTTGCGCAGAGCAATGACATCAGGATGTTTGTCTGAATACTTTTCTTTTAAAGCGGCGAGATCCTGTTCCTTAAGATCAATTTCCCTCTTGATGTTATCGTAACTTTCAGAACTCTGAACCTCAGCACCTAAAGCTTTGATCTGCCGTTTAATAGCTATCACTTCAGGATACTTATCAGAATACTTTGACGATAAGCTGAGATATTCCCGCCTAAGCTTCTCAAGTTCTTCTTTTGAAGTGACAAATCTTTTGCCTTCATTGGAAATAACCCTCAGATGAGGATCAATACTGGCAAGCTGTCCCTGAAGATACACTTTTCTGTTCCTCAAAGTTGCCAGCTGCTCCCTAGAATTATCCATCTCACGCTGAAGGCGTTCCATAGAATTCATGTTATGAACAAGAAGCTCAGGAAGTTCGTTAACATGCTTTTTCTTAAATTCAGCAATCTTGCGCTCAAGCTCAAGCACCTCGGACCGCAGCTCTGAAAGTTGTAGCTCAAGAAAATTAAAAGTGCTTTTAGCCTTCTGTTCACGCTCTTTCAAATTTTCTTTAAGGTAAAGAGAAGTGAGCACGTTGGCGACCTGTGCAACCTTCTGCGGTGTACGACCCTCATATGAGAGGACAAAAGCAATAGTTGCACTTCCGGGACGTCCTGAATACTGGTTGGTGACATCAGCGGTAATCGGTTCCATGATAATATCGTCACGCATCTTGGAAATAATTTCTTCCGTTGTGTACTTACCCACAAGCTCAGGATAAAGATCAAATTCTTTAATAATATTTAAAAGATTTCCATGACTTAAAACAACCTGAGTAATGGATTGCAATCTTTCTTCAACAAAACCAGTAACTGTGGTCTGCACCAGCTCCTGCGGAATCTCCTGATCCTCAATCAAAATAGTTGAAGAAGATTTATAAACAGGAGGAAGCAGGAAAGCCACAGCCCCTATAATAATAAAAAGTATAGCTCCCGGAAGGATAAACTGAAGTTTGCGCCTTCTTAATACATCGAAATAATAAGCTATATCCGAACTCTGTTGCATCTTATGCCATCCCTCTATCTAAGTTCAGTCGGAAAGGCATAAGAAATACCTATCCATGACTTAAAACGCTGACTAGTTTTTTCTGTTATTCTATTATAGTTGTCTGTAAAATTAAGCCCTAAGAATAGTCTCCAGTCTTTATCCATGTCCCAATTGGTGACGGACTGAAAAAAAGTTCCTCTGGATTTATGATCCTCGGTTGCTCCAATTCCCTCGCCTTCAAGCAACCAGTAGCTCGCTACAAAGCTTTGAACCACATCTTCAGTAAACTTGTAGCGGAAATAAATTTCTGCTTTATCCATAATCTCATTTTCACCATATCTTCCCGGGCGCACCAGCCTTTCAATGGAAGATCTAGCATTATACATGGGCCGATTGTATTCAAGCTCAGCTCGGAACTGGTACATAAAATCAGTACCATCATCTCTATCATTCTCGCTGGAATAATTTGAAAAAGTTATTCCGGGACCACCTTTTAAAGAAAATTTCCAGGATTCGGTGAAAGCATGCTCAACACCGAAAATAGCCTGATTTGAATACTGATCTCCATTAAGATCGTCCATTTCTCTGGTGTAATGGGTCAAAACATTCAACTGCCCAAGGAAAAATGAGGTTCTTTCATCTTTCAGGGCATGAGCCCATACGGTACTTAGTGAATGGTTTATATAGTCAGAATCAGAGGCCCGTTCATAGTCAGTTTTATCTATGCTGTAAACAAAGCGCACCTTATCTCTAGGCGTAATGACCCAGTTTAATTCAGGTGTAGCTACAGTTGAAAGTATTATGGACGGATCGAGATGAACAGCTCCGACTTCGGCAGTATTCTGGTCAAGGTTATGGCGTCTCCTATGTTCAACAGTCAGAGCACCATCCAGCACGGGGTTGAATCTGTACTCACCTGAAACAGCCAGATTGTAATCATACCTGTCGAGTCCACTGTGTTCCATAAAATCACGATAAATAAAGTCACCCCTGAAATGAATCTTTGAGTCTTCATTTTTAGCATCAAAAGTAAGTGCCGGTTTATAAGTGGTAACCAAATCACTTATATCCCTATAGTCAACGTTGCTGTCATAGGTTTCAACAATAGACAACGATGGTTTGAACCTTACCCGCTTTCCTGAAAGGCCGAGCATCCTCTTAGGAGTGGTAAAAAAGCCTCCATCTTCAGAAACACTTTCTTTACGAATATTTTCTTTGTCCCCAGGAAAAATGGAGACTCCACCGGAACTTGTTACAAATTCAGCAGGCTCATTATGAGCAGTCGAACTCTTTACATCGGGGGATTTATGATCTTCAGGTGTTTTATCTTCATAAACAGGCTCGGCTGCTTTTTTCTCCATAACCTGTGCAACCTGATGAGATGGCCTAGGTTCAACAAAAGCTTTATAGCTTGGCCCGTTGGATTCTTCTGAAACTATTTTATCAGCACTGAGCACAACATCCACAACATCTCTGCGCACGCTCTGCCCAACAGAGTATTTCGGTATGGATTTAAAATATACCGGATGAACAACAGGCATTGCAACACTGTACGTAGGGCGTGACTTACCGGCAATAACAGAGCACACAGGTATCAGCATCAGGCTGAATACTGTTATCAAAAATATTTTATATATGCCGGTCATGACTAAAATAAATTCCAATTCTGCTTAAGGGACAATTATAGTATCGCCTGGCTCAAGGTAGATGTTTGATTTAAGATTTTCACCATCGGCTATTTCGTCATAATCAAAATGAATGGCTTCCTGCCCTCCATTAGAAAGATGTCTGACCACAATAATGCTGCCCGATTCAGCAAACGGGGATAAACCTCCGGACATTGATAACGCTTGGACAACTGTCATTTTCTGGCCCAGTATAAAAACACCGGGGTTCTTTACTTTACCCATGACAAAAACTTTGGGGCTGATAACCTTGCTCAAGATGACTGTTACGGCAGCGTCAGGAACGTACTCAGAAATTCTTTTCTTAATTTCTTTTCTAACCTGAGCAACAGTCAGACCACCGGCTTTAAGGTCTCCCACAAGCGGAAAAGAAATATTACCATCAGGGCCGACCACGACCTCGCGAATCAGATCTTTGTCACCCCACACGGAAATCTCAATTACATCCTCAGGCCCTAACTTATATTCTGCAGCACTTCCGGTATCAGCACCGGCAATAGCCGGACTCAGAGCCAACAAAGATATAAATGTGCAGCAAACAAAAAATCTTAAAATTTTCATAACCTTACCCCTTTTCAGCGACAATATTTCCGACAATTACTTCTGACGCCACGCCCGTCTGAAAACTGTCTTGAAAATAATTTCAAAATCAAGAATCAAAGACCAATTACGCAGATAACTGATATCGAATTCAATTCGGTTTTCCATATCCTCTTCAGTCTGAACTTCACCCTTGTAACCACTGACCTGTGCCAGTCCGGTTATACCGGGCTTGGATATATGTCTGAGCATGTATCCCGGTATCCGTTTACGATATTCTTCATTCATTTTAACAGCATGTGGCCTTGGACCAACAATCGACATTCTACCTTGAAGAACATTTATAAACTGTGGAAGCTCATCCAGACTGTTTCTACGTAAAAAAGCTCCAAACTTTGTAACACGCGGGTCATCACGGGTTACCGGAACAAAATTATACCCGTCTTCCATAACTTTCATCGTTCTGAACTTGTATATTTTAAAAGGCTCTCCACCCAGACCGTATCTCCATTGCTGAAATAAAACCGGTCCCTTGGATGTCAATTTAATTCCGGCTGCAACAAAGAGCATAACCGGAGAAACCATTATAAGTATCAGCGACGATAAAATGACGTCTTCCAATCTTTTGACAATACCACTCACACCCTCAAAAGGTGACGACCGCATAATTATAGCGGTTCTTCCAGCTACATTGGCAACGTCACCACCCAACAGATGAGCAAAAATAGACATATCGGGAAAATAGTAAACCTGAGCTGCAGAATCTTCCATATCCGCCAGTATCAATTGAATTTTTTCTTCTTCACGCATGGGCATTGTCACAAAGACAACGTCTATGTTGTTTTCCCTTACATAATCTCCAAGGTCATCAACATGCCCGAGACACGAATCAACAGTTTCATCACTGGCACTTCCGCTTTCAAAAAAACCGGCAAATTTCATCCCCGACCATGGGTTTTCAGATATCCAGTTAGCAATATTAATACCAGTTTTACCTGTACCAGCTATAACAACCCTGCGAAAAGCCTCTGAATCAATCACCGCCGGTAAGACAATTTTTTTGACCAGAATACGCTCAAGACACATTACAGCAGGCCAGACCATCACCCATAGAAGTATTACACGGCGTGAGTAAACCTGCGAAACTTTAAACAGATAACCGGTAACAAGCATACATGTAAAAGCGATCAGAACACCAAAAACGATACGGTTACATTCAGTTACTGTTTCTGATCTTGCCCAATTTCTATAAACCCCGGCAACTTTCAGTCCGAATAAAGAAAAAATTGTTGCAACTATTATCAAAAGAGCTATTTGGGGGCTTTTGCTATCAATAGAATCAGGCCAGAAAAAACTATATAGACCAATCAAAAGACCGATACCAAGACAAATATCGAAGATACGATGTATATAAGTTAACAAAAAACCTGGCGATTTTGAAAATACACTCATAATATTACACTGTCCCCGTCAGCATTATATTTTCAAGACAACTTTTGCTAATTCCTTAACTCAAAACAGGGAAATCAAATTATGCAGATTAACTCTTTAAATTAAAGGCAGCAAACGAACTAAATGACTCTATATTCGGCTTGGACAAAGTCTATTATTTTTTAGACATTTTCTAAATTCAATTCCCCGAAAAGAATCGGTACTTTTCAAGTTGCTGACAAGTTTTTATTATATCATTTATCATTCGACTTTATAAGTAGTTAACAAGTAAAAATTTACTGGTTTTAATCCAAACAAGTAAAAAAACTGTTCCACTTACCCCTCTTGCGCCGTAAGAATATAAAATACAATTCTACAGCCCTTTCACAGTATTACGTAAAAAATAAAGGCAGCCGAGTAACAAGTAATTTCGTTACTCAGCTGCCTTATAAAGTCTTTTTTAAATCAAATAATAGTTTAACTTTCTAATGTGGAATTATTTGTCTCCATTAGAAATACTGTTGTATAAGTTTTGAGCAGCTTTCTTTTCAGGGAACTCAATATTCTTTTCAAGCAGCGATTTCAAGGTACTTTCAACCTGCTTATCTTTACCTTCTCTCAAATAAACTAGAGCCTTATGATACAAGGCTGATCCAAAATCAGAAGCAACCTGCAAGGCGGAGTTCAGCACATGCAACGCCTGCTTGTTATCTCCTTTAAGATAAAGAACATAACCCAGCGTATCTAAAGCTTCCGGGGTCTGTGATCTTGCTGCGATTCTGGCGAATTTTAAAGCTTCATCCATACTGGAGCTGTTTTCTGAATAATGGGTTGCCAGCAGATAAGCCAAATTATTTGCAGCAGGTTCAAAGTTAGGCTTGCGCTCAAGCAATTTTGAATATGCTTCACGAGCTGAATCATAATCAGCGGCCTGTTCATATAAAAGGCCAAGAATAAAACGCGGAGCCGGATTATCAGGAGTTTTAGCGACACTCTCACTGAATTTTTTAATTCCGCCATCAATATTTTTTGATTTCACATAGATATCACCTATGCGCATATAAGGAACCATCCATTCAGGAGATAAGCTGATAGCTTTTGAAAAAGCTGATTCAGCTTCATCAAGATCATCCCTTCTGAAATGGATATTACCCACTAATTCATAGAGTCTCGCATTATCGGGATATTTCTGGAGTAAGGAATCGCAGAACTTTAAAGCTGCTGTATACATATTGCGATCAAGCAGTACTCTAACCTTACCCTGAATAGCCATTAATGAATCAGGAGCTATCTTAAGGGATTTATTGTAGAATTTATCAGCACTAGCATAATCTTTTTCCTGCTCATAAAAGGAAGCAAGTTTCAGATATCCCAGAGGAGATTTTGGGAATTTCTTTATCATTTCTGCATAGGCATGCTGAGCAAGATTCAAATCCTTTTTTAACAGGTAAATGTCGCCTATAGCAGAAAAAACATTTATATCATCAGGACGTTTTTCTTTTATCCTCTTTAATTCTAAAATAGCCTGATGCCAGTCTTTACTTTCAAGATAAGCGTTAACAAGAGATTCACGGGCCGGAGCATATCCGGGATCAATGGAAATAGCCTTTTTAAGATTTTCAATCCCGATAGCGAGATCGTCATTTGCAATGTGTGCTTTAGCTAGAAGAACATATGCCGGTGCGCTCTCAGGGTTATCTCTGACAACCTGCCTGAATTCCGCAACTGCCGGCTGACCACTGCCTTCAAGCAGATAAATCTGTCCCAAAAGATAATGGGCTTCAGAATCCTTGGAATTAAGTTCAATAACTTTGTTAAGGACAGCAACGGCCTTGTCCGGCATATTTATGTCGAGATAGATTGTTGACAGTTTTTTCCTGAAAACAACAGAATTTGAGCCTTCCTGATCGAGATCAACTCCAGCATTTAAGATATCAATCGCTTTATCAAACATACCTCTGGACATATAGAAGTCGGCCAGAGCTGATCTGAGTTTTAATGAATTTTCATCAATCTGAAGACCTTCTTTTAAAAGATCCTCAGCCTCTTTCATTTTTTTATCTGACACAAGCAGTCTTGAATAAAAAATGCGATATTCTTCATTTTCTTTATTCTGCTCAAGCAGGCTTTTCATAAGTTTTTCTGACCGGTCAAACATATTATTTGAGGCAAAAAACTTGCTGGCAAATAATATATAGCGCGGGGTCTTGCTATCCAGTTCAAGAAGTCTGTCAACATATTTTACGGATTCATCTTTCTGATTATTCTCCGCAAAAAGTGTAGCCAACCTCATCAAAAGCACTTTACTTGAAGGAATAGCTTCAACACCTTCAATTAAAGCCTTTTCAGCAGTAGGAACATCACCCTTCAAAGAATAAAGCCGACTCAAAGCAAGATAAATATCGGCATTACCTGGATCATCATTTTTAGCTGAATCCAAAATATGCAAAGCTTCAGCGTAATTTTTTCTCTGAATCATGACAGAGGCCAAAACAAGGCGTCCGGAAATATTCTTTGAATCAGAAGCAAGAACAAGCCGGGCTTTTTCCTCTGCTTTATCAAATTCATGAGCTAAAAGATAAAGCCTGCCCATTTCGATCTGGGCTTCAATGAGCGCAGGATTGGAATCCGTAGCATATTTAAAATTGATGAAGGCATTCTGGAAATTACCTTCCTTTAAAAACAATTTTCCCATCAAAAGACGGCATTCTGCACACTCCGGATCTAATGCCAAGGCATTTTTCAATTCAAGCCTTGATTCCACCGTCTTGTTTTGTTTGTAATATCCAAGAGCTTTATTATAAAAATCTTCGCGCCGTTTCTCACAGCCGGTTGCAATAAGGATGCTGGCTACAGCACAAAAAAGCATTATTTTTTTAAACATTTAAGAACCCCTAAAAACTGAACTTATAATTTTTTAATAACAAAACAGGCCCGAATTTAATCATATCAGTCAGGAATATACGGATGCAGTCTCACTGAAAAATTTTTGATAAATCTATCAAGAATTTTCTGTGCATCGCTAACTTTTTCATTCTTACCAAGTAACATTTCCACCCTGACCAGACCTCCATCGGTCCTATTTTCATTAATCGAATCCAAAGCAAGATAACCTTTATTCATATATTCGTTAGTGATTATTCTGCCACGCTGTTGAAACCAGTATAAAGCCAGAAGTCTATAGCCGGATTTTTCCAGAAGCATCCGACGGACTTTAAAATTCCTTCCTGATTCAGGATCAGGTGGAAGGTCCTCAGATACAGATAATGCCCAGCCCCCACCGCCAAGGAGACAGCTTACAGGATTGTGGGCAGCCCTCTGTGGTTCCTGATAATTATACCATGATACAAGAACAAGGATATCCCGCCCGGTGCGCTCATCGGCAAAAACACCCGAGAAATAGTCATCAGCACCGAGTGATTCAATAATTTCTTTACTGAAAAATTCTCTTTTTCCTTTAAAATCATTAAAATGAAGGGGAAAAGAATCAAAAGACAATCTGCTCGGTACAATTCTGTTTCCCATGTAATGACTGTGAAGAAAAAATACACCGATAAGCAGAATGGCCACGGCCCAGATATGCAAAGGAACCTTTCTGATATTTCCTGAAAAAAACTTCCTGCGGCTTTTGTCTGAGACAGCCTGAGAAGACGAAAACAGGTTTAACAGCAAACTTAGACAGACCAGAATTATTATTGAAACAAGGTAAACAACAATACCTGAGGCTTCATGGAAAAAGTTAGTAGCGGTCTCAATAGAAACACTTCTTGCAAGAAAACCTACCAAAGCAATCCTAAGAGCGTTCGTTGCTATAGCCGTAGGAATAGTAGCGATTAGAACTATTATGCGCTGCCAGACTTTTGAATTGAACCAGTACCCCATGAGCAAGCCGAGAAGTATTGTCGGAAAAACATACCTCAGCCCACTGCATGCATCTACAACCTGCAGTTGTATAATACCCAGATCAATAACATTGCCCTCTCTGAAAACAGGGACATCAAAGAACTGCATGATTCTGACTGAAAGGTCCGAAGAAATCAGTCTTAGTTTGAAAGTCAGCAGGCGGTTTATGAACGGCGGCGGCGGAATTGCAAAAGCTAAAATAACAAATGGATAAAACATAGCCATTAAAGATTTCCAGCCCAGTATCAATAAAAACACTGCAACCAGCGACAGCCACATGGAAAGAAAAACAACAGCATCAACTGCCGCAGATTTTCCCAGAAAATATAATCCTATTGAAATAAATATAAAAATATAACCTGATTTAACTGCAGGATCTCTTGCAAAAAAGGCCTGTTCTCTTTTCTGCCACGCCACATATAAAGCAAGAGGAACAACCAGCCAGCAATATGAGTAGTCCCCACTCTCCCAGCGTCTTATAAGCGGAGAAAATGAATCAGAATAAACCAGTATCCAGGAAGCACAAAAAACTATGAAAGCTATAACAGAGCCCACAATCCGTCCTGTAAAGTTAGGTATGACCAAAAAAGGAGCAGAAATACAACTCAACCCCGGCCGTCAACGCATTTGAGTTTATTTAACAAATAACAAATCATTCAGAAACAATTAATTATCAATACATAAAACATACAGTTATAGAAGAGCTTATCATCTCTCAGAATCAGCTATCTTTTCAATTAAAAATTCTACCCTGAGAACAGATGAATTTTTAATTTCCTTTGTACAAACAACAACAGAGCATGGTTCCTTGGCTCCATAAGAACGTGATATCCATCCAAGCGGAGGGTCTTCCTGTCCAGAAATAATCTTTATATCTGAATTTTTTGGAAAGCTCATTGTCATTCTCCAACCGCCATTTTCAGCAACAACAATACCGTTTGAAGGATTTGATAAGCAGCATTTTTCACTGAAATGCCAGAACTGTTCAACAGTATGTGATGATGAACATTCAAGGCGGTCTTCAATTTTAACTATTGAATTTCTCCGCTCAAAAGAAATACTGCGTTCAACTGTCACAGGATCGGATAACCGGGAATATCCGTTATGCATTCCAGTGAAACTTTCAATCGCACCACCTAAAGAAATTTCCAAGGGTTTTGCTTCAGCTTTATCTCTCCATAGAAAATTACCACCAATGACACTCTGATCTTCACCATCCACTCTAATGGTGTTGTGCGCCGAAGTTCCTCTGAAATAATCCCTCCATTTTCTGTCTGTATGATAAGCGTATGTACCGGGATCAATTAAAAATTCATTTCCCCCGGCAGACAGATAAACGGATAAAGCATCAGCATGCCCGTGGGCAGCTAATGATCCCAACCCCAGAGGGCCGCAATCCACAAGAATAAAAATTTCATCCGCTTCATTGAAAGAACTTCCAAGAAGATAATATCCACCGTGTCTGAAACGTCTGCAACGGCTCATAGCACGGTCACCGGCTTTGCGTTTCTTTACAGCCGCAGGATTCCTTCCAAGCAGACTTCTGGTTTTTAAATCCTCTTTGCCCACTCTGGCTCTTAGTGATTTGCGGATAAATAAAATCCCACCGGTTGCAAGAAGGGATTTGTATGGGCATTCCCCGTAAGGGAGAAGTCCGGTTACAAACCCGTCATCGGCATCGCCTATCATCGGGACATTGCCTTTGCTGTCCATTATCGCACCGATAAACGAGATCATTTTTCTGACAACAGATAAATAGCCTTCTGAAAAGGACTCCCGGTGTGATGTCCATGCAACAAGCAGAAAATCAAGTACAAATTGCTGATAAGACACAGCTTGTTCCGCATCAATGCCATCAAGATGAATCTGTCTGCGGACCTCTACTTCAAGAATGTCTCTGGTCAGAATCCTCCACTGAGAGCAATCTTCCCAGTAAGGCCATGTCGCACACGCTGTAAATAATCCTGCAGCTTCACCTATCAGATGGTTATTCGCCGAAGATCCTTTTGAAAACCATCCGCGTATAAAATCCATGTGCCTGTATATGGATTCAAGCCATTCTTTTTTGAAAAATCTGCCGTCTTCGTCTTTAAAAATTTTCGAATCCTTGCCACCTATATACTGCCATGCCAGCGCCCAGTTTATAAGGCGGATAGCCAGCTCAAGAGAGCTGGACCACTGGGGACCGTATAAATAAGGGCACTGTTTTAGCCATGACCGAATCATTTTTTTTACAGCATCAAGATATTTATCATCTCCTGTAAGGCTGTAAGCCCGTGCAATAGGCACTACCTGCAAAAACCTTGAAGGCTCCCAGAGATACTTGCTGTCACCAACAATTGCTGTATCTCTGTAATCAAGAGTCTTACCGAATTTCAAAGGAGCTTTTATTCCAGTTAAAGGATCTGTATTCCAATCAGGCTCTATACACGGATAAAGATGCTCAAGCGAAAACAGGTGCATCCCTTTTTCAAGCAGATCATCCGCAATTTTAACACATTCTTCACGACTGTCTGCAAGAGCGTCAAAAGGAAGCCATCTTCCATCATCTTTATCTAGTTTAGGAGAAGCGACTCTTCTTACTCTAAAAAGACCTATTCTCTGTAATCTTGAATAAGCAAGATTTCTGAATCTCCAGCAAATTTCAGCCGGCCCCATTGCTCTCAACCGGTAAAAAAACCAGAGAGCTTTGGCAGAATTCATAAAACTCCCCTTTACTTTAAAAATACTAGGCTGGTTACCCTATCAAACGACTTTTTTTCGCCTTCATATCCAAAGCATGGGCTTCTTCAATCTGCATATCGGTCTGCTGTTGTTCATGGATGGGCAATTCAATATATGAAAGTACAATGTAGTACATCTGCCCGAGTCCAAATCTTACAACATAGCTGTTACTGACGCAGTTCATGAAAAATACGGCGAAAAACAGGGCAAGGAAAATATACTTTTCCCTACCCTCAAGTCGTCGAATTTTTTGAAACATAAAAAATTGCATCAGAATAAATATTATAAATCCGATAATTCCGGTCTGCATCAGAACTTCAAGCAGGTCATTATGGCTGTTCCAAACATCGTCACCGAGATTGCTGCTGTGGATATTTCTTCTGTTACCTATACCAGCACCTGCAAGTTTTCTATCAAGAGAAAAATTTGAAAATTCGGTGAGGTTATGCATCCAGATATAAGGACGCCCAGAACCGAATCTTTGAGCTGAAGTTTTACCTTCAGCAGCATCAACCATGTCGAAAAAGATTGTATATAATACAGCAGCAGACATTACACCGATAATTCCCACTGCCACAGTAATAATAATCAAAGCTTTTTTATTAATTCTAAATAGATAGTAGTAAACAAAAACAGCTAATCCCAAGAAGCACGTACGCACAAAACTGTTATACAGACAATATAATGCAAGCATGGATAAAACTGTAAAAAAGACTACAGTAAACTTTCTCTTTGACATGGGCTTAAGCTTTGGATCAACGGTACATATAACTGCGTATATGCATATAATCATAAGCAAAAATGTCATGCAATGGGCCATATTATGCGGGTTTACATACACACCTTGAAATCTGTGCAGACCAGTCCAGTACATAACTCTATCAAGTCCCTTACCCTGTACAATAAGAAAAGCACTTGAAAATACTGGAATTGCATAGCCAAGAATCATAATATACAATAATCGTGTATATTGTTGTCGATTTCTTACAATATTTTTCATTACAATATATGTAAAAAACGGCAGTGCAAATTTTGCAGAATCTTTTATATCAGCTTTATCAATATAAAGGACATAGACAAAGAGGCACCATATTATAAAAAAGACTATAAAAAAATCTATTACAGACACATTAATCTGTTTGGTGAATATTAAATTGAGAACATAAGCAGCTATAAGTATAGCGCTCGCAACAACAGCAAAAAATTCTGTTATGTTCAAACCTACTATTTTCCAGCCCAGATCAACAAACATGACGGGTCTGAAAAAGAAAAACAGTGTCAGTAATAAATTCATATTATCAGCAATCTTTTAAAAAGGGTTTCAATCTGCGTATCAGGTATGGCAAAAGTGGTCCACGCTTATGCCTGTTCAAAAACAAGCCTTTTGTCACGGCAAATGGAGCCGTTAAAAAGAGCCACAGGATCTTAAACTTCGAGCACGCTACTTTTTCAATTTCATAACCAGCCAATTCCATCTCTTTACCTGCAATAATCTGCATCACAGCTACGTCAATATACGAAAGCTGTTCTCTCCACTTACCAACAGAACTTGAAAAAATGCCCTTTTGCCCTGCGTTGAGAGATGATGAATTATTGCAAGAGACATTCAGCATCTCCGGATAAAATTTTTCCTTTAACCCCGCACAAAGATTTCTAACCATTTTCTCTGGTTCGGTTACGAGATCTTCATACTTCAATATGGTTAAATTTTCAGGCGGAACCTTTTTTTCAAGTCCGAGTATCTTTTCCATTGAAGACTTCCATTGCAATGAAGTTATCACCGGATGATAAAGACTTTTAAGCCTTACAGCTTCCATTCCCTTGCGCACTTTCCATTTCTCTTTATACGAAAGCATAAAGTCACGAGGATCGCGTACACATGCTATAATATGCGCATCAGGATAAAATGAAAGAATATCGTCAATATTGTAAAGGTCTCTCGGAGTATGATTTCCCCAGCGTAATTTTCCGGCCTCGCGAGTCTGAACATCCATAAAAACATTCAGCACATCTTTATAATCAGAACAATCGGAAAAGGCTTCAAAATCAAGTGGTCCTTTGGAAAGGTCTTCTACTCTTTCCTGATCTTCAAGCATGTTGTAGCGACCGTACATATCCATCAGCCGGTTATATATCTTTTTTAAGACATCAAGATCAGGCAATTCCCCTAATTCTTTCCTTGATGAATAAATATCATCAAAAAAATACCCTTCTCCGGGAATATAAATTTCCGGATGCCCCCCAACTATTCTAGCTGTTAAGGTTGTTCCTGAACGAGGTGCGCCAACTATGAAAACAGGTGCTTTCAATTTAAAAAATCCTCCGCAATAGCCATATATATCTTTTTAATTTCAAAGCAGACTTTATCGGCTTCATATTTTTCATAAGCTGTGTTTCTTGCATTCTTTGAAATCGCTAAATATTTTTTTTCATCTTCAAGAATACTTATAACACCTTCCGCAATTGCTTTAGCTGTAACTTCCGGGATAACTACAGCAGTCACTCCGGGTTCAACAACATCGGTTATCCCTCCGGCTGCGGGGACGACTGAAACCAGACCTGAAGCCATGGCCTCCAGAAGCGAGACCGGGCATCCTTCTGAAAATTTAGTGGGCAACACAAAAATATCAGCTTTTTCAAACAATTTCTTTTTTGCTTCGCCTGTAACATAACCTGCAAAATGGACATTTCTGAGATTAGCAGACTTTTTTTCAACAAAATCTTTATCTGGTCCATCACCGGCAAAAATCAAGGAGCTTTCAGGATATTTCTCATTAATGAGGCTAAAAGAATCTAAAAGCTCATAAACACCTTTACCTTCAACAATTCTGGACATGAATAGCAGTACAGGCCCTTGGGGGTACCGCTTAAGGCAATCAGAAACGGACTGCTGTTCAAACATTGAACTGAAGACAATTAATTTTTCGGAAGGAATTCCCATTTCAACCAGTGTATCTTTATAACCGGAGGAAAGAACTATTATTTTACCGGCAAGACCAAGCAGCCATTTAAAGAAAAAAGAACAGATTCTTATACTGCTTATTCTGGAGACAAACTCAGGCTTCCAGCCATGAAAAAAGACAAGCACATGACCTTTATAGCCAAAGCAGCGCAAAATGAATAATGGGCCGATTTCCCTCAAAAAAGATTTAGGGTTTAACGAAGGGTTTAAATGAACCAGATCAAAACGATTGAAGCATAACAGAAAAGTAAGGGAAACAAGATCAACCAACGGTTGCAGATAACCGACAATCCCTGTCTGCCACGGTTTTCTTCCGTAGGAAAAATGCCTGATGTCTATTGCACCATTTAGTTTATGTGAAAGCAGGCGGAGAGTATCAACTACCCCGCCATGATGGCCAAGATCTCTTGAGACCATCAACAACTTAAGATTTTCCCGACCCAAACTGATCTCCCGGTTAAACAGCTTTCTCCAACGGGCGCAACAGTAACCGAAAGAGTTAATTTCATCCATAGCAGCACTAAAATTATAACAAAATATTTCAGGCAATCATACCGATTAATAGAATAACCGTAAGAGTACGCACTTTAAAACCGCCATATTAATTTAAACCAAAAGTAACATCTCCGTAACATAAATGGAATTTTCCAGAGTAGGATTCAGCCCCACAGAATAAAACCGCACAGCAATTCAGCAACCAAAGTATATTTAATTTCAATTCAAGGAGCCGCAGATGCTTCAACTTATAAAAAAGACCGGATTTTCATTATCAGGGCACAAGGATTTGAAAAAAAATTCACTGACAGGCCCGGGAATAGGCAGCCTGATTCAAAACGCTAAGAAGCTAGATATACTATATTTTTCAATTAACGATTTTCCTATTTTTGAAAATATGTACGGCCATGAATGGGTAACAAGGGTGGAAAATGAGCTTTCCGAAATTCTTAACAGGGAAGGCTTAAAAAAATTAAAACATCAGAACTTCCACATATTCACCTTTAATCATGGCGAATTTTTTATTCTTAATCCGTTGGAGCATACTCATAGTTCAACTCTGGAACAACTCGCCTACGAAATTAAAGTAGCTATAGAAAATGCTCTAAAATCAGATCAAATAAGTAAAATTGGAAATACCGTAACCATTAATTCAGGATACAGTGTATACAAAGCATCACATTCTGATGATAGCTCATGGATAGGATTCCTTTCGGCAATAGGCGACGCCAGACTTGAGGCTCAGAAAAAAACAGATTTCGGGAACCTTGAACTGGGAGAAGAATTCCTGAAGGTACTCAAAGAAAAGAGCATAACCCCTTTATTTCAGCCAATTATTGATCTGCAAAATCAGGGAATTCTAGGTTGGGAGGCTTTGTCCAGAGGACCAAAAAACTCTCCGTTTCACTCTCCTCTCACCCTTTTTGATATGGCAGAAAATCTCGGAAAACTATTTCCACTTGAAAAAATATGCCGTGAACTGGCAATCACAGAATTCGGACAGGTTCTTCCACATCAGAAACTATTTCTAAATATTCACCCGAGAACAATTGGGGACCCTAATTTTTCTCCCGGTGAAACAATCAGACTCCTGAACAGATACGGGTTGCAACCCGAAAATATTGTTTTTGAAATAACAGAAAGGCACAGTGTAAAAGACTTTAAAAATTTTCATCAGACCATGGAGCACTATAGAAATCAGGGCTACAATATAGCTATTGATGATGCCGGGACAGGTTACTCCGGTTTATGCACCATAGCGGAAATCAAACCTGATTATATAAAATTAGATAAATCGTTCATTGATAACATTGATACAAATAAAGTCAGCCGTGCTCTGATTGAAACATTTACCGACTTTGCCAACAAAATAGGCGCAAGAGTCATCGTTGAAGGGATAGAAACAAAAAGTCAGGCTCTTGCTGTTACTGATATGGGAGTTCATCTGGGGCAGGGATATTTTTTTGCCAGACCGGGTAATCCCAGACCTTCAATACGAGAAGAAGCACTGCATATAGGGGCTTTTTCAAGAATAAAAACCGAAACAAATGTCTGCCGACTCCCTGTCTCAACCCTTGTCCGTAAGACTGACTCTGTAGAATATGACACTCCTGTTCCACTGGTTCAAAACATCTTTGATCAGACAGGCCCTGTCAGCAGTGTAGTGGTTGTTAATAACTCAACACCATTCGGGCTTGTAATGGATTACAACCTTAACCGACACCTTTCTGGAAAATTCGGAGTGGCCCTCTACTCAAACAGACCCATAACCGCTGTTATGGATAATAAACCTCTTATTGTAGATCACCTGTCACCTGTAGAGCAAGTTTCAAAGCAGGCAATGGCAAGAGAACGCCAGAAAGCTTATGATGATATAATTGTAACCCGCAATAACGAACTTATTGGAGTCGTGTCAGTTCAGAAACTTCTGGACACACTTGCCCATGCTCAGGTTGAAATGGCCAGAGGCACTAACCCCCTTACAGGGTTGCCTGGAAACCTTGATATCGAGCGTGAAGTTGAAAGGCGGATGAAACTGGATCAAAAGTATAGCATTATATACGCAGATCTAGACAACTTTAAAGTTTACAATGATACATACGGGTTCAAGAACGGCGATAAAATAATACTGCTGATTGCAAAAATTCTTGAATGGGGTGTTTGCAAGCATGGTTGCGAAGATGATTTTGTCGGCCACATAGGCGGAGATGATTTTGTAGTCATAACACATCCTGAAAAGGCTGAAAGAATCTGTCAGTCCATTACCAGATGTTTTAAACGCGCCGTAAAATCAAGCTATAATAAAGAGGACGCTTCAAGAGGCTGCATGGAAGGAAAAGGACGAGATGGTAAAGCAGCCAGATTTCCACTTGTTTCCGTTTCACTGGCCATTCTCGACTGTGATCAGAACCTGTCATTAAGCCATATTGCAGAACAGGCAGCATCCCTAAAAAAATGGGCTAAATCAATTGAAGGCAACTGTTTCGTCCGTGAACGCCGGAAAAGATAAAAAGCCCTTCAAGTTATCGGAGACTATAAAGAATTTTCTTCAAATATTCTCTTTATCCTGTAACGGAGATGTGTAAACCTTTTACCTGCGGTCACGTTATTAAGTCCTATCTGAAAAGCTTTATTGCCACCGACAAGAACTGCCAGCCTTCTGGCTCTTGTCAGAGCAGTATATAAGAGATTGCGCTGCAATAAAAGATAATGCTGGGTAACCACAGGCATAACAACCGCCGGATACTCACTTCCCTGCGACTTATGCACACTTACAGCATAAGCAAGTGAAAGTTCATCGAGCTCGGAGCTTTCATAATGAACAATATTGCCATCAAATTCAGCCGTTAGCTCTCCCTCTTCTTTATCAATATAAAAAACTCTTCCGAGATCACCGTTAAAGACTTCTTTTTCATAATTATTGCGAAGCTGAAGTATTCTGTCACCAACTCTAAATTCGGTATTGCCTCTGGTGAGCACAGCTCCTTTAGCAGGATTGAGTTTCTCCTGAAGGACCTGATTAAGTCTCTGGGTTCCGACCTCTCCTTTATGCATGGGAGTCAGAACCTGTATATCTGTCATTGGGTCAAGAAAATAACGTTCCGGAATCCTTTCACAAACACTCTGGACAATCATATCCTGTACTTTCTGCAGATTTTCCTGAGGTATCCAGTAGAAATCTGATTCAGGAGCTTCCTTGGGATGATTCAATGGGAACTCACCGTCATTGATGCGGTGAGCGTTGACAACAATATAGCTTTCCTGCGCCTGCCGGAAAATATGGTTTAAAACAGCACTTGGAACCTGCCCGCTCTGTAAAAGATCTGAAAGGACATTTCCCGGTCCGACTGACGGCAACTGATTTACATCGCCGACAAAGATAACCCTGCATGTAAGCGGAACAGCCCTCAACACAGCCAGACACAGCTGACAATCAAGCATTGAAGCTTCATCAACAACTAAAACATCAGCTTTAAGTTTCTGGTCTTCATTGTAAAAAAAACCTCCGGATTCCGGGGTAAACTGGAGCATGCGATGAATGGTTGTCGCCTGACGTCCGGTTGCTTCCGAAAGACGTTTAGCGGCCCTTCCGGTAGGTGCGGCAAGTTTGACTTTAAGCCCCAGCTCTCTGAGAGTGGTCACAACTGCTTTTGTGATGGTGGTTTTTCCAGTTCCCGGTCCACCGGTTATAATAAAAAATTTATTGATACAGGCATCAAAAACAGCTTCACGCTGCTCATCAGAAAGTTGAAAACCTAATTTTTCTTCAACTTCTGGCAAAACCTGTTCAACTTTTTCCCTGCTTACAGGTGAGGGATGGTTAACCAGACCATGAAGCCTTTTGCAGATTTCTTCTTCAAAGCGGTAGAAATGCATTAGAAAAACAGCCTGCTCAATATCCTGTTCTGGCAGGTCTTCTATGCGGATTCTCTTTTTGTTTTCGAGATTATCCAGACCATCTTCCACTCTTTCACAATCCACTCCGCCAAGTTTGCCGCAGACATCCGCCATGAGCTTATCCTTTGGATAAAACATGTGCCCGCCACGTTCACTGACAGAAAAAAGAGTGTAGATAATTGCAGCCTCGATCCTTTCAAAAGAATCAGGGGCAAAACCAAGCTTAAGAGCCATTGTATCAGCGGTTTTGAATCCTATGCCTCTGATATCATAGGCAAGTTCGTAAGGATTTTCGCTAATTCTGGCTACCGACTGTGAACCGTAAAGATTGAAAATTCTAGCTGCGTAAGTAGGTGAAACATCATGGGAATGCAAAAACAGAATAAGATTTTTAATTTCCCTCTGGGAACTCCATGATTCCTTTATAACATCAAGTTTTTTTTGAGATATACCTTTAACTTTGAGCAGTTTTTCAGGCTCATCATCTAAAATATCAAGCACATCAATACCAAAAGTGGAAACCATCTCAGTTGCAATGGCCTCTCCCACCCCTTTAATGGATGATGACTTTAAAAACCGTATAACACCGGCTTCAGTCGCCGGGCGTACTCTTTCATGATAATCAGCTTCAAACTGTCTTCCAAATTTTGGATGCTGCTTCCACCTTCCGTGAACAACGATGTTGTCACCAGCAGCAACACCGGGAAGTATCCCGACAACAGTTATCTGTGAAGATTCTTCCTTAGAAGCAATTCGACAAACTGTATAATTATTATCTTCATTATGGAAAATTACGTTACGAACTTCCCCGGTTAATGAATCTTCTTCAGCCATAGAGGCCACCTGCCCTAAAGTTTCTGGCGGTACTCCAAAGACTGCCGCAAAGTTTCCTTATCTGTATATTTTACCTCTGAACCTATGGGGATACCCTGCGCCAGACGAGTCAATTCAATATGCGGAAACCGCTCATCGAGCACATTTTTCAGGTAAGATACAGTTGCTTCAGCATCAACAGTGGCCCCGAGAGCAAGGATTAATTCCTTCACTTCTCCCTTTTCAAGTCGCTTAAAAAGCAGCTCGAATTCAAGATTCCCCGGCGAAACTCCGTCCAGAGGAGAAAGCAGGCCTCCAAGAACCAGATAATAGCCGCGGTAAAGGCCCATTTCTTCAATAGACAGCAAGGAATCCCATTCTGACACAAGACACAGCTGTTCACGGTTACGCTCAGGGTCAGAGCATATAGGGCACGGACAGGTTTCAGTAATGCTTGCGCATTCTTCACAGATGCAAAGTTTTTCACGCAAATCGATTATGCTTTGTCCAAGTCCCGTGACTTTTTCACGAGGCATCTTCAAAAGGGTCAGAGCTATACGCATAGCGGACTTAGGCCCTAATCCCGGCAAATGAGCAAGCTGCTGCGCAACTTCTCTCAAAGGAGCTGGTAGATTTTCCATTTTTCCCTGATTAATCAGCTTGAGAGCAGATTCAATGAAAAGATTTATACCCTATGGGAAATAACACATCCACAGGACATATTAAGAATCAGTAAAAAAACCGCACATCCGCCCCCATAAACGAGGCGGATGTGCAAAAAATGTAAGCATATATCGCAATAAAGCAACAGGTCGATATGAACTAAAACATACCCGGAATATTCAGACCACCGGTAATCTGGCCCATTTCAGATTCCATCATTGCTTTAGATTTTTTAAGAGCCTCATTAACCGCAGACAAAACCAGATCCTGAACCATTTCTACATCACCGGATTCAACAACTGTAGGGTCAATAGTGATTGAGCGTACTTCCTGAGCACCGGTAACCTTCGCGGTAACCATTCCTCCACCGGCAGTAGCTTCAACTTCGCGTTCTTTAAGTTCATCCTGAAGTTTAGTCATTTTGCGCTGCATAACCTGAGCCTGACGCAGCATATCGTTCATACCTTTCATTATATTCTCCTCCTGATAAAATTCAAATTACAATAAATTTACTTTTTCCTGCGTTCAACAGAAACAATTGAAGCTCCGAATGTATCAATCACCCTTGCTATATCCGGATGTTCCTCAACCTCTTTCCGCAAATCACTGCTGGATTTGCGTGCGGTCCCTTTTCGTATTTTAAACTCGATAACGATATCGGGTCCGAAATATTCTTTAGAAAACCTCTTGATTGCGGACAGGCTTTCACTGTCAGTAATCTGATCGTGATGGAAAGGATTAGTGCAGGTCAAAATAAGTTTATTGTCGACCAGCTTACCATTACATTTTTTTAACCCGATCAAAAAACCGTTTGCCCCGTTTTCAGCTGCATACTTTAAAAAACCATCAAAACTCTTCTCTCCTGAGATATCTGAAGAGACAGCTGGCCCTTTTACAACCCTACTGGTTTCTGATGCTTTTTCAGCTGAAAATTCATGCCCGGTATTATCAGGCATGGGAGAAAATTCTTTATTGTCTGCTGCATTATTTACAGCAGTAACAGAATTAGAATTTTGCAACGTGTTAGAATCATTTAAAACAACAGAACTATCACCCTCAGGATTATTTATATCTGCCGTTAGCCCACCCGTATTAGGCTCCGTTGAAGAGGAATCTGAAGATTCTCCTGCAGAAGAAGATGAACCTGATCCGTTTTCACGCTGAGCACCGGAAAAACCGCGCCCCTGCCCGGACATCATTCCGGGATTGACCGCATCCATGTTTCCGGAATGAGCAGCCTTGCCGTTCGGACTTCCCGACTGGGGTCTGGAAAGATTTCTTCTATGCCCCGGGGTTTCAGCATTGGAATTTCTCGGAGCTGCAGATCCGGGTCTGGCCTGATTCTGTTGCCCGGCTCCACGCGAAATCATGGAACCGCATTTCTCCATGGAAATGAGATCAGGAAGATTGGCCATGTTAAGAAGCAGAAGTTCCAGAGCCAGAGCAGGTTCAAGACTTGTTAAGACCTTTCTCTGTCCGTCTACGGTCATCTGCCAGCAGGCATGGACAAAAGAACGGTCAAAAATTTCAGCCCAGCGCATAAACTCCTGCGCTTCAGCTGAGGAAAGTTCAAGCAGAGGAACGGCTCTCTCCCCCGATTGTCCGATAAGAAAAAGATTGCGCCAGAATGAACCTAGCTCCCTTATGAAAAATCCAAGATCGAGTCCCTGATCAAGAACCTGTCGGACAACTTCTCCGACAAGGACAAGGTCACGATCGTGAATGGCCTGCATAAGAGTGAAAAAAACATCCTTTCCTGCAAGTCCCAGAATACTCCTGATGTCAGCTTCAACCAGACGGTCATTACCAAGAGCCAGAACCTGCCCAAGCAGAGACATGGAATCCCTGACACTGCCTGCTCCTCTTTTCGCAATAAGAGAAACAGCACCTTTCTCGTAGTCTATATTTTCCTTGTGCAGGATATTTTCCAGATGATCAGTCAGTTCCGGCATGCTCAGCATTTTAAAAGAGTAATGCTGGCAGCGGCTGATAATGGTGGCAGGAAACTTATGAGTCTCAGTAGTAGCCATTATAAATGTGGCATGCGGCGGTGGTTCTTCAAGAGTCTTGAGCAGAGCATTGAATGCCTGAGTCGTCAACATATGAGCTTCATCTATTATGAAGACTTTGTAGCGACATTCAATAGGAGCATAGCCTATATCCTCTTTCAGTCGTCTGGCATCTTCAACTTTACCGTGTGACGCAGCATCAATCTCGATAACATCAACGCCTATACCGGCAGTTATCTGTTTGCAGTGCACACATTCGTTGCATGGTTCAGCTGCAGGACCGTTGGCACAATTCAAAGCCTTGGCAAAAATTCTGGCTATTGTAGTTTTGCCGACCCCTCTGGTTCCGCTGAACAGATACGCCGGGGCAACTTTATCCTGCGCTGCTGCGCGGGAAAGTATTGTTTTAACGGCTTGCTGCCCCGCAACTTCAGCAAAAGTCTGGGGACGATATTTAGCGGTAAGGCTGGCTGTGCTCATAGGTAGCTCTGAAACTCCGGGAATTTATTAAAAAGTTCGTTCCGGAACGAAAACGTCCCGGAACGAAAACATATCTGAATCAAATTAATTAAAACTAAATTTCGTAATAATCGAGCCACTCGGAGTAATCGGAATTAGCACCTTTGACAATATCAAAAAACTCTTTCTGGAGTTTTTCAGCAACTGGACCGCGGCGTCCGGCACCGATTATCCTATTATCAACTTCACGGATAGGTGTAACTTCAGCAGCAGTACCGGAGAAGAAAGCTTCATCGGCTGTGTACAGTTCATCACGGGTGAAAAGCTGTTCCTGAACTTCATATCCCAATGATTTCATCAGCTTCATAAGGCTGTCACGAGTGATACCACGCAGAACCGAGGTCAAAGGAGTTGTCTTGATGACTCCATCTTTGACTATAAAAATATTTTCGCCTGTAGCTTCAGAAACGAATCCCTGCGGATCAAGCATCAATGCTTCATCATATCCGTCAGTTACAGCTTCCATCTTGGCAAGAACCGAGTTTACATAGTTACCGCAGGCTTTAGCTTTAGTCATCATAGCATTTACATGATGCCGGGTAAAAGAAGATGTTTTAATGCGGATACCTTTTTCAAGAGCATCTTCACCAAGGTAAGCACCCCAGTACCATGTTGCGATACAGACGCGTATAGGACAGGTTCCGGGATGTACTCCCATTGAACCTTCGCCGATGAAAACAAGAGGTCTGATGTAGGCTTCTTTATGACCATTTATACGCAGAGTTTCAATAATAGCGGTTTCAATCTCTTCCACGGAGAAAGGTATTTTTATTCCGAGAATTTTTGCCGAGTCAAACAGACGGACAACATGTTCCCTCAGTCTGAACACAGCCGACCTTCCATCAGCAGTGTTGTAGGCACGTATTCCTTCAAAGACACCAACACCGTAATGAAGAGTATGAGTCAGAACATGAACCTGAGCTTCATCCCACGGAACGAATTCACCATCAAACCAGATTTTTTCTGCTTTTTGTACCATCATATCCCCCTTTTAATACATCTCTATAATCTAGTGTGTAACCAATTTTACAGTCCGGATTATTTTTTTGATGAAGAGGATGAAGCTAAAAAAAAGAGTCGCCAAGGTCAAGAAGGATCAACTATAAAGCAGTCCAGATTCCAGATGAATTCATATAAAATTCAATAAGAACTTCCACAGCTGTCAGAAAATACAGCCATCAGCCCCTTAATTAACCAGTTCTGGCTGGTTATGGCTGAATCAGACTGAAACAACCGAATTATCGGTATCAGCGTATGGAGAAGGTTCATAACTGTCAGCGTCAGTATCATTAAGCCAGTTTTCATGACCAACCAGATACCGGAACTGATAATCCTGATTTGTAGCCAGATCCACTGTTACGGTATATTTACCGGACTTCAGTTTTTTCATGGGAGTTGTGCTTGTATCCCAGTTGTTAAAGTCACCAACAAGAAAAACAGACTCACCATTTTCCACTTCATCTTTCGGGAGTTCAAATTTAACTTTGCAGACGGGCTTTGTCTTAAGAAATTTCTTGGTTATTGCCATTTCTTCCTCCAAAAAGCAGTTCGTTGTATGGATCTAAACAACCTGTAGTTCATAAAGATTATTATTTTTATAGATACTCCATATTTTTTTTCAATGTCAACTAAAGCAGATATTTTTATAAAAATGTAACATCATACAAATTTGTTTATTATATTTTATGTGTCATCTATTTAAAAATAATCCTTTTTTTTCTAAAAAATACATTTTTGGCGTATAAAATACTTTTTCCGTAATAAATGGTGCTTAAAAATTTTTATAACCATCTACACATATTAACTTTGACAGCAAGATTAGGCATGGTTAAAAAGACGATTCAACAATCTAATTGTCAGGAGACATAACCATGGACAACTTCCCGAGAGTTCACCGGCTGCCCCCCTATGTATTTGCCACGGTGAACGAACTGAAGATGCAGATGCGCCACCAGGGCGAAGACATCATTGATCTGGGTATGGGCAACCCGGATATTCCCACACCTAAACACATTGTAGATAAACTGGTTGAGGCGGCGCAAAAGCCCGTAAACCACCGTTACAGCGCGTCCAAAGGTATTAAGGGACTGCGCAGGGAAATGGCCAAGTGGTATCGCAACAGATACGGCGTCGAACTTGATTATGACCAGGAAGTGGTTGTTACCATGGGCGCCAAAGAGGGGCTGGCGCACCTTGCACTTGTTATGCTTTCTCCGGGTGACGTTGTTTTCGCCCCGGATCCGTCATACCCCATCCACCCATACGCGTGTATTATCGCGGGTGCGGATGTAAGACGTATTCCGATGGCACATGACCGTGATTTTATTGAAGACCTCGAGCTTGCTATGCGCCAGACATGGCCCAAACCAAAGCTTTTAATAATAAACTTTCCGCATAACCCGACCGGCATAACCACCGATCTGGCCTTTTTCCAGCGGATTGTTGATTTTGCTAAAGAAAATGACCTGAAAGTAATTCATGATCTGGCTTACGCCGATTTTACCTTTGACGGATATGAAGCTCCAAGCTTCCTTCAGGCCAAAGGCGCAAAGGACGTAGGTGTTGAATTTTTCTCACTTTCCAAAAGCTACTCCATGCCCGGATGGCGCGTAGGGTTCTGCTGCGGTAATGTTGAGATGGTTCAGGCGTTGACAAGAATCAAGAGTTATCTTGACTATGGACTCTTCCAGCCTATTCAGATAGCCGCCAGCGTTGCTTTAAGCGGCCCTCAGGAATGCGTGAGAGAAATCATGGACGTCTATGAGGATCGCCGTGACGCCCTGTGCGAAGGACTGAACCGCATAGGATGGCCCGTAACACCACCGAAAGCCACACAATTTGTCTGGGCTGAAATTCCTGATGAATTTAAAAAACTCGGTTCGGTGGAATTCTCAAAGCTTATGCTCAGAGAATGCAAAGTCGCCGTTGCTCCGGGACTTGGTTTCGGACATTATGGAGACCACCATGTCCGTTTTGCTCTGGTTGAAAACCGCCAGCGCATCAATCAGGCGATAAGAGGAATGAAAAACCTGTTCGGTTAAACACAAATTAAACAAGGCGAAGTCCGGACCACGGGCTTCGCCTTTTCTCACTTAAAACCGCCATTTGAGGTGTAAATGCAGACCGTAAAGTTAGCCCTGGCAGGCTTCGGAACCGTAGGAACCGGAGTAGCCAGAATTCTTGAAGAGAACGAGGAACTTCTTTTAAAACGCAGTGGAATAAAATACGTCATCACATCCGTACTGGTGCGTGATACAGAAAAACAAAGAGATTATATTCCCGGACCGGAAACAAAATTCACCACAAATCCAGAAGACCTCACGGCTGACCCGGAAGTTGATGTTGTTGTAGAACTCATGGGCGGAATAACTTTAGCTAAAGAGATTGTTGTAAAAGCTATAAAATCCGGAAAACATGTAGTCACTGCGAATAAACATCTTCTTGCTGTACACGGCATAGAACTGTTCAAACTGGCAGAAGAATACGGCGTGGGGCTCTATTATGAAGCCAGTGTTGCCGGCGGTATTCCTATTGTTGAATCAATCAAAGAAAGTCTGTGCGTTAATAAAATCAAAAATATAGTCGGAATCCTTAACGGAACTGCAAACTATATTCTCTCCGAAATGACGACCAATGGTCTGGAATTTGATACAGCTCTTTCTCAGGCTCAGGAACTGGGCTATGCAGAAGCCGATCCTACTTTTGATATTGAAGGCATAGATGCAGCACACAAACTTGTAGTGCTTATAAGACTCGCTTACGGTGAAGACTACCCACTTGAGGAACTGCCAGTAGAAGGGATCAGCAAAATCACCGGGCTGGATATTAAACTTGCCCGTGAATTCGGTTACAGAATTAAATTAATCGGTCAGGTTCGTGATGTCTGCGGAAAACTGGAAGCCGGAATTTTCCCGGCACTTGTAAAATATACACTTCTTCTCGCCAGAGTCGGTGGAAATTACAACGCAATCAGGGTGGAAGGAAACGCAGTCGGTCCAGCTTTCTTTCATGGACAGGGAGCAGGAGCTCTGCCTACCGGAAGTGCTGTAGTCGCGGATATAATGACTCTCACTAAAATGGATAAGCCCAATAACACCGGATTCTACAGCTCCGATCTCAAAAAAGCAGATATACTCCCACCGGAGCACGCAACTTCCGAATATTATTTCAGATTCACTGTTGCAGATAAGGCCGGAGTCATGGCCGCAATTTCAAAAATACTGTCTGAGCACAATATTTCCATAGCTCAGGCTGTTCAGAAAGGTGATGCTTCAGGTGTTAACGTTCCTATAGTTTTTCTGACTCACAAGGCCAGAGCTAAAGACGTAAATGACGCCTTAAAGATAATAGATGATATGCCGTTCATAGCTCAAAGCACTATAAGTCTCAGAATTTTATAATTAATTTATTAAAAATATCAATCGAACAAAGAATAAATCGGAAGTTTAAAATGAAACTGCTTTTCCTTATTGAAGACGGAATGGGCGGATGGCCCCTTGATGAGCTGAATAACAAAACAACTCTCGAAGCCGCAAGAACTCCAAACATGGACAAGCTTGCCCGTAAATCCATCATGGGCAGATGTAAAACTGTTCCTGACGGAATGGCTCCGGGATCTGACATTGCCAATATGTCCCTGCTTGGTTTTGACCCGCTCAAATATCACACCGGACGTGGCCCCATTGAGGCTGCAGCTCAAGGTCTTGATCTGGATAAAGATGATCTCGTTTTCCGAATGAATCTGGTTAATCTTACATCACTGGATGAAAATGGGACAATGCTTGATTACTCTTCCGGGCACATCTCTTCTGAGGTCTCAATCCCGATTGTGGAGAAGCTTCAAAGAGAGCTTGGTTCAGAGCTTGTCAGATTCTATCCCGGCATCCAATACCGCCACCTTCTGGTTATAAAAGGCGGAGCTAAACTTGCTGAAAATGATATTGAAATAAGACCTCCTCATGATCTGACCAACAAATCGATCGCTGAAGATGTTGCGGCCTTCAAGGCCAGCAAAATTCTTGAGCCTATTATTTTTAAAGCACACGAAATTTTAAAAAACTCCGGCACAAAGGCAGTTTCAATCTGGCCATGGGGTCAGGGCAAGCCCTTGAACCTTCCTAATTTCAAAGACAAATTCAAAAGAACAGGGGCAGTAATATCTGCCGTAGACCTTGTAAAAGGTCTAGGACGTGCTTCCGGGCTTGAAGTAATTGAGATCGAAGGAGCCACCGGACTCGTAGACACTAACTATGAGGGAAAAATGAAAGCTGCTGTAGACTTTTTAAGTCGTGGAGATTTTGTTTTTCTTCATCTTGAAGGCCCTGATGAATCTGGTCACATGGGAAGTGTTAAAGATAAAATTGCTTCAATTGAAAGGTTTGATTCTCTGGTGTTGGGACCGCTATATGAAAAATTTGGTTCAGACTGTGCCTTTCTTATCGCCTGCGATCACTTTACTCCCATAAAAATTAGAACTCACGATGCTGAGCCTGTTCCTTTCATGCTTAATTACCCCGGAAGTGAGGACTCAGGTCTTGACAGCTTCAGTGAAAAGAACTCTGCTTCAACAGGGTTAAACATAAATAAAGGTGACGAACTCATGGAATGGGTTCTCAAAAGAATATCGTAATAATAAGATGAATAAAAAAAATGATTTTCCAACACCTGAGTCATGGTTGAACCATAGTGTATCCTATGGGGAAACAGATGCAATGGGTGTCGTGTATTATGCTGAATATCTGCATTTTTTTGAAAGGGCCAGAAGCCTTTTCATACGTGAAAGAGGTATGAGTTATTCCGATGTTGAAAAAAGGGGAATTTTTCTCCCTGTACGCGAAGCCAACTGCCGTTACCGGTTGCCGGCTCACTATGATGATCAGCTTCAGATTCGAGTTGGAATAAGTGAATGGAGAAGAGCCTCAGTACTTTTTGTCTACGAAATTTATAATTCAGATAGAACTAAAATCATCGCTACCGGAAGCACGGAGCATGCTTGTGTCGACCCTGAAAGCCGCCGACCGGTGAGAGTCCCTGACTGGCTTAAAGAAATATTCACAATACCTTCTCCGAGCAGTTAATTTAATTTAACATAATTTTTATACAGCCCTGAACAGGTTTGTTCAGGGCTGTAATTCGTTTTGCAATATAATTTATAAAATACGGAGGACTGCTATGCGTATTGATGTCCACACTCACGCTATGCACCCCAAAATATCGGCCAAAGTAGTTAACAAACTGGATGATTACTATCATATTCACCCAGTAGGAAACGGTCGTGTTGATGATCTTCTTAAAAGAGCTGAGAATGCAGGGCTGGACAAAGTTGTAATCCATACCGCGGCGACAGAACCAGCTCAGGTTATCCCGGCAAACAACTGGTCCATACAGATGATGGAATCTGATCCGCATATAATTTCATTTGGGACCATGCATCCTGATTATCAGGAACCGGAAAAAGAGTTCGCCAGACTTGAACGCCATGGCATTAAGGGATTAAAATTCCACCCTGATTTTCAAGGTTTCTGGATGAATGATCCTAAATTCTATGAAATTTTAGAGATGATTCAGGGAAGATTTATAGCAATGTTCCATGTTGGAGATAGAAAACCTCCTGAAAAAAATCCCTCATGCCCGATCAAGCTTGCAGAAATTCATCGTAACTTCCCGGACCTTACTATAATCGCGGCCCACATGGGTGGAATATTTCACTGGAAATGGTCAGCTGAATATCTGGCCGGTTCAAATGTTTACATGGATACATCAAGTGCAATGCCGTACATTGATGACGACTCTTTACAAACAATTCTAAAAAAACATCCGCATGAGAAGCTCCTATTCGGAAGCGACTACCCTCTTTTTGATCCGGGCGAATCAATGCGATTTTTACAACAGAAACTCCACCTGACTGACAGCCAGCTTGAAAGGCATCTCTGCTCTGCTGAAAAACTGTTCCAATAATATAAAACTCCCGCCGGCATCAGCCGGACGGGAGTTTTCTCGCCCCAATGATTCCCTGAGGAATCAAAGATTTTTCTACCTGCTTATTTTTTTACATGACAGATATTGTTTGCACACGGGGTGATCTGAAGATCTGTCTTTCCTTCCTTATTCAGCTTTCTGTGACAGCCACGACAGCTGCGATCACTTGTAGCTGTGTGGAAAGCCTTAAAGTATGAATTATCCTCTCCCTTGTGCTTGAGCTCATCATGACAGCCGGTACTAGCACAGCTCTTGATAGCACTCTTACCATCCCATGTATGGTGGCATTTCACACAGTTAAGACTCTGATGGTCAAAATGTGAAAAATTCACAAGAGGAAAACGTGTAACTCCAAGAGGAGCAGGACGTTTAAACTCAAGATTTACAGGAAAATTAACAACAAGCTTAGGGTTGGTGACTTCAACGCTTTCATCAGAGATGTGGGCTATTTCATCACTGATATGATTGTTGCCTGTAGCGTAAATCACAATCAAGACGGCAAAGACAACCGCCATGACCACATAAACAAAAGGCGTCTTCATAGAAATCCTCCTCATAAAAGTGGTCAATTTGTACTCAATTTCAGCTTTTTTTTCAATAAAAATGAATAGATGATAAATATCCGCAGAATGTATAGACGGAGTGCAAAGTTTCTATTAATATAACAATGCGAAAAAATTCACACAATGTAAAATTAAAGAAATACATTAATCCAGCAATACAACAATAAGAAAAACAATTGTAATGCAGGCACTATCAAAACATAGCAACTAAAAAATATCTTTTAAAAACAACTTTTCTAACGATGTTAAAATCCATATTTTGTGATTCAATTCACATACAACATCAAAGATGATGCAATACGCATCCAAGAAAAAGCTTCTTTTTAGATCACTTTATCATTATTATTTATGCTCAAACGTGCATATATATTTTTAATATAACTTTATTGAAAAAAAATAAGATTTACTGGCTGAAAAAAGACAATTTTGAATCTTTCCCCAATTTTTAAAAAGAGAGATGAGCAATAGCAATCCTGAAACTGAAGAAATAAGTTTTCAGGATTAAGAGATAGATTATAAAATTATTCCCTGACACCGGCCATCATTAGACCGACCTTATCCACTTTTTCAGTATCGTTAACAGAGAACTGATCCATAATCTCACCGCGATACATAACAGCTATACGGTCAGACAACTGCAAAGCTTCATTCAAATCACCGGTAACAAGCAGAACTCCAGCCATCTTGCGAGCTTCAAGAAGACGGTTCCAGACTTCTTCTGTTGCGGAAATATCCAGTCCCTGAGTTGGCTGCTCCGCAACAATCAAATGAGGCTCACGGTAAAGTTCACGCGCCAGAACAAGCTTTTGCAGATTACCGCCGGAGAGCTGCCAGGCTAAAGCCTGAATACGTCCGGGCCTTACGTCATGGTCCTCAACAAGTTTTTTAGCAACCTCTGCGGCTTTATCTCTATGCAAAACAGGACCGGAACAAAATCCCTGCCGGGTTGTAAGCAGTAAGTTATCAACAAGATCAAGCTCACGGGCGGTAGCCAGATCAAGTCTGTCTTCAGGAATATATGATAGAGAATGATTCCAGGTCATTTTAGCAAAAAATTCTCTCCACGCCTTGCCCATGATAAAGACAGAATCCTTGGGTGGCATTCTGAGTCCACAGACGCCTTCAACAAGAGCCTGCTGACCATTACCGGCAACACCGACAATACCCACTACCTCGCCACGGTGAACTTCAATATTTATATTCTTCAGTCCTAAGCCGTTTAATGATTTAACTTCTAGAACCTTATCACCGATTTCAACTTCATTTCTGTCTATTTCAAGAAGGACTTCTTTTCCCACCATTCGGCAGGCAAGATCAGCCTTTGATGTAATCTTTTCACGAGGAACTTCAGAATCCACACATCCGCGCCTCAAAATAGCTACTTCATCAGCAATGGCCATAACTTCTTCCAGCTTATGGCTGATAAAAACAATAGACTTTCCCTGCCTAGTCATAGCCCATAATGCTTCGAAGAGCCGGAATGTTTCGCGCGGAGTAAGGACAGCAGTAGGCTCGTCAAAAATAAGAACCCTGCTTTCACGATAAAGAAGTTTTAAAATTTCAACCCGCTGCTTCTCACCCATAGAAAGCTGGTTTATTCTGGCGTCAGGATCAATCTCAAGTTCGTAGTCTTCCGCTAGTTTTTTTACCCTGCGGCTCATTTCCTTAGGATTAACAAAAAAACCGCCTTCCTGCCCCAGCAAAACATTTTCAGTGACAGTCATGGAATCAACAAGCATAAAATGCTGATAGACCATACCTATACCGGCATTAATCGCATCCTTGGACGACGAAAAATCAACACGCTTCCCGTCAACCTCAATATGCCCTTCGTCTGGCTGAAAACGACCGGCAAGCATACTCATCAAAGTACTTTTACCAGCTCCGTTTTCACCGAGAAGAGCTTTAATACGCCCGGGATAAAGATCGAGTACGATTTTATTATTAGCAACAACTTTGCCGAACCTTTTGGTTATCCCTTTAAGCGAAACAATGGGTGAAGATGAAGCATATTCAGCAGGGGAACCGGATTCAGGACGAATAAATTTTGTGTTGTCAGTCATTTAAATACCTAACCTTCAGGCTCTATATTGATTCCGAGATGAGCCGGGGCATCCGAACCCCTTCCACGCCATGCTGAAAAAATGAGAACAAAAACAGTCAGAGCATAAGGAAGCATCAGAAGCAGTGAAGAAGGAATATGGGTTCCTATGGCTTGAAGCCTTAATTGGAAGGCCATAACACCACCGAAAAGATATGCGCCGAAAACAGCCCTTCCCGGTCTCCAGAAAGCAAAAATAACCAAAGCAACGGCTATCCAGCCTCTTCCTCCGGAAAGATTACTGGTCCATAAATGCGTATAAGCAAGACTGAGATAAGCACCGCCGAGACCAATAAGAAAACCACCGGCCAGCAGCGCCACCCAGCGCAAGCGGACTGATTTCAGCCCTGCTGCCGAAGCCGCCGCCGGCTTTTCACCCACAGCAGTGATGGCAAGACCAAGGCTGGTGCGGTTCATAAACAGCATGAAAGCGATAGGAATGATGAAAGAAATATAAACAAGGATGTCGTGGGAAAAAAAGATTTTACCTAAAATCGGAATGGATGAAAGCAAAGGAATGCTAAGAGCAGAGAATCCCGGAGCAGGCTGGCCGATAAAAGGTGTTCCGAAAAAGTCCGAAAGTCCAAGGCCGAAAATAGTCAGAGCAAGTCCTGAAACGACCTGATTTCCAAGACATGAAATGCAGACCACTCCGTGAACAGCGGCCATCAGCAGTCCGGCCAATCCTCCGCATAAAAAGCCGATCCATGGATTTCCAGTAGTCATACTGGCAAAAAAGGCCGCAAAAGCAGCTACACTCATCATGCCCTCAACACCTAGATTCAATATGCCGCCTTTCTCAGTCATTATCTCGCCAAGCGTGGCATAAAGAATAGGTGTCCCAGACTGTACTGTTGCCGCCAGCAATGGAACTATAAAACTTTCAAGCATGCTTATTACACCCGTATAGACTTTTCATTCACAGGGAAATCCGACCCTTAATTTTTCTTCACAAACTTATACGTAAGTATAAACTGTCCAGCCAGAACCGTCAGCAAAATCAACCCTTCCAGAATTGATCCGAAAGCCGCGGGGACCTGGAGTTCCAGTTGTAAATTTTCAACTCCGACCCTGAGAGCAGCCAAAAGATAGGCAGCCACACCGATGTATAGAGGTTTCAGCCTTGCAAGCCATGCAACAACAATAGCTGTATACCCATACCCGACCATAACACTGGGTTGAAGCCTGTTTACTACAGCGGAAGTTTCAATAAATCCTGCCCATCCGGCCAAAGCACCTGAGACAACCATTACTAAAACGGTCAATCCACCAAAATTCAGCCTTGAATACAAAGCAACTCTGAAACCTTCACCGGCAATTTTAATCTCATATCCCAGCCGTGAGAAACGAAGAAAAGCCCACATGGCAAAACCGGCAGCAATGCAGAAAACAAATCCCCAGTGAAGGCGGCTATCACCGATCTGACCTATTACAGCCGAAGGTGAAAACTCAGCAGTCATCGGGAAACCGTATCCGTTCGGGTCTTTCCATATTCCGAAAACAAGATAATCAAGCAGAAGTATAGCGATATAATTCAGCATGAGAGTGCTGATGATCTCGTTAACCTTCAATTTCAATTTTAAGACAGCAGGAATATATGCCCAGAATGCACTTAATAGTCCTGAGGCAATAAACATAAGGGGCAATAAAATATAAGCTGGCGAATCAGGAAAAGTCAGTGCAGCCCAGGTAGCTCCGATTGTTCCTAAAGCAAACTGTCCTTCGGCACCGATATTCCAGACCTGCATTCTGAACGCGATGGCTACACCAAGAGAACATAGAAAAATCGGAATAGATTTAAGAAGAGCATCTTCCAATGCCCATGAAGCACCAAAGGAACCCTGCCAGAGTACCATTAGCCCGTCCAATGCCGACTTGCCCTGAACTTTGAGTAACAGCGCGCTCAAACCTAAGGAAAAAACCAGAGCGCCCACGACAACTATCGGGGCGCCCCAGTTCCAAGGCTCATCGCGCTTCTGCAAACGATAACCTAACATATAAATTCACTATTCCGTGGTTCCGACAACGCCCTGAACAAACCAGGTCATGCCGAGAAGGTCTTTATCAGCCATAGTAGTTCCGGCCGGAACCTTAACCTTTCCATCCTGACCATTAATAGGTCCGGTAAAGACATGGAAAGAACCATCTACAATCTGCTTTTTAACAGCATTGACTTTATCCTTGACGGACTGCGGCACTGCAGAGCTCATAGGAGAAATACCTACAACACCCTTGTCCATTCCTTCCCACAGGGATTTTCCGCCTTTCCATGTTCCGGCACGAACCTGCTCAACAGCTTCCTTCATAAGCGGGCCCCAGTTCCATACAGCTGCTGTAAGGTGGGCTTTCGGAGCCATGGAGGACATATCTGAATTGTAGCCGATTGAATATTTGCCACGTTCCTGAGCTGCTTCCTGCGGTCCGGGGGAATCCTGATGCTGGGCAATTACGTCTGCATTCATATCAAGAAGGCTGATAGCGGCGTCTTTTTCAAGAGCCGGATCATACCATGTTTTACTCCAGACAACTCTTACTTCAGCTTTAGGATTAACTGACTGTACACCGAGGGTGAAAGCGTTAATACCGCGAATAACTTCAGGGATAGGATAAGCTGCAACATAACCGATAATATTGCTCTTGGTCATTGAACCTGCAACGATACCGGTAAGGTAGCGGGCCTGATACATGCGTCCGAAATATGTGCTCAAATTTTTTGTGGTCTTGTAACCGGAGCAATGCATGAAGGCTGTTTTAGGAAATTTTTTAGAAATTTTAACCATTGCATCCATGTAACCGAAACTGGTTGCAAAGATAATATCGAAGCCTTTACGTGCAAAATTCTGAATAACACGTTCAGCATCAGTTCCTTCATGTACGGATTCTACATAAGCTGTCTTGAGCCATGGCAATGGATCAATAGCTTTACGTCCGAGATCCTGTGCATAGGAATAGCCTGCATCTCCAACAGGAGAGACATAAACAAATCCTGCTTTAACTTCTTTTTTCTCTCCAGCAAAAGCTGCCGAAGCAAGTACTACTGATAAAATTGTCACAATGATGAAAAACATAAGTTTACGCATCATCTTACTCCTTGAAAATTGAACAAATTCGGCCCCTCCGGCCTGCCTCAATCCTCTTCGGGAAGGGCCAACCCCACCCCCGAATAAAAAAAACTTATGGATATCAGGACTCAGAGTTCTTGATTATCGGCTGCACAAACTGTGTTTCAGCATCCCATGGAAAAAGAATCCAGGTATCCTGACTGACTTCAGTTATATATGTGTCAACCAGCGGACGGCCTTCCGGCTTGGCATAGACAGTCGCAAAATGAGCATCGGGAACCATATCCCTGACAATTTTAGCAGTCTTTCCGGTATCGACAAGATCGTCCACAAGCAGCCAGTTTTTGCCGCTGCCTTCAAATCCTTTGAGAACCGTGGCTTTTTTAGTCTGCGTTTTCCAGTCGTATGTTGAAACGCAGATAGTGTCTATAGTTCTTATATCAAGTTCTCTGGCAAGAATTGCTGCCGGAACAAGTCCACCTCTGGTAATTGCCAGTATACCGTCAAAAGGACCTTTATCCAGCAATCGCCATGAAAGAACACGACAATCTCTTTGTAATTGTTCCCAGGAAACAGGGAATGTTTTTCTATACCTGTCAGCCCCTGACACACATTTCTCCTTCAGATGAATAAATATAAAAATTAACCTGTCGGGCAATTATCAGAACATCTTGAAAAGCTGTAAACACAAGCTTTGTTCAAAATTCAACATTCTATAAAAGAATGGTCCTGCCACTACTCATACCAAGCGGTCTTCCACCCGGCAGATTGTTGAAAAAAATTAATCAATCATTTTGAAGGACGAGACCCTATCTCAAGGATTCTGACAGGGCAACATAAAAATATACTCCAAAACAGTTCAGCCATTTTGTTCATACAACATTAACCCTATGCCGGTCAAAACCGGAAACATGATCCAGAGTTTAACATAATTAAAATCAGCATAAGCTTTTTATTAAAAATTCTGATTTATGTTTTGAAAGCAGTAGAAGCAAAATCATCATCGTGTTATAGACTGAATATGAATAATTATAAAACAAAAAAGAACTTTTCTGCCGTGACATTCAAACTTGCTTTATGCTTGTGCCTTGCAGCAATCTTTTTATTTCATAATTCAATTATAGAACAAAATAATTTCAACGTTTTTGAACATGATATCAATCTATTGCATATAGAAACATATAAAATAATGATTTCCATGATCAATAATACAGATAGTATTCAGGAAGAGGCTGACAACTTCAACAAAACTCTCCATGAAATTATGCTGACAGCTAAAAAGGAAGACTTTCTTAATAAAACTGTTTCAGAACAGACAGATTTGAATAAAGTTGCAGCAGACTTTCTTTCAAAAGTTTCAGCTATAGCCATTGGCACTGATAATTTCGAAAAATTAAAATTAAAACAGAATATTGAAGAAAAAATTGAAGAAGTACATCAAAATGCCAAAAATTCATTTACACGCCGAATAAAAATGACCGCAAAAGCAGGTTACGCAATACTCATTGCTATATGCCTTCTCATGGCTGTTCATTATTATTTTTCCTTTACTCCATTGCGTGACCGACTCAAAAAGCTGATAAATGATAAAGATAAAGCGATGAGAACAATGAGAGAAATGTCACATCGTGATCCACTGACAAATCTACCCGGAAGAACAAAATTTTATGAAGAGAGTCAAAGGGAAATTTCAGCTGTTGACCGTTATGGAACTGATCTGTCTATTCTTAAACTTGACATAAACGGTTTTAAAGAGATTAATCAGACCCATGGACAACAGGTCGGCGATAAAATTCTAAGTGAACTATCAAGGCTTCTGCGTAAGAACCTGAGGCGTATTGACAGTCTCTACAGATTGAGCGGAGACAAATTTATTATTCTTGCCCCTCATACCTCAGGAACAAACGCCCACAATCTGGCCGACAAACTAGGACAAATTATCGCTCAAAATGATTTCACAGGCAAAATCAACATTACTGCAAACTTCGGTATAGCCCATTGCCAGCCCGGAGATGATTCAGATGCTCTCTTAAAAAGAGTTGATTCTGCCCTAATAACCTCTAAACAAAATGGCCCCGGCAATATATCCTTTTCGATTGACACCTGAGCCAATACCCTAAAATGACAAATAAAAAAGACTTCTATCAACCTGCTTATACAGGAATGCTACTGCTTTTACTTGTCCTGCTGACATCATGTGCTGGACAAAATACAGCCACAGAAACCCCAAAAGAAAATGTACCGATAATTCCCCTGAAAACATTTTTTAAAAATCCGGGTAAAGCAGCATTTACCATCTCACCTGACGGAAGCACCATAGCATGGCTTGCCCCGTGGAAATCACGGATGAATATATTTGTTAAAACTCTTGGAGAGAGCAAAGCACATAGAATAACATCCAGCACCAATAGAGATATTTCCGGTTATTACTGGGTCGGAAACAAGCACATTGCCTATGCAAGAGATTTCGGCGGAGATGAAAATTTTCATACCTTCTGCGCGGCGATTGACGGATCTGAAACAAAAGACCTGACTCCTTTCAAGAATACCAGAACCGGACTGGTTGATGATCTTGAAAACGACGACAGTCATATTCTTATTGAAATGAACAAAAGAGATCCCAGAATATTTGACGTATACAAGGTCAACGTGTTGAACGGTAAAATAAAAATGGTTGCCAAAAATCCCGGCAACATCAGTGGCTGGATGACAGATAATGACGGCCGGGTAAGAATAGCAATTGCAATTGAGGGTACAAACAATGTTATTCTTTACAGAAAAAACGAAAATGAAAAATTCAAACCAATAATCAAAACGGACTTTAAAACATCTTTTGATCCCATCTTTTTCAGCTTCGACAACAAGGATTTATATGTCTCAACAAACATCGGTCGTGATAAGACCGCAATCTATCTTTTTAACCCAGATACAGCAAAGCTTGAGCACCTTATTTTTGAACACCCGGATGTAGATGCGGACATCCTGCTTCGCTCAAAAAAAAGGAAAGTCATAACCGGAGCAGGATATTATACCGACAAAATGCATCTGGTGCTGTTTGATAAAAAAAGGGAAGACATACAAAATTTTCTGGAAAAGAAGCTTAAAGGATACAGCGTAGTCCTAACCTCTCGCAATCGTGATGAAAATCGTTATATTGTCAGGACTTATTCCGATAAAAGCCACGGTGCAGCATACCTTCTGGATTATCCTTCCATGAAACTGACAAAGATAGCTGATGTCAGCCCTTGGATTAACGAAAAGATGATGTCTGACATGCAGCCAGTTTCTTTTGATGCCCGTGACGGTCTCAAAATTCATGGTTACCTTACATTGCCGCTATATGGCAGCCGCAAAAATATTCCTGTGGTAATTCTGCCTCACGGCGGTCCCAGTGCCAGAGACATGTGGGGATTCAACCCCGAAGTACAGTTTCTTGCCAACCGTGGAATGGCCGTTATGCAGGTCAACTACCGAGGCTCTACAGGATATGGTAAAAATTTCTGGAAAGCCGGCTTCAAGCAGTGGGGTCTGAAAATGCAGGATGACCTGACCGACGCAGCGCACTGGCTTATCAAGAAAGGAATTGCCGACCCTAAACGTGTCGCTATCTACGGGGCTTCATACGGTGGGTATGCAACTCTTGCAGGACTAGCTTTCACCCCGGATCTTTATGCCTGCGGAGTTGATTATGTGGGACCATCAAATCTATTCACCCTGCTCCAGACTATTCCTCCCTATTGGGAACCGGCAAGAATTCAAATGTACGAAATGATCGGTAACCCGGTGATAGATAAAAAACTTTTACGAAAAGTATCACCTGTTTTTCATGCCGATAAAATCAAGGCTCCACTTTTCATAGCACAGGGAGCAAAAGACCCCAGAGTAAAAAAGGATGAAGCAGATCAGATAGTCAACGCTCTAAAAAAACAGGGAATCAAAGTAAAATACATGGTCAAAAAAAATGAAGGGCATGGCTTCCACAACGAAGAAAACAGGTTTGATTTTTATCGGACTATGGAAAAATTCTTTGCGGCACACCTTGGAACAAGAAGTGAAGAATTATCTGCCCCTGTAGGAAAATAACAACTTTAAAATTTTACGGATACCGGGCGAGAAAATTTTCTCGCCCGGTAAAACACCGGCAATTTTCTTATTGATTTCAGAATAAGTAGGATACGGATGGATTGCCCCGGCAAGAGTTGAAAGACCAACCTTGCCATTTAAGGATGAAATCCATTCTCCAAGCAGTTCTCCTGCGTGATGCCCAAGAATCTGGACACCTAAAACTTTACCCCTGCGCCCTAGCAGAAGCTTTATTATTCCTTCATTGCGACCTTCTGTTACGGCCCTGTCATTCGATAAAAAATCTTCTGTTATAACTCGATATTTCAGTCCGTCTACTCCGGCCATTTTTTCATTGTATCCGATGCAGGACAGCTCCGGTTCACAATAGGTGCACCTTGGCATCCAATGATAATTAACTTTTCGTGGAATCCTGAAAACAGCATTCGCTATGACAATTCCTGCTTCATACCCCGCGGCATGAGTGAACATGTGCTTACCGACAACATCACCGGCAGCATATATATTCCTGCTGGATGTTCTCATGTAACTATCAGTGTCTACCCCGCTGCTCGAAAAACGCACTCCGGCATTATCCAGCCCAAGTCCGGAAGTGTTTGCAGTTCTGCCCATTGCTACAAGCAGAGAATCTCCAGAAATAACTTCAAGCCCGGCAGTTTTTTTTATAATAACTTCAACCAGCTGCCCGGAACTGCGTACAAGTTCAATATTTGAATCCAAGTGTAAATCAACACCTTCTGAGACAAGAATATCACCAACCATCCCGGCAATGTCCTCATCTTCCCTGCTCAGTATCTGCCTGCTGCGCTGAATAACTGAAACTTTGCTGCCAAGACGCACAAAAGACTGCGCCATTTCAACAGCAACAGGACCGCCACCAAGGATCAAAAGATGCTGTGGCAGTTTATTTAGAAAGAACATGTCTGAAGCAGTATTATACGATATATTTTCCAGACCGGGTATACTGGGAATTTTCGGAGAGCTTCCTGTTGCAATCAGCCATTTTGCAGAACTGAACGTCTTATTTTCAACCTGCACATTATTCCTGTCCAAAAAAGAAGCATTTCCGGCAAACACATCCACCCCAAGAGAGGTGAACCTTTCCACTGAATCATGCAGCTGTATTTTTCCGATAACATCTGAAATTCTCTGCCTGACGGCGTTGAAATCAACGGGTAACTGCTCAACTTCCGGCAGGCCCAACTTATGGGCCTCAGTAATCAACTTTCGGGCATTAGCCGTTGCTATCAAAGTTTTACTGGGGACACATCCACCGTGAAGACAGTCTCTGCCAAGCTGCTCCTCTTTATTAATAAGAAGAGTCTTAACTCCAAGCTTTGCAGCCCCTGCGGCAGCAGTCAGGCCGGCCGCCCCAGCACCGATAATTCCAAGATCATAGTCAAATGACATAATCACAAACCACGGCAGAGCCTTAGGTAGCCTCTATAAGCCGCACCATAAACTCCACTGTTCTGGTTATCGTTTAAAAATACAGGAATAGTGCATAAGAAGTCATACATTTTTTCAGCGTTCCTGAACTCTTTTAAAAATTCGGGATGCTCACATACATAAGGATTTTTAGCCGCAATTCCTCCGGAGATAAAAAGTCCTCCTGTGGACATCACGGACAAAGCGTAATTCCGGCAACTTCTGGCATAAAGTCTTGAATACCATTCCAGCGTTTCACCGCCGGCCGCCATTTTTAGACCGATTTCTTTAGGGGATAAATCCTCTCCGGTTAAAAAAAGATGAAGAAGCTGGAGTCCTGTTCCGGTCAGCACAACGTCTCCATAACAATATGAAATATTTTTTTTGATGCGTATAAATTTTCCAAAATCAATTTCATCTTTACCTTCAAAAGCAAATGAAGCATGCCCAGCCTCCGAAGGTACTGCAATATATCCACCGTTTGAGACCGGAACCAGCGCACAATGCCCAAGGCCTGTTCCGGCTCCGACAACACCTACAGCACCGGAATAATCCACTTCCGCATCCTGCACGGACTTTATATTTTCAACGGCAGCAGTTCTACAGGCATAAGCCTGTGCCACAAAATCATTAATTACAATTGCCGTGGCGAAGCCATAATTTTTATTAACAATTGTATCCACTCCCCAATCCAGATTTGTGGCTTTGCAGACGGCCTCATTTTTTACCGGCCCGGCTATGGCAATAACCAGAGCATCAAAGTCACCCCCGGAACAGGGGAAATTCTTAGATTTCAATTCAAGAAGAAGTTCGTCGAACGATTGAACCGCAAGGCTTGAAAGCCACAAACTATCTTTTAAGTGCAGATCCCCATCATTCTCGGCTTCAAAGACAGCAAATCTGCTGTTTGTGCCGCCGATATCAACTACAAAAATTTTTTTCATCCCCTACCCGCATTGCTTAATATAAATTTGTTTATTTATAATTTAAAAGTACACCAGATTTTTTTCAAGCGCATCAACTAAAGGTCATCTTTCACAGGTATGACACAAAAAGCGGCACCTGAAATTCAGATGCCGCTTTTACTAAATTTAAAAAGATACAGCTATTGACTATGAGGCCTTAACCAGTGGAACCTCATGCAGGATTGTATCCTTCTCAGCTTTCTCTTTCTTTTTCATTTTTATGTAACGTCTGGTCAGCTTTCTGAGTTCTTCAGATTTCTGCTCACGATCCTCAGGACTAAGGAAAGCAATAAGCTTGCGCTCCAGTTTAAAAGGATTCTGTTCCTGCTTAATGGCCAGAATTCCTTCAAGAATCATTTTTTGGTTTATAAGCTCATTTCTGGTCCTGTGCCTGATATTTTCAGCAATCGGAGCAAAAATCATATTGCTTAATATTACACCATAAAGAGTTGAAATAAAAGCAATTGGGATATGTTTTAATATCACTTGAGGATTTTCTATACCCATCAACAACCCAATAAGACCTATAACCGATCCGGCCACACCGAATGCCGGAGCAAATCTGGCCATTGTGTTGAAAATCCTTTCACAACCCATTCTGCGCATATACAAAAAGGACATTTCCGTCTTGAGGCAGTCTTTAATTTCTTTTTCATCAAAATTATCAACAAGCAGCATCAACGCATTTTTAAGAAATGGTAACTCTGTTTCCTTTCCGGCCTTCTCAAGGGAAAGCATTCCATCCATTCTGGATTTAACGCTTAAACCTATCAGGCTGCTCACAACCTCATCACGACTAATTTCCTCGTCAGCATAGCATACTTTGGCTGTTTTAACTGCGGAGGCAATCTCTTCATAAGGATAACTGAGCAATAAGGAAGCAGCCACACCGGAAAGGACAATGGCGAGTGCGGCAAAATTCCAATACATAGCCAGCCCGCCGCTAATCCAGAAACTACCGGCGAAAACCAGACCTGCTGCCAATATTCCAATTAAATTCTTTTTATTCATAGCCGGTCTCCTCTAAGAATCTTTGTTTCCGGTATTTAAAATATATATTTCCACCCTACGGTTGTTTCCTGACACTTTCTGAACAGCTGACGGTAACTCCGGCTTTGTGGCCCCCCTGCCGCTCACCATAAACCGTCCGGGGTCAATTCCCCCGAATCCTATTAAATATTCAGCAACCTTTGCAGCCCGATCTGCTGAAAGCTCAAATGCTGCGGTTCGTCCGATTTTTGAAATATCAGTGTCATCACAATGACCAATGACATGTATAGCGTGTCGATTAGTTTCCAGAATGCCAACTATTTCATCAAGATACTTGCGTGAGATACCATCGAGTTCAACTTTTCCGGGTGCAAAAAAAGTATCGCCGCGCATGACGATTTTTACTTCACCGTCATCACCTGTATTTACGCTGACCGCACCGGAACTACTGCGAAAGAGCGATTGCTGTGGAGGAAGCTCAACCTTGCTGTCCGGTGAAGCCCCGGCTCTATGCATGGAAATACTGTCAATAAGACTGTCCACGGGACTGCTCGAGACACCACTTTCAGCGTTACCGCTGAATATGACTTTAATGTTCTCTTTGGACTGGCTGTAAATAAACAGCACAACAAAAAGAACAAACATAACCATCATCAAGTCAGACCATGGCACTGACCAGTCATTTATACCGCCAGAAGAAGATTCAGATGAATCCAGTTCTGCAAGGCCGAGTTCTTCTAAAAATTTATCATCACGCATCATATTCTCCGCACAACCTGTATGCTGTTTGATGTTATTGACAATCATACAGCAAAGCATGTGCCATGCACGATAACTTTAGTTAATAACTATATTTTTTGGTTTAATAAGAGTGGAAATCTAAAGAAAGCGTCAAAAAAATGATAAGAAATTCCCGAGAATTTACAGTTGTTCCATGGAGACAAATAATCTACTTATCGAAATACAAAAACACATGAATAATTAAAGGTGACAACTATATGATATTTAAGACAATGAAACCTTTCATCCTAGCTTCCGGTTCACCAAGAAGGAAAGAACTGCTGGAAAACACTGGAATAGTCTTCACAATCCACCCTTCCACAGAAGCAGAACCGGAACCGCAACAAGGTCAGCTCCCCGAAGAATATGCCAAGAGCCTAGCTCAAGCCAAAGCTGAAAGCATTTTCTCGCAAATGCCCGGAAACTATGTTCTGGGTGCGGATACTGTCGTGGTTGAAGGTCAAAATATTCTAGGAAAACCCACAGATAAAAATGATGCCCTCAGAATGGTTTCCTCATTACTGGGGAAAACACATAAAGTTATAACCGGATGCGCAATCATAACGCCTGACGGAGAAATAAATAAATTCCATGCGATAACAGAAGTTGATTTCATCAACTGTGATACAAAAATTATAGAAGCCTATGTAGCAACTGGAGAATCATACGACAAAGCAGGAGCCTATGCGATTCAGGGAAAGGGAGCCTTTCTGGTAAAAGAAGTCAGAGGCTCATACTCCAACGTAGTTGGGTTGCCTTTGGCGAAAGTAATAGAAACCTTAGTATCTTACGGAGTTATCGTTCCGGGAGATGGATAAAGATTGTACATTCGGGGTGTGTTACTGCGGTGGGTATCAAGGAATGCACACAATTAAAACTCAAGATTACATGAGCCAACGAACTTATTCCGATGGAACCTTGTAGTCATTCATAAATTTTCTTTGGTAAAAAAACATTTTTGCACTTCAATCTCATTCGTTTAGATGTTGACCTTTTTTTGTATATAGATTTATTATTTTTTCAGTAAAACCACCACACATATTCCCTAGAGGTAAAAGTGAAAAAAATAATATTTTTGGCTTGCTTATTACTAATAATATCTCTCTTTGGATGTTCAACTCTAGCATTAAAATCTAAAAGCCAAGACATGCATAATATGACAAATGATCAGTTAGTTGAGTTTTATTATGAACTTAATGATGCTATAGCAGATTTAGATCGAGACTTAGATTCAGTTCATAGCACTCCTCACCGTGTCACATTTTCGCAAGCAGAAGCTACTGGACAGGCAGTTGGTGATGGTGCTGTATCTGGATACTATAAAGGACAAATTAATAATTTAACCCGTGTCAGACGTAATGTTTTAATGGAAATGCGAAAACGAAACATCCAACCTTAATCTATTAGGATTTCTTAATGTTTGGCATAGGTGGACCTGAACTCAAAGCTCTTTTCGCTCTATTACTTTATTTTATTCCAGCCATATGGTCATCAAAAGTAGCTAAAGCTAAAGGTCGTAGTGGATTTGTTTGGTTTTTTATTGGATTACTGTTTTGTCCTTTGGGTGTAATCGCTGTGTACTTAGTACCAGCCAAAGCTGGTGGTGATTATATAGACTGTCCATATTGCGCTGAAACAATCAAAAAACAAGCAATCGTCTGTAAACATTGCCATAGAAATCTTGTCGATGCTTCACAGGATTAAATATATCTGATAGATAGCCCCAAATAATAATGCCTATTTTTATGATCTGTTTTAGGTCACTCGTTTTTATCTAGCATCAAAGATAACTGGCTGAATATATTTTTATTCAGTATGCATTTTTAACATAAATATACTTTTGCATTGCATAGTCATGTGGATATTTACGGACTGCTTTATTTTTTGCTGCATTATTTGGAATTTGTGACATATAATTTTTTGCAGCTACTTGTTTATCATATTCATATTTTTGCATTGTATAGTCATACGGATGTTCTCTAAATGATATTCCCTTAACTTCTTCGTCACGTGTTGTTTTCATATAATTTTTTGCAGCTACTTGTTTATCATATTCATATTTTTGCATTGTGTAGTCATACGGATGTTCTCTAACTGAGAATACCTTAACTTCCTGGTCACGTGTTGTTTTCATATATTTTTTTGCAGCTACTTGTTTGTCATATTCATATTTTTGCATTGTATAGTCATACGGATGTTCTCTCTTAGCAATATCAAAGATTTCAATATCTCGAACACTCCTTAGGTAATTATAAGCTACAATCTGTTTTTTATAAACATATTCTTGCATTTGTATGTCATTGGGATATTCTCTTTTGGCAAAAGCTCTTATTTCACTTTCTACAGATGTCGCTAATACGCAATTTGCAAAAAACAAAAAAACAAAACAAGTTAATAGTAACTTTTTCATAAATCCCTCATGAAAGACATCATAAATTTAAACTTAGTGTATAATACTTATTACACCGTTACCATATTAATTGTCTAGTGTAGCCATACTTCAAATTATAACCAACACCTCACCACCATAATAACATTTAAGCTTGGCATCCCCCCTCGCCCACAGGATACCCACCAAATTTTATCACCAAAATTTGAAGGAGAATCTTTATGGCAATCCATTGCAATCCACTGTCTCAGATGCTCTATTCGCATACCAGAAAACAGGCTCTTAAAGATATACACCTGATCAACATAACAGAACAGGCCAAGCAAGCCTGATTCAAATTTACTGTAACAGTTTTACGTACCCTGTATGGAGGATACATCAAATCACATACCGAATTAGCCGACTAAGGCTAAAGCATTGAAGGCATGCTCCATGACTTGTTTACTATCTGCTTATGGGTAAAGATTGTACATTCAAAGTATTTTACTAGGATGGTTTCTACTTGATTCCGACTGTGAAAAAACGATATTTGAGCTGAATAAAAACAAATTTAAGGCTCAGTTTAAATTTCTAATTGATTAAAGGGCAACGGATTTATTCGGACGATTAGGTGGAGAAGAATTCGGAGTGATTTTGCCAGAAATATCTAAGGAACAGGCTATAATGGCCGCAGAACTAAAAGAATATTTTTACACACATCATAAGTAAACAAGCTCAATATCAGGTAAATTTTCATACACGGCATCATAAGTACTATAAGTTTCCAAGACTTTAACAACTAAAGGATGAGGATCGGGCCAGATTTCAGGTAAATCAGCTTCTTCTTTTAATAAAGTTGTAAAGGCTAGTTGCTCAATCGGAACTTTAAATTGAGCGTCTATACCTATTTTATTGCCACGAGGATCAACCCGATACCAGCCATGCTTTTTTAAATATAGCGCAACAAGACCATGCAGACAAAATGGGGCTCCATCACCTTTAAGACTTAAACGCTGATAGCAAAGTCCGGCAGGAATATTACAAGCCCTGAGGATAGCCACAAGAAGGTGACTTTTAGCATAACAATACCCCGTCCCATAACGAAGGACATCGGAAGCCTTGCAGGTCACTGGATTCATAGAATAATCATAACTATGCCTGATATTGTCTCGAACCCACTCGAAACACCTTTTAGCAATGTCCTCATCATCAATGTGAGATCCCCTGAGATTTTTTGACAGGTCTGCCACACCCTTATCATGAAAGTTAATATACTTTGTATTGTCCAAATACTGTTGCATGAAACTCACTCCAAGATCAATCATGGATATTTTGTAGTAGGAATAATATACTAGGTAAACCAGTTGCACCCCACACACATATCCCCAACAAGAAGCTTAAAAAGATAATGCTTCCTACCATATAACCAGTACGACACAGTAAAAGGTACTTCTACTTTTCCAAAAGTAATTTAACATACCCGGAAAGCTCTTTTTCAGGAATGTGGTCCACTTGTAAAAGTTCCCAATCTGTATAGCCGAGGCCTTGCAGAACTGCACGCTGCTTGCCGAAATATTCTACATCTTCCGTAGTAAAGTAACGCTTCCAATTATTAAATGTTCCTGTTCTAAAAGTATGGGCGTACTTGTCGTCCACAGTTCTGTTTCCAGAAAGTTCCATGTTCAGATAGTTGGACAGAGCTTTGGTATCACCAGTGATATAATCCTCATATTTCAAAATATGGTGATGTACATCTATCCTTTTGCAGAAAGGAAAAAAACCTCCATTAAATGAAGACACTTTCGACATACTGCTAGTTAAGTTCACATGGAAAAGAGAATCAAAAAAATTACACATACTGAGAAAAGAAACCGAAGCCGGATTTTGCTCCTTTTTTTGTAAAAAATTAATCCAGGATGCAAACAGGCTTTTATCAGTGACCATGCGCTTCAAGTCAAAAGGATAATACAAAAGAACACTTATCCAAACATCCCGAGGATCTCTATGTATAATTATGCGTTTATCGAATTTCAGAGGAAAAGCATTATTAATAATCTTAGCAAGTTCCTGCTTTTTATTTACCCAATGATCAAAGACAATTTTGGTCACTGTATGGGCCGCTTCAGGCTTAATTTCAAAAGGCTCAACAGTTGTGGGCTCGAATATATACTCCACTTTTCCAGAGAGAGACTGAAAAATCTCTTGTGAAACAACTGTTGTTCCGGATTTTGATGTCCCAAGAATAAGAATGTTCATTTCTGAAAATCTTCCTTGAATGTATTTTCATCTGGGTATCTAAAAACGCCGCCAATAAGCCGTCAATAGCCACCTCAATCATTGGGGAGGCAAAATACTCACCAATTAGACGCATATGCTAAGGTCACGAAATAACACATAATTAGAAATTATACACATCCCGTAACATATAATCTAAAATTAGCATAGAGGAGGAAATATTCCAGAGTGGTAGTAATCATCGTAGGGAATAACTGTAAATTTTAGAATGCCAGCCCTTACAAATGTTAATAAAGCACAATAGGCACCGAGAGATCAATACACATAGGACTTTTCAATTTTACGGTAATATACCCTACCCCAGCGCAACATCGAGAATCATCATTACTGCGAAACCGACAATACAGCCCATGGTTGCCTGATCTCCGTAACCGGAGGCCTGAGATTCCGGGATAACTTCTTCGACAACAACAAAAATCATAGCTCCTGCGGCAAATGCCAGTGCATAGGGTAAAATTGGTCTAGCTATTATGACTGCCGCCGCACCGATAACCCCGGCGATAGGCTCGACAAGACCTGAACCCTGACCGTAAATAAAACTTTTCATTCTTGAAAAACCAGCTCGGCGAAGTGGAACTGAAACTGCTGTTCCTTCCGGAAAATTCTGAATACCGATACCCATTGCAAGCGCAATTGCACCGCCGATGGTGGCGGAATCATATCCTGCTCCGACAGCTCCGAAGGCAACGCCGACAGCCAGTCCTTCCGGGATATTATGCAAAGTAATGGCAAGCACCAGAAGAATAGAACTGTTCCAGCTGGTTTCAACTCCTTCAGCTTCCGAACGTGGAGCGTTGATATGCAGGTGCGGCAAAAATTTATCAACCAACCTTAAGAAGACTGCCCCCATGACAAATCCAACCGCAGCCGGAACAAATTTTAAAGCACCCATGTGCTCACTCATTTCAATAGCCGGAGCAAGCAACGACCAGTAACTTGCAGCAATCATTACCCCAGCGGCAAAACCGAGCATTATATCCAGCGTCCGTTTGCTTATATCCTTACCGATAAATACCACAGCTGCTCCAAGAGCAGTCACTCCCCATGTAAACAAGGTCGCTATCAGAGCCTGCATTACAGGCGAAAGAGTCATAAAATAATCCACGATCAACCTCCTGAAAATATTAAAAACATCGAGGCACGTTTTAAGTGTAGTATGCTTTAATTATGTTTAAAGCACAAACTTTCAAGATTAATATCAGTGCAATAAATATCAGGACAGCAATATTTGCTTGGACGACACTCTACCATCCCGAAGACCGTAAAGCATTTTCAGAAGCCTTACCCACCAATTTTGATGACCAATCAGCAAAAATTTGATGATCAATTTTTAGCTTCATTATTGTAGCTAACTACTAAAATAGACCTGATAAATTATTTTTTAAAATAAAATTAACCACCTTTGGGATGCAGTGAACTATTTCCGTATGTCGATTTTGTTTGAGTATGCCCTCATAGTAAACAATTAGCTAAATCCTCATAAAATTAGGAAATGACATCTTCGTTCACTATAATTATTTTGTAGAATTGAGGGTTGTTATTTAGATAACTGATGGGATCATTAGCCACGGCATTAAAATACAATAAAGCTGCATATACGTTTTTAAGCCCGTAATTCGATGAATATTACAAATTCAGGACCTCAACTAAAAATATAATGAATTTTAGACTTAAAAACTTGCTATGGCGAGCTGCTAAAGACTCTCAATGTGAAAAAATACAGACAGGCAGAATAAACAGAAGGCTATTGTTTGGCAGGTGCGAAAAAAGCAGGCTGATTTTTAAATATTATAACAATTCAGGGTTCTTAATACAAAAAATTGTTATTGCTAGCTCTCAAGTAGAAAATGAGAGCCAGCAATGCTCAAAACACAGTTCTAGGCCCACCAGATCGAACGGGCAGGAGGGTTGCCGAACGTTGTGAAGTCATCACCAGACTCTTTAAGCACTTCGTCCAACTCTTCGATTGTAAAATCGTAACCATCCTCAATAGCAGCTGCCACAAAGGCTTCTTTAGAGGGAATGGCGTTGTACTTAGCCTTTACCTTTTTATTCTCTCCACCTGTGGTAAGCAGACGCTCAACTTCTTTTTTAGACATAACTATGCCCCTTGTAAGCAACAAAAATAGAGGTATGGCTTTTGGTGCGCAGAAAAATAGACGCACGTTTAGCCTGACTTAGCCGATAAAATTCATTTACATTGGAGAGTTACTTATAGTCAAGCTACACTTTTGTCTTGTAGTTTAACAATTTTAGCATCAGACATACTTATAAAGTTTCTAATGTATATAATTTTCATCTAAAAAATATATATTGCATGTTTTAATTGACATAATAATACAATGCTACAACAATACAAAACATATTTAATCAATATCATCACGTTAAAGGAGAAAATATGCATAAAATAGACCCTGAGGAATGTCAGTTTTGTGGAGCATGTCAAAGCGTCTGTCCTGCTGATGCTATAGTACACCCTGATAGAAAAAACTATTATGAGATAAATGATAACTGTGTTGATTGCGGAGCCTGCGAAGACGAATGCGGCTTCAATGCAATAAGCACAGATAGCTCAGCAGAATAGTTTTAATCAGCTTGGCATACTATTACAAAAAGGCCTAATGAATTAAAAACGGCATTTAAGTAAATTAAATGCCGTTTTTAATTGCGCTAAAATGCATAAAATTTAATAAACCAACAATGCCATCATATAACTTTAAGATATATACCAGCTAATGTATCTCATTTGATAATTTTTATAGCTTAAATATTCTGCAACACTTAGCCCCTACCATATCGACCATCAGGTTCGATTATTGTGGTACTGCTTCAATTAAAAATTATTTTAGGCCATACGATTATAATATTAGATTGAATATAGTTTAACAAAATGCTCTTACTATAACCATCCCCATCTTTTCTTAAACCTCACGGACTTTACGAATCCTCACCACGAGCAAGACTAAATCCAACAAAATAGCCCGCGTCTAGAAAAACTTTTTAGAGTCATAGAGACTTTTATACCCCTCCTAATTGAATGACAAAAGTGTATCTCAAATTTTGTCTTGACTTTTTGTTAGGTATACTTACAATAATTCTTATGAATAAACTGAGAAACAATTTTGAAGAGGTACAGTGTACCTTGATGGATCTGGTTGATACTATCAATGCGCAACACAAGGGAGGTGTTGATTTCGGAACAGGACAGCGACTTTACCCTGCGGAAATTCATACCATTGAAGCAATAGGAAATTATCCAGAGATCACTGTTACAAAGCTTGCAGAACTTATGGCTGTCTCCAAACCGACTATATCTGAACGCATTAACAGATTATCTCGAAAAGGACTCGTCAGCAAAATAACCCTAGCTGATAACGCCAAAGCAGTCCCGCTGATATTAACAGAATCCGGAAAAGTTGCTCTCAAAGGACATGAGATGCACCATCAGCGAATGTTCGATCTGTTTGTTCAAAAGTACGGAGATGATGCTGAAGACATTCTGAATAGATTTTCTTTCGCTTTTAAAGAAATGCGTAAACTTGCAGAAGAATTCAGCTGTGGTGATATTTAAATATAAGTTGGACTGATTTTTTTTAATATTTTTGTTAGGTCTACAAACAAAAAAAGGAGAAGCACATGAAAGTACTGAATCTTTACCATTCACAGACACAAAACACATTAAAGGTTGCGGAAACGATTGAAAAAGCTGCAAAGGATGCCGGTTGCGATGTCAAAACAATGCAAGCAAAGCCGGGAGCAGATAGCGTGCAGCTCCTTGAGTATGATTTAATTTTTATCGGATCTGGAGTTTACGCATGGCTACCCGGAAAAGCGATGATTGAATGGCTAGGTGAACGCGCCAAGGAAAACATGCAGGAGTTTGGAGGGACTGGCCTTTTTAAACCGGGATCACCGCGCTTGTCCGGTAAGTATTATGCTGTCTACTGCACCTTTGGCGGAAGTCATACCGGTATCAATGAAGCCATCCCAGCGGTTAAATATATGGGCCAACTGTTCGACCATCTTGGTTTAACCAATGCCGCAGAGTGGTATATTCCCGGGGCCTATCACGTTCCAAAACTCAAGCACCATAATACCGAAGGAAGGCTGGGAGATATCAGTAACCGTCCAAATGAAAATGATCTGGCTTCCATTACCGAAAAGGTTAAAGGACTGATTGAATCACTGAAACCTTCCATTACCGCGGTTTAAGTAATGCTATGGTAAGCAAGATATCAATTCTGCCGATTTCAGACGGATATCATATTTATACTGAACCACGGGAACTCCTTTTCCCAAAAGTCAGTGCGGAAAACATTAAAAATATTCCAGCTCGAAGCAATGATTGGAAAGAGTGGAAAAGTCCTTATACTCCGACTCTGATTACGGATGGGGCACAAAAAATTCTTGTGGATACAGGTGCAGGGAAGCTGGTTCCAACGGCGGGCCAGCTTCACAACAATCTTAAAAAAGAGGGCGTAACCCATGAAGATATAGATACAGTTATTATCACCCACCTGCACCCGGATCACATTGCCGGACTTCTTATTGATGACAGTAAGATGATCTTCCCTAATGCCAACCTACTGCTGTCCGAAGTTGAATTGAATTATTGGAGCAGCAACCCTAAGCTTGATGAAATAAATATTCCTCATGAAATCAAGAAAATGATCCGTACCACAGCCGAGCAATTTCTGACGCGATATTCCAGTAAAATTAAAGCTGTTCCGATGGACTTCAAAATCACTCCGAATATAAAACTCTTTGCTGCTCCGGGGCATACTCCCGGCCACATTGGTGTAGAGGTGAACGATGGTAACAAATCAACTCTTATCGTTGGTGATGCTTTTCTGCATCCGCTCCATATCGCAAATCCTGGATGGACCGCCTCAGTGGATATTATCCCCGAAACGACCATTCGTACCCGAAGACAAATTATTAAACGCTTAAGAAATGAAGCATGTTCAATGTTAGGATTCCATTTGCCCGTCAGCATTTAAAAATTATAAAAATACGGCAACTATTTAGAATACAAATTAAATTGCAACGACACTATAAAACTAAGCTTTAATATATCGTCCTAAGCTATAGTAACGCTTATCTGATCCGGCATTAATGATGCTTGATCTAATGCGTGAAATATTGGTCTGATTATTTTTATTGTTAATGTTTATTTCACTCTGCCTTGAGACATCATATATTGATATGAAATTGTCACCGGACCCCAGTGTTACAGAGCTGTTATATTTAACACCTATAATATCCAAATCGTTATTTCCATTCCCTATAGTAAGTGAACTACTATCATCGACAGACCTTGATTTAATCTGATTATTACCATCACCTATTGTGACTGAACATTCATCTTTAATAAGCTCAGTTGAAATTTTATTGTTGCCGTCTCCAACCGTCATTGAGCTACCCTGCCAGACACTATCGGTATCAATCTCATTATTTCCATTGCCGATAATCACAGCACTTTGGTCACTAACACTTTGAATGCCAATTTCATTATTTCCATCACCAAATTTTATGGCACTGTTTTTCGTAACGTATACGGCATCCATAACATTGTTTCCGTTGCCCATAGCTATGGAACTGTTTTCACTCACTCTTGTAGTATCAATTTCATTGTTGCCGTCGCCAAAGAGAATAGAACTGTTTGCGTGGATACCGTTAGTTTTCAAAAAATTATCTCCGCTACCAGCAATCACGGAACTATTGTTTCGAATACCTCTGATATCCAACTGGTTATCTCCATTCCCTATTTTCACAGAGCTGCCATTCCAGACGTTTCCTATATCAATTTTATTATTTCCATCACCTAGGGTCATAGAGCTGCCCTGACCCAGGTTGTTAAATTCAACAGAGTTATCACCTTCTCCCATATCAACATGCGAAGCTGTGATATCATGTCCTCTCAAGCTGTCATTGCCAGGACCGGTAGCTATAGTATTTCCAGCAACACTCCGCGCTAGAATAATTTCATCATCACCATCCCCACCGCGTAGAGTCGCATTATCAGCAAAATTTATAATGGAATCGTTACCAGCTCCGCCATCAACTTCTGAACCACGTAAATTTATAAAAATATCGTCCCTGTCAGTACCAGTAAATGTATCCGTGGAATCTTTGCGCACAGTCTTATTACCAGAAGCATCATAAATATGAACTTCACCACTGCCCCGAAAGGTCACTGATACTCCACCATCATCCGTATCGGTAATGCGAGCATCATCACTAATCTCCAGATCAAACTGCAAACCACTGACGGTAGTTACAGTTGCAGAGTATGTATCCTCCACTCCGGCATCATTTCCAAATATATCTGGAGGTTGAATTTTGAGACTCACCGTTGTTCCCGAAGAAGACGAGACGCTGATTTCATCACTGCTACCTGAATCTCCATGGTTGTACCCTGCCATTTGCATCTCAAAAAAATTATGCAGAAACTCACTGGCATCCCAATCGGCACTCTTTTGGACCATCCCCTGCCATGAGTCTTGTTCTAACTTACTAAACAAATCTGCTCCATCAGCAGCATTTGCTATGGGCTGACTAAACAACAAGGAAGAAAAAGATGGAGAAGCATTCTGCTGTTCAGAACCTTTCCATGAATTCGTTAAAGAAAGTATCTTCTGGCTACAGGCAGATGTAATTTTCTGCATATCGTTTCTCCCATTAAGTATGTTCGTTTGGGATTATGCACCTTTTTCACCGAAACATTTTCCCCTCGGAAAAAAATACCGGCTTATAAAAATTTCTCATATTTAATAATAATTATTCATTCCAAATAATTATATCCAGCAGCCTAAAAAGGTCACAATCCAAAAGCTTTCTTAGCTAAAATCAAGCATTTTTTAGGCCAGAAAAGAAATTTGAATGAAGGGCTATAGCGCTTTCAGAGAAATTATTATTTTATTTATCATGTAAATAAACATGAACCACAACTATTGCAGAATGGGATCTAAAATTTTTACTTATAATTTCGAGCAATTGATTTTTTACAAATACGCTGCAATTAATTCTTAGCCAGCAAGCGGTACCGACCTGAAAAGAATAAACGCACTTGCGGCTAATTATTATAGAAAAAAACTCTAACCATAGGAAAATAAAATTGAACAGACATCCAGTTGAGATACAGATAGCAAAGGCTGATAAGGCAATAATAGCAGAAGACTTTGACACATTAATAAACATCTACACCGAAACAGCAGTACTGGTTGTGGAACCGGGTAGAACAGTCCAAGGCAGGGATGCCATTCGCAAAGCTTTTGAAGCAATAGCCCAATATTTTAAAAACGGACTTCAAGTAAAACAGAATGGGATGACTATTCTTGAATCTGGAGACACAGCTCTGGTACATGCGAACACTGTTATCTCCGCACCAAATCTACCTGAAACGGAACGTAAGGCCGTATATGTGTTTAACAAAACTAAAGATGGAACATGGCTTTGCTCCATAGATAATTCTTATGGAAACGATATCGTTAAAAATTAAAAAAGAGTAACAACACCAATCTAAGGCAATTGCTCTCGTGCAGTAGTTTCCAGCAAAACAAAAAAAGGATTGGACTCAAAAGCCCAATCCTTTTTATATTATGTATTAATTATTACTATTTTCATTTTCCCAACGATCAATGCTCTATCTAATACCTCACAGCTCATTATAATATTTGGTTATTATCTCTCTAGCTTCCTGTTTCGAGGAGTGATCGGTTTTATCGTTTTCTATAAACTTACGCGCCGCTTCCTGCCACTTGAGATTTATAGCTTCTTTTTCAGTATCAATTTTATGTATTATCAGACCGTCTTCAATCTGGGTTATATATCTTTTATCAACATAAAGACTTTTTAAACCGAGATCATATAGCAGCTCATTGACCATAAACAATCCTGTAGGGCTGGTCTGATCGTGCTGCCGCGCTTTTTTGAAATCAACATAACCTTCAATATTCCCATCACTGGTTCCAATGTGTTCTCCCCATGTAAAATCCGGAAAATACCCTCTTATCATATCAGAAAGATCAACTCTTAAAGTATAGTCTCCGTCTTCAACCCCGAATGAACCATATTCTTCATTCCAGTACCCCAGAGTTTCAAAAACCCTTTTAGGAATACAAAACAACCCTCCCGGATGTGACCCGTTTTTAAATAAAAGACGATCAGTGCCACTTATCAGAATTTCAGAATAATCTGTTTCGGAATTGAATATGGGGAAAGACAATAAATTCAGGCTCGAATACTTATTCATAAGGAAGACAAATTCTCTCAGCCAGCCTTTTCGCTGGATGACAATGTCATTATCAATCCTGATGTAATAGTCAGCAGGTTGTAAATCCCAGCCATAATTAGTTGAGCAGGAAGGCCCCATATTATCTTTAAAACGCACATGATTATGCACCAGATTCTTCTCTTTTAAATCATTCAAAACAGAAGAAGTTTCGTCAGAACTATTATTATCAACAACTGTCAGACAAAATGGGAATCCTGAATTTTTGTGCAGGGCCAGAATGGATCTCACCGTACAATCAATTCTGTTAAACGCAGTCATAGTTATATTAACAAGCATTCAGGAATCCACCATAATTCATTTTCAACATTTTAAATTTTAAGATACCTGTAATTAATTCTGTAAAGAATTATCCTTAAACAACGCCCTTACAGATTCTGGCACTTCGGCAGACTGTTTTTCAGCAACTTTAATCAAATCTTTTAGGTAATATTTCAATCCACTGCATAATTTAATATTACCGGTATATTTATAACAATAATATAAAATTATATATCCTTCCCACCAAAATCTATCCTTTAAGATATTTTGAACTACAGCTATAGACTTTTCTGCTTCACCTTTGAGCAACAGAGCTTCTGCTTTTAGCTGGGTGAGTTCCAAGTGATCAGGATGCAGCATTTCAGCCATCACAATCAATTTTAAAGCAAAATCATAGTATTTACGGCCTATAGCTTCTGAAACAGAATCTATAATTTCATACAGCTTCTTTGATTCCAGACCATGATTATTAAGTTCTGAAAAAACTTCGACTCTACCAAGTTTCATCAGCCTAGCTAATTTGGAAGCAAATAAAACAACACTTTCATCAGGTTCTTTTTTATATGAAATATGCCTGAAAAAATCTTCCCAAAGGTTTTCATGGGGCAGATCATCATGATTATAGTGCCAGCGATCAACTTTGTTCTGATACTCACGCTGACCCCGGTAGATGTAATGATTAAGCTGTATAAGCTGCGTGCTTACAGGGCTGTTGTTACCGTGAACAGGGATGTAGAATTCATTTACAGCATTACGACCTGCAACATAACTAAAAAAATGAGGGCTTAGATTCGCCCTTTCAACATACCTTGGCTGAACAATAGACTTGATAGTTGAATTTGGCATCTTATAAGTGACTAATTCTTTTAAATGCAGAGCGATTGGAACAGGCGGATTATTGATATAGCCGCTCGAACCGAACATAACCCAATTGATAGCCAGAGCGGCGTAGTCTTCATAGCAAACCAGTAAAGAGTGAATATTCTCATTCTTTTTCAGAACAATAAATTCATCAATGTCAATAAAAGCCAGCCATCTGAAATCAAAACCGTGATTATCAAGACAATGCTGATATGCCTGCTGCTGCGGGGAAATACCCTTTATTTCATAAAGCTGAACAAGGCCGCATTCTATATATTCTGCTAAAGTCTCGCGTAATGGAGTCCTGCTTTCATTGTCATAAATAATAAACTTTTCAACACCAGCCAACACATGAAACTGAATCCAATCTTTTATAAAATAATTCTCATCACGAGCTATAGCACAAATCCCGATATAGTTCATAAGTGGGAACTCCAATATCACGGCACAAGTTAATGATATAATGAATAATATTATTGAAGCTATACGGGACAATTAAAGTATAAGCAATAAGTACAATAAAATCGCACACTCAAATAGAGGTATAAGGAGATAGGTCAAGCATGTTTTCGAAATAAAATATGTCTGACAGAAAGCTGATAATAATTTGCAAAGATAATTATTAAAATTCAAAAAGAAAGGATCAAGCTCTAACTATCCTTGATGGTGGTTTCCTTCTATTGAAGCCATAACCATGGAGCATAAAAATATTTTATCCTTGAGGTCTACACCGTTATCAAGTGTTGTCACAGTTATAACGTATTCGTTTGTAAAGGAATTATATGTATAATCCGCATCTACTAAAATTTTTCCAGCAGTACTGTAAATAGACCATCCATCCTTGGTAGGATAGAAATACTTTTTACGCTTCAAATCTGCATCATAAAAAAAATAGGCATATTCTTCGGAACCATCATTAAGTTTTATTGATGTCTTTTCAGCGTATCCGGCTACCCCATTGTCTGCATAATGATAGGCATATCTGGTTGAAGTATAACTATCTGTTGTGCAAAGCTTTGGGGCGGAATCTCCGGTTTCACCATAAGAGATATTGAACACTTCGTCTTTACCGATCAGAAAAATAATCTGCCAGTCTAAAATACCTTTATCTCTTAAGTTACCAATATATTTATCTCCAACCCATACGGAAGGTTTCTGTATCCACTTATCAAGATCACCTTTTACTATAAAACTGTTTGAATTTCGCAGAAAATCTTCAGCCTGATCGTATGTTATATCAATGTCTCCAGATGTCTCACTTGACCAGTTAACAAAACTGTTTCCAATATACAGGACACCGATCAGAACAATCAAAATGCCCAAAAAAATTTCCCATATTGTATCAGAATTAATTTTCATCAGCAGACTCACGACTTCTCAATATTTATCGGCATTACAATTGGCATAATCTTAGATACTCACTTAATTAAATTTTTTAATCATATTTCACTTCTCAACTATTGTCTGTCGGTCAAAACACCTACATCTGTTTGAGCAATCGATAAATTATCCACTGGATAAATTTCTAGCACTAGCTATAGGCTTTCATTTTTAGATTCTTGGCTGTATTAATTAGAAGTTAACTCAAAGATGCAAGATGCATGATATTCTGTCTCAAATGCCTTGCTAAAAAACTTCCACAATAACTTAAAATATATTAAAAGAAATTATGAATATAAAAATTAAGAGTGACTGCACTGATATCGACTGGAACCTTGTAGTTGAAATTCTAAAAGCAGTCGGGATGGGTTATCATGAACCTGAAATTCATTCCAAGGCATTTAAAAACAGTCAGGTTGTTGTTTTCATCTTTGATGATGATAAGCTGATCGGCTTTGGAAGGGCTATTTCCGATGGAGCATATCAGGCTGCAATTTACGATTGCGCTATTCTGCCTGATTATCAGGGGCATAAACTTGGAGCATTGATAATTGATTCTATTTTAGAAAAATTAAAAGGATATAACATTTTATTGTATGCTTCACCCGGTAAGGAAGGATTTTATATCAAGCAGGGATTTAGTAATATGAAAACAGGAATGGCCAGATTTGTTAATGAAAATAAAATGCGTGCTAAAGGATTTATTGAGTAAGAATTCTCTACCAGAATATAAATATAGCCAGCTTAAACGCTGGCTTTTTTATTTATAAACGACTTTATGTATGATAAAGTTATAATGTATAACTGCTGGATATTCATTAAATTATTGTTATGCTTCAATACAAATATTAAGATTGTTTAAAATTACGATATGTATGGAGGAAAAAGTAATGGTTAAAGTTATCAGCTGCACGCTTTGCTCTGCCATATTAATTTTGGCTGTTACTGTTTCCTTATCTTATGCTGCCTATTTTGAGGAATTACAGGGAAAAGTTGAGCTGCAACGAACTGGACAGGATTTTTTTGTCACAGCAGTTTTAGGTCAAAAAATAAGTCCGGGCGATGTTATTAAGACCGGAGCTGACGGTAAAGCCTTGATACACCTTGACGACGGTTCCTCCATAAGCTTCAGCGACAATTCGGAATTTGTACTTGGTGATGAACTTGAGCAGGACAAGAGTATTATAGGAACAATTCTGCGGGGAGCATTCAGGGCAATATTCGTTAAACAAAAAGGCTCACGTTTAGGAACTCCCACTGGATATGTCGGGATAAGAGGGACTGATATAACTGTGACCCAGAACGGTGAAGCCGGATTTTACTTTCTCGATGAGGGACGTGTTGATGTTCACATAGAGAAAAACAGCAGTCCACTTGAAGCTGGCCAGATGACCGCAGCTTATGCCGGAAGAAATCCGCTGCCCCCATTTTCTTTTAACGAATCAAGCGGTCTTTTAAAAGCACATGAAAAACTTAAAAACATAACTTCCATAGCCATTCCGCCATCGTTGAAAGAACGCTCCCAACTAAATGAAATTCTTGTTCGCTGGATTATAAACTATTCTCATTATCTGGCAGATGCCGGACGCCATCACGATGCTGAAACAGCACTGATGATCGCCAAAGAAATAACTGAGGACAAAAATGTTGAAGGTGAAATTTTATTACAAATTGCATCTTTATATTTCTACTATAGAAACGATGCAAAAGAAGCTCTTAAAATATATGATAAAATAATCGAGGAATACACGCATAATCCTAAATACGAAAATGCCCTGTACTGCGCGGTCCGCTGCTCTCTCCTCTTAGGAAAGCAGGCTAAGGCCAAGGGATATGCTGACATTTACCGACACAGATATCCGCACGGCCAGCATATTCAGAGCGTTGAAAGTTTAACGGAATAAAGATATACGCACTTTAATTAAAACGTATTAAAGATTAGTAACACTGATTTCAGTTTACAATCTAACCACGGCAACAAAATCTGCCTAACAAAAAAGACACTCAGATATCAGAATTACCCCTGCTTGATATAAAGGAGACCACCTTGTCAAAAGACGCATTTGTAGAATCTGCCAAAGTTTGGGACCAACGCTCAGAAATCACTCGTATGGCTGCAGAATTTAAGTCTGAAATTGAAAAGAACTATACCTTCAAAAAAGACAGTGTTGCGCTTGATTTTGGATGTGGAACAGGACTTATCGGGTTGCCGCTTGCACCTAAGGTACAAAAAATGTTCATGCTCGATAACTCATCATCAATGCTTTCTGTTTTACAGGATAAAATTAAAGAATCCGGTCTGAAAAATATAATTGTTTCGAACTCGCCCCTGCGTGAAACAACAATGCCCGGCAACACCGTTGATCTCATCGTATCGTTTATGGCCATGCACCATATTGATGATATCAATGCATTGTTCAGTGATATGAACTTTGCACTCAAGAATGGCGGCTCCGTAATCCTTGGCGACCTGCTAACTGAAGATGGTAGTTTTCATGGAGATCAGCCTGTTCCACACAGCGGTTTCGATCCTGAAGAGCTAGTCCGCATACTGAGCACTAATGGTTTCAATAATCCTAGATTTTTTCAAAATGGAGTTGTCAGCAAACAAAATCAGGATGGTTCACTTAAACAATATGGAAAATTTGTACTGATGGCTGAAAAGAATTAGCCTCGGCATAAATAAATTCAGACAAAATATCTGCGCCCCTGATTTAACTGAACTTCAATCTGAATTCAGCTTCAAGGATTTTTTTCGCCCGTAATTCATTAGCTTCATACAGCTTTGAATTAAAAAGTGACTTATGCCCAGTCCAGTGATCCATTACCCCTGATAAACTCTGATGGGCGCAGATATACCCGGCATGATGCACATCTCTAAACCAGGCCATACCGGTGTCATACTTAATGCCGAGATAGCTTTTATATTCTTCCCATGGCTGATCTTCTGCTGTTTTACTCATTACCCCTTCAAAAACATGAGCGCCGAAAGGTCTGGCCGAACCAAAAGGACTTGTGATTGGTCTGGCTTTTTTTAAATTTATGAGTGCGCACCACTCGTTTACCCTGCAGCTAGGCAACGGCCATGGTTTACTATGAAGTGACGGGCAGACCATATAATTGACGGCATCAGTTGGCAGATATCCCTTGGGATCTTTAGCCATAGCAACAAATTCTTTAAGATCCGGACGAAATTCAAGATATTTTTCAGGAGAACATTTTTTATGATGATAAGCTGGACACTGTACACATAATCCAATTTCGCCAGCTGCAATGCAGTCCCCTATTCGATCCATTAATAAACCGATTGCGTCTCCTTTAAAATAAACATCATTATGGATAATAAGAACATAATCTTTATCACTATGTTCCCATCCATACTGATATCTAATGGAATATCTGTATTTCTCGTCTCCTAAAAGACTTTCATCTATATTATTTACCCAGCGCCATTCCTGAGGCTTATACACTGTAACATTGGGCAACATTTGCAAAACAAACTGAGGCCCGAGATTTTTAGTTTCATCAGGCCTGTCAGCAACAAACCAGATACGGTCAATCCACTTTCTACTGTGCTTTATAAGTGAAAGTAAAGAAAGTGCTGTCTGATAAGGTTTACCATAAGCATTGATAAGAACATCAATTTTCTGCATGTATTTATTTTAACCTAAGAAATTTAAATTCGGAAGCACAAACTACGACATTCAAAGAGATGCTGAAGCTCTTTATAAATTACATATAAAACTTTACAACTGAAACTTCCAAACACTTAAAAAACTATTAAAGAATCTATAGACACTCAAAGTTATGAAAATAATAGCAGCTAGCAAACAGAATTACTCTGAGCTTATTCAAATTTGGGAATCATCTGTCCGGGCAACGCACCACTTTTTAACGGAGAATGATATCAGAACGTTGCGCCCGCTTATTCTTGAAGAATATTTCAAAGCGGTAAAACTAGTATGTGCTAAAAACAGCGATGATGAAATTATTGGTTTTTGTGGGATATCTGGAAATAAGCTTGAAATGTTATTTATATCGCCTGACTACATGAGACAGGGTGTAGGCTCAAGTTTATGTCGCCATGCCATACAGGTATTTGGAGTAACAATGGTTGACGTGAATGAGCAGAACGAAAAAGCAATTAAATTTTATAAAACCATTGGATTTCGAATTATAGGAAAGTCACAATTTGACGGTCAGGGTATGCCATTCCCTCTACTCCACATGACCTTATCACAGCAATCTTGAAAACTGATTTAAAATTAAGTCCTTAAATGAATTATTAACAATTCGAGGTGTAAATATTATAAGCATTGCTCATGATTATATATAGCAACAATTAATATAATTATGTAAGCTTATATTTTACCTTCCCGTAAAACAAATAATACGATGTTAATGTAAATTGGTCTATCTGGCAAAGATAACTATAAAAAATACACTGTAATCATTAACCGGCATCAAAGGCTTACTGAATGAGAAATCTCTATGGAAATACTCAAGACAGCATAAAAATTTGCGACAAGACCTCAGCTGCTTTTGAAATTCCAATGACCACACTTGAACAGATTAAATTCCTTTTTTGCCCCACAAAAAAATTCCTGCAACAGAAATATACGGATTACCGGCTCAATGCCATAGTTGTAATCACAGTTTGTACACTTTTATGGGCTTCCCTCTGGTACTGGGACAGGATTATTGATCCTGTGGGAGCAGAAAAGACACTATCACTGCGCTTACTCTTTTTGACTAATTTCTTTTTCATATTTGTTTTTATCTTAGCAAAAAAAATATCCCGCTGGTTAACAACTTGTACTATTGCAGTATGCCTAATAAGTGAATTGCTATTTATCGAAATTTTAAACCGTTTGAATGGTGGTATGACATATGGACTTGCAGGATTCATGTACTGCATGCTTGTTGCTGTGCTGCTTTTTAAATGCTTTTCCATACTGACAAACTACAGCTATACTATTTTGTCATCCGCGTTACCGCATCTTGCTGGTACATTAGGATTTGTCCATAATTTTCCACATTTACACTACGCATTGTTAATTTGGCCGGCAGCTTTACTGGCTGTCATCATTCAAAGTGTGCAGGCTCATGATTACCTTCTGAGATATCATCTTGAAAACGAGCTCAAGGAACTTTCAAATACGGATCCATTAACAGGAACAAAAAACCGTCGTTATTTCATGAACCTTCTGGATTATGAAATACACCGGGCTGTAAGAACAAATCTTAAATTGTCTTTATTAGTACTTGATATAGATAGTTTTAAAAACATTAATGACACCTACGGACACCCCACAGGAGATATGGTCATCTCTCAGATTGCTGAAAAATGTTCCCAGTTATCAAGGGATATTGATATCGTTGCCCGCATGGGAGGCGAAGAGTTTTCCATATTACTGCTGGGAAGTAATATCAGACAGGCCGAGAATGTCGCCGAACGTATTCGTAGCAGCATAGAAGATATAGTTTTTGAGGATCCCAAAAATAAGTCTTTTAACTGCACTGTCAGCATTGGAATTGCTGAACTTGAAAGTCCACATGAAAGCGGACATGACTTATTCATCAGGGCAGACAAAGCCCTGTATGAAGCCAAGAAAAACGGACGAAATAAAGTTGTAACAATCTAAAAAAACTATAAAAAGCACATCACAATTTCAAGAACCTTGTCTATTGATTTTTCTTTTATTCTGGCAGTTGTTTTGTAATGATGATCAAAGTCAGGTTGATAATAAACATCAATAGTTTTTCCATCTTCAGCAAGAAAGATATCTTCCGTATCAGCATAAAAGCATCCGATTCTATGACACATATCTTTCAACATAGAATTAAATCTCAATGAAATTGCCGTTCTCTCACTTATAGAAGGCTGTACGGCCACCAACTCATCAAAAAGGGAAAGATCTCCCTCATATACTTTATCTTTTGTAATCACATCAACTGTATTTTTAGCGCATTTTTTTCTTTCAATCAGGCTTGGAAGATCTATACCATGAACAATCACATTGGTTAATTCCTGCAGAATTAAAATTCTTTTTTGATACGTTTCAATTAAAAACTCGCAGAACTGAACATAATCTAGATCAGATTCGTTCTTAAGAAATTTTCTATAATAGTATCCAAACTCTATATCCCCCTGCCCGAACTTGAGAACCACATACTGGGGCTTATTTTCTATTGCAAATTTTTTAATTTTTTCGAAAAGACCGAGCTTTGATTTTGAGCTTCCTATCCCGGTGATAGTCGCACCTCCAAGAGAAAAAAAGACAGGATTAAAGCCACGCGCTACAAAATGGTCTGGACGATATAGTGTGGTAACCACACTTGAATCCCCGAATACGGCTATAGTTTTCGTACCTCTATCTATTGAGAATCTGCCAATTTCATTTAAAGAATAATTTTTGGCACTAAGAAGCAGACCATGGAAAAGTTCTATCCTATCAAAACATGGCAGAATATCATCTGTCATATATTTATCGATATGCTCCATTGCGGAGGAGGCCATCTTGGTAAAAGAAGGCAAGTGCTGGTAGATGCCATAACTTATATAAGTATTATAGATATATATAATATTGGAGTACAGACTCGGACACCCTTTATACTTATCCCGGAATTTACGCACAGCATTTTCAAATTCACCATACAACCCAAGAGACAGTAGAGACCGCAATTTCCATACAGAACAAATAACTTTATCAGGATAGTTAGCTTCTAAATCTGAATATCTGGCATAGGCTTTTTCATAATCCTTGTTTCTAAATGCAATATAGGCATACCTTTCTTTAGCCTCAAAGCTATCAGGAAACATTTTTATGCAATTTTCAAATATCTTTTCTGCAGCATTATTAAATTGTTTTTCAAGTAAAACATGACCCTGTCCGATATACCCAGTAGGAATATTCGGAAAATCATCAATCAATTTAGAATACCGTTTAAAGGCTTCGTCATACTCAAGCTTATTGAAAGCTACTTTAGCATAAAGATTATCTATACCAAGATTTTTAGATAAATTCTCTTTGCAAAATTCAAGAAGTTCTTCAGCTTCAGCCAATAACTTTTGTTGGAATAAAACAACAGCAAGCCCGATATATGCACTTATTTTTTCATGATCTATACTAATAATTTGACTATACCTGATATACGCTTCTTCATAATTATGTTTTTTTAAGGCAACATTAGCGTAACGGTCTTTAGCAAAAAGATTATCAGGGAAATTGTTAACGCAAATTCCTAAACATTCTTCAGCTTCATCAAAAAAATTAAGAATAAGCAGGACATTACTTAATCCTAAATAGCCTGAAATGTTTTCGGGGTGATCTTTAATCAAAGAAGAATAATAAATATAAGCTTCGTCATAATCACCTTCAGATATGGCTATATGTCCAAGCCTTTCTGTCAAACGCAAATTCCCAGGAAAAAGCTTCTGACAATCTTTCAGAACTGATTTTGCATCGGATAATAACCCCTGCTTTAAAAGAACATTAGCAGAGCCTATATATCCTGAAATATTTTCGGGATTCTCATTGACTAGAGATGAATAGCGCACGTAAGCATCATCGTATGCTTTTCTGCTGAAGGCTGTGAATGCCAAACGCTCTTTTACCCCGACATTTTTGGGAAAAAGCTTTAAACAGCTTTTAAAAACATCCTCTGCTTCAGTAAATAAATTTTGTTGCAGAAGAGAATTACCTTTTTTTATATAATCAATAGGATTCAACGAAAACACCATTTTTTAATTTATATTAAAGAATAACCGCAGGCTGACTTTTTAACATTACTTGAAGGCATAAAATGAGAATAAAATGCTACGGCTGTGCTGTCCCTTCCTGTCAATTGTGCAGCGAGTACATTGATAAAGATTATCCAAAAGAATGTGGACCAATCGCTGATTTTTCTGGTGGAGCGGAATTTCTGGCTGATATCAGCTGGAGTGAATCCTTATACCTATCTTCTATTCAGGCCGCTCAGGAAATATGCAGGAACCGTGGTGCGCACTTTCTACTAGTTTTTACCCCATCCTTATCATGGGTTGAGAATCTCTCTGAACACGAAAAATTCCTTACATCAATAAAATTCGATCCTAACGAAATAGGCAAAGAATATGTCGGCGAGCGCATTGAATGGCTGCGAAACTATTACCTGAACAAAAGTATTATATATGGAGAATTAAAATCATTCAACGAACAATATATAAACAATATTTTTGAAGATGTTAAAGTTGCACGTGATTCAAATGGATTTCCTTTTCAAGGAGAGTTTAAAAGCAAATGGGTAAATGTAATTGCAGGGAAAAGACTTACAACAGAGCAACCTGAAAAAGCTGACAGGACTATACATGTTTTCGGGGCTTCAGAAATATACGGATTCGGATGTGAGGACAATCACACTATTCCAAGTTTTATTCAACATTCAGTAAATGCCTTAAAGCATAATAATCCTGAAACCAGTACCTGGATCGTTCAAAATTATGGAGTCCGAGCCGCGACTCTTAACTGCAACCTCATGAGAATATGGAATGCTGATATTTCTTCAGGTGATATTGTAATTGCTTTGAATAACAGAATGTTCATTCCGTCTGATGGTGCAGATGACTCTACTCCAATTAAAGTCCACAAATTCTATGATATTGCTGAATATAAACGCTACGGAATACAATTTTTAGACTTAAGAAAAATTTTCGAACGTCCCCACGGCTACGGTGAACTTTTTTTTGATCAGGATCACTTTGCATACAACGGAAATAGAATATTCTCACAGAAAATTTTCCATAATATTCTGCCAGTTATATGTAGCAAAAATCCTATCGCAAAAACTAAAAAAATTTCCCCAATAAAAATTGCAAATACGAATACTTCCGAGATATTGCGTCCTGAGCTTTCAGCCTATCTTGATTTTTTAAAAGATAATATTTTTATTTCTGACAAGAAGAATCCTGTAATCGGGGCAACCGTGATGAACGCAAATCCTTTTACAGCAGGACATGCGCACCTTGTAAACATAGCGGCCTCCCAAGTTGATCATCTTTATATTTTTGTGGTTCAGGAAGATAAGTCTTTTTTCCCGTTTGAGACCAGAATCAGGCTTGTAAAAGAAGGGGTTAAAGAACTTAAAAATGTGACAGTACTGCCTTCAGGATCATTCATGGTTTCAGCTGAATCATTTCCTGAATACTTTAATAAAGAAAATTGTCAGGATTTACATATTGATGCCACGCAGGATATTTTACCATTCTGCACCCACATAGCACCATTACTGGGCATAACCCGTCGATTTGTCGGAGAAGAACCTCTGTGTAAAATTACAGCTCAGCATAATAAGCATCTGAAAAGAATCTGCCCGGATTATGGAATAAAACTTATTGAAATACCGAGAATAAAATTTAAAAATCTAATAATAAGTGCTTCGTTGGTGCGTGAACTATACAAAAGCCAAGACTGGGAACACCTATACCAATTAGTACCGGAATCAACTTTTAAACATCTTTTAAAATAAGCATACCCAGACTATAATGGGATAATAACAACTCCATAACTTCATTGAATCGATACTTAACGAGCAGATAATTTTTCATATATCCTAAAGCTCTCCTGAAATATCCGGGAGAGCTTTCTTTGCTTTACAATAGTTATCAATTAATAAGTTATTTTCCGGTTAACCAATTGTGAATATTAAAGCCTTCCAAGCGCTCAGGCCAAAGCATATTTCAAAAAATACGCATAATTTAAAACTCGCAAAAGTAATTTTACTTAAACTTATATTAAGCTTAAATCTATTCAAACCGCCAAAATCATACAAATTTGTATTGTCGTTATGCTCTTAATAATATATTAAAATTTAATAATTCGATTCGCTATTTTTATCTGATCCCTTATTAAAGGAGGATATCATTCAATGCGCTATATGGTATTACTATTGACAATATTAAGCTTCTGCTTTGGAAATACAATAAAGGCTGAGGCAACAGATCTGCCACGTCTGCTTATTATAGGCGATGATTCAAATCCGCAGTCGCTCCCGAGATATTCCCGCCCTTTCAATCAGGTTATAGACGCAATTTCACAATCCCTTTTGAATGAAGGCTTTGATGTAAAAGATGAAGCCGCCCTATCAACTGAAAACGTAGACAAAACAATAAGAAGAAATGAGTCGGAAATCATAAAAAAAGCGAAAGAGCTGGGCATTGATATAGCAATAATTTTTTCAATCTATCCCAATAAACAGATTACTGACAATACAGTCAGGGTCCAGCCCCGGGTTAACGGGCGGCTTCTATCTGTTTTTGACGGATCACGCATGGGCAGCTTTAATTTGAAATCCCAGACTTCAAGCCCGGTAAAAAAACCATTTTCACATAACGAAGAAAGTGAAGCTGTTGCTGATATTTCAGATATATTAGGACGTGAAGTGGGAGAAGTTCTTGCCCAAAGACTCAGTCAATATGTTGATTCTGAAGGAGGAAGATTGCAGGAATGGGATCTCACAATCGATGGATTCAACAATTATCAAGTTATGGATATGGAAGACATCTTCAGAAAATTCACTGGATATGATGCCCATCGAGTAAAAACAAACGCTGCCAGTTACAGAAAACACAGTGAATTTTTTTATAAATCAAGTGCAGACTCAGCAAAACTTAAACGCGATTTCACACGGATGCTGAAAAAATTGGGGCTGAAAGGGACAATCACAATTTCAGGACTAAAAATTACCATAGCTAAAAATAAGGGACTTAAAAGCAGAATTCTTCAACAAAACAGCTGGTAATTTTTTATGATTACAAGTGCAGCTTGAAGACAACATATACTCTTAACTAAAATTTTTCATACATTGTTCAGGGGAGGAATGGTATGAAGTGTAAAAGCATTTTTATTATTGCATGCTCCGCATTATGCATGCTGATGACAGGTTGCGCCTTAAAACGTCCACAACCCAATGCGGAAGTTAAATTTGAGGTTCCTTCAAAGCTATCTATTGTTAAACAAGGCTCCCTGGTCAGAATAATACCGACAAACAACAGCAAACGTGAAACTCCGGGCTTTGCAGCTGAATTAGCCAGAAAATTGAATCAGGCCGGCTACTTGAAAGTCGGTAACGGAAAGAATCCCAAATATATTTTAAGCCTTGATACTTTCTGGGCAGACCGATGCGATAATAAGAGGGATATAAATTACAACATCAGATACTACGCTAAAACTAAGGTTTATAAAAACGGAAGCAGCCACGAATATATAACTCACGATTACGGAGCTTCTTATACCTCTTCCCTTATCGGAGCCGTTGCAATTTATGAAGTAAACAACATTGAACCGCTGGCTTACTTCAATGTTGCTGCTGAAGATACAAAATGGATTCGTAATCAGAACAAACACCAGACCAGAATAGCTTGTGACACGAAGAGACAACGCAACAAGCTCATGGCAGAAATAGTTGTAAATATAAACAGTCTGCTGTCAAAAGAACGAAGAGATGTACCCGTAATACTTCCATCCGGAGGAGACTTTGAAGCCAAACAGCTGTTAAGGGCAAACCGGATCAAGCCGGCAGAAGAAAGGTTAAAACCGCTTCTTCCGCCAGCCAAGTTATCCGAACTTTCTACAAGGCTTTACGACCAATGGAATGAAGAAGCTAAACAGGATGAAAAGCCTGAAAGAAGTATGCCTGAAGATCTTGCCAATTATTATCTGTTTTACATGGCAAAAGAAGCCGGTGGTATAACTGAAGATAGCGCCAGAATTATTCATAATGCCTACACGTCCATAATTCTTCTTGCCGATGATAAATCACTGATAAATGCAGCAGCAGACTCTATGTCCAGACTGGAGGAAACAGCTAACCGTCTGGGAATCAGACTTTAGGTTCCGGGGGACAACTATGAACATTACCATAAAACATATTTTGTTATGCCTTTTGTCAATCCTTACATTTTCTGTTTTATACGGCTGTAATGCCGAAAAAAGAATGGTTTACGCTGACTACATAATGCCACCCAAAGTAGTTTCGGATGTCAGTAAAATTCAAACCATGATAATACCTGAACCTGAAATCATAATCAGAGGATCAGGTATAAACAGAAGGACATCCCGAATAATATCTACAATATTCGCCAACACCATTAAAAATGATTTCAGTTCAAAGCTCTATTACAATGGATATATAAAAGCTGCCGACAATATCTATTGCAATTCAAAAGGATTAAGGGAGATAGGCAGAGACCTGTCCGGGTCAAAACATGGCTATGATATAAAAATCGTCCCGCCGGCAAAACCAGCCAGAATGATCATCAAAGCAAATTTCAGCTATGACAGGACAGAAGGTCGGGACAGAATAAACACTACACTTACCACGACCAATTTCACAACTAGATATACTGATAAAGGAGTTCCGTTCTCCAAAGTGTCATCACAAAATTCAAGAGTGGTAACAAATCTGGTTCCTTTCATTAATATCAAGGTCAAAGGCTCTTTAAGCTGCACCATATATGACAGCAATAACAAGGTCATATATTCCAGAACATTCAGTGACCTTGAATTTGAGAATAAATCAGGCGGAGATTCCGAATCAAATGCTGAACCACCCTACCCGGCAGTTGCGCAGGAGCTATTCACCAATACAGTCAATCAGATAACAACTGATATTTCACCACATAAAGAAACTCGGGCTCTCGTTGTGAATGAAAAAGGAGATTCCGCTGTAGTAGCCCTCATTAAAGGAACAGCTTTTTATGATGCCCTGAACAGGCTTGGTAATATTCTTGATAAGGAAAGCGCACAAATAGAAAAAGAGTCATCTGAAATAAATGCAGAATATGACAAACGCATAAACGAAGAACCTGATGCCGATAAACAGGCTGCATTGGAACAGGACCGAAAAGCAGAACTGGTTGAAGCTACAAAGGACTTTTCTCCTGATTTTGAAAACATGGGAATAATACTGGAAATCCTCGGAGATAGAAATGAAGCCTTGGAATATTACTCAATCGCTTCAGACTATAACCCTGAAAACCAAAGTGCGAAAGATTCACTAACCCGTGTACAAGAACTGGTTAACGCTTCCAGCAGCATTGAAAATCCAAATAAACTGGACAACTACAAACGTGGCAGATTTCAGGAGAACTAAATGCGAAACAGACAATTATTTATATCAGCATTAATTGCATTATTATGTCTCACAGGCGGATGCGTTCAAAAAGTAAAAGTAAACCTTTTAAAACCCGGTGAGATAAAACTGACAGGGCTTAGTAAAATAGCAATCCTGCCATTCAACTCGATTGAATCGGACATACCCGCCGGAAAATACTCCGCTGGCAGCAGAGTCTGTAATCTGGCCCGCAAATGCGTAGCAGATGCACTCTATAAAAAACCTTATTTCCAACTCGTTGATCTGAATCTGGAAAAAAAGATATCCAGAATTAATCAAAATGCCAGATTAAATCACCGACTTGACGGGATTCTTTACGGTCAGGTCTGGTGGCAGGTTTCCAATGAATATAAAAACTATATTCCCAAAAAAATGACCCTGACCAATCGTCAAACCGTAAAATACGTATGCGGGACTGATGATGACGGAAACCCGATTTATTGCCGTAAAACTCTGATTAAAAAAAGATGGGATGAACTTTATAAATCCCACTACCGTGCGGTCACAGCAAGTCTGATGATGAGCCTTTCCGTGTATAGAATTGATAGAAACGGAAAAGTTGAAAAAGTTGCTCACGTTTTTGAAATAGGTAAAAAACCTGCTGTTATCCAGAATGGTGAATATAAAACAAGTTTAAAGATAATAGGATTTAAAGAACAGGATAATAGGGATAAAACTCTTAAGACAGAAGAAGGATTCGGATTTAATGCTTTAGCTTCTCTCTTCAATATGACATCCAAAACAGAAAAAAAATCTGTTCTTGAAAAAGATGTAACAAATAATAACAACAGCATTCCGGCATCACTCAATATGGAAAACAGTATCGCGCAGGCAATATCCAAAAGGCTCACAAGTGTTATACAACCGCATATGGAAGAATTCGATGTTGTTATGCACGGCAAAGACAAAAAAACCCAGACCCTTTTTCTCACAGGAGCATATCAGGGGCTTACAAAATACCTTGCCCTGGTCATCACAGATGGAAATGAAGATCTTGCAGATGAACTTCTGGAAGACCTGACTTTTGAAGAGACTAAAAAACAGGCTGTGCTGCATAAAATGAAAGCCGATTATGAATTAAGTCAGGCGGACGTTCCCGCAGCTCAAAGAGAACCGTTCAATGCTCCCTCAGATCAGGAATTAACTGAAGAGGCAAAATCTGAACTTGGTGGGATGACCAATGAAATTTATAATCTTGCCCTTGCCTTTGAAGGCACAGGAGACTTTGAAAGGGCTCTTGAAATATACCGCTATGGATTTAACGAATTTGAAAGTTCAGATCAGGATATGGCTGATGGTATAGGCCGCTGCTCTCTTGCTCTTGACATGTCAAACAGGGCTGATGAAGGACTCTGTGATCTGGAAAATGAAAAAGTTAAAACCAATCTTGGCCACGGGAATTAACATGCCGGATACCTTTATTTTAAAAAAATCAATCCTACTGACAATATTGATCTTATTTTCAACGGTATCTTTATGTAATGCCTATGAAAATATCGGTGTTTCAGTATCATTAAAAGGTCACAAAAGTTTTAAAATAAAAAAACAGACCAAACTTATGGCCGAGAAACAGGCTATCAGCAACTATCTGAAAAGAGTGAGTCCGGGATCAATAGGCGGAAGATGTGAAAAATCACTCATTGATGATAGAGCGGCCCTGATATTAAGAACTTCTTCTCAGGGAATATCTCAGGTCGGTGACCATGTTGAAGCTTCATACCTTGTCCGCGTGGATGACACTAAGATAAACAGACGACTGGAGGAGCTTGGCTGCGGAGCACAAAGCGGAGCAGTTGATGTTGTAATGCTGATCATGGAAGAACCGCCAAGTCAGGCTGATATTTCCATGATTTTAAACGGAGCTGATGCCAGCGGAACAAGGAAATTAAGAGGTCTTGGACCATTTGTCGTATTTTACAGTTCCTATCAGAGAGCTATAAGAGACAGCATAATTGCCGGGGCCAATAAAGAAGGACTTAAGCTGACCAGACTTGATACCCTTCCTGAATTTGAGCGGATGAAAATGTCTGATGACGACCCTATGGTCGGGGTCTATTTTGATACTGATTCAGAAGAATTTGCTATTAATCATCGACTCTTGAAAAGCGTTGAAAACAAATTCTCCCAGAAAGAAACAATTATCCTGTATTATCGCATCAGCTCACTCTACTTTGATCAGGTGACAAGAAAACTGAAAGCAACCATAGCGATTTCATTGCATGACATAAACGCAGGCGAAACAAAATCAGTAGGAAGTCAGGATTTTATGGTTATTGTCGCTCCGGGGCAACCTGGTATGGCAATCCGTGACGGACTTTCTGAAGTAGCCTCAAATGCTGCAACTCTGCTTATGAATGAAGCACGCATTGAAGCCCTGAGAATGGCTTCCAAAGCACAGAATAAAGCTATGAAGTCAGGCTCTGGTACGTCTGTGGTAAAATTACAGCTTAAATCCAAAAGGAATATGTACAGAGTTAAAACAACTCTTTCTTCAAAAACTGTGACTTCCGCAAAAATTGAAAACAACTATCTGGTAATAACTCTAGCAAAAGGAATATCCGTTGACGATTTTGTTTTTGGAGAACTGCTTGGTACACTTGATAAAATGGGAATAAAAATAGTGGATGAAAACATAAAACTGAGTATCGGAAACAACCTGATAACAGAGTAATATAAACCCAAAAGTAAATGAATGATGAAGGCTCCAACTTTTTTTGGAGCCTTCATCATTTTGTATATAACGATTCAAAATTGATTGATTCTAAAATCGACTATTGCTGAACTTCACTATGCCCTTCTCTCATAATAAGCAGAGATGAAATAGGAATTATCCCACCAAGGACTCCCATAAGCCCGATCACCATAATTTTGCTTGCCCAGTCGAATGAAACAAACTGCATTGCAAGTGAACCACAGATATAAAAAGTGAAGGTAAGTAAAGCAGATGCTGTACCGATATCACGATCAACAGTCTCAAGAATCATATGGTTGCTGACCGGCCTGCTTACCCCTATGGAGAAGGTACCAATAAACATCGTTATCCCGAAACTGACGGGGTCCGCGGCAAAAAGGCAAGTTCCAAGGCCGGAAATAAGAATACCAAGCAGCGAAGCTTTGAGAATCGCTGACGAAGAATAGCTGATACACAGCCGTGAGCAGGTAAAAGATCCAGCCATAAAACCAAATGCATTAAGCCCGAAAAACATTGCAAACTGCTGCTGTGTCAGGCCGAACGTTCTGGTGTAAATATCAGCTGAAGCAGCCACAAATCCAAAAAATCCTATTCCCATAAAAGAAAAAGCAAAGCAGTACGTGCTGAACTTTACATTCTTAATTACAACCAGATATCTGGACAATACAGATAGAAACCCGCCCTTTGTTTTCTCCACAACCGGCTCTTTGAATACAAAAGTGCCATAAAAAGCGACAAGGGCAAGTACTCCCTGAACAAAGAAAATCCAGCGCCATGATGCAAACTTTAAAATAGCACTGCCGAGCATGGGAGCAAGCATTGGACACAAAGGAATAATAACTCCTATGTATGCCAGAAGCTGCTGCCTTTTTACACCGGAATATAAATCCTTTGCCAGAGCCATCGAAAGAGCTGAAGCCGCTCCGGCTCCGGCAGCCTGAATGACTCTTGAAGCTATCAGCATGGTTATTGAGACAGATGAAGCACATAGAATACAGCCGGCAATAAAAGTACCCACCCCGCAAATAAGAATAGGTTTCCTGCCGAATTTATCAGATAACGGTCCGTAAACAAGCATACATAAGCTCAGGAACAAAATAAAAACTACCAGCGAAAGGTTGGCTACAGCAAGATTGACTCCGAATTCCTGCTGTATAGTAGGTATAGCTGGCAGATACATATCCGTAGACAATGCTGGAAAGGCCGCGAGCAAGGTGATGAATACAAAATTAGACATAATTTTCGCAAATCTGGGTATTGTAAAAGATTAAAAAAACAGAATTGAAAAGGGAAAAGCAAGCGTCAGCTAACTAGTGGTTAAAAAGTGGGCAGTCAATCTTAATTCTTAAAATTTGTAAACACAATTTTTTAAGTACCCTCCCCTCATAAATTCTGGACCCTACCCTACCATCAAGAGTAAAACCCTACCCTCAAATACAGTATAATGAGCATCAAATACCAAACCAGCTGTGTTTACTTTATTTTTTCTGCGTAGATAATAGAACCATAAAAGCTGAGGCAAAGCTCGTAATGTTTTAATTCAAAAGACAAACAACAAGGGGTAGGAAATGTCTCTCCAGTCTATTACTAAAATCACGCAGGACATTGTTCTTGAGGGTAATCATCCGGCCAAAGTTGTAGCTGAAAGAATCGGGAAACCATATTCAACTCTTCTTCGTGAAATAAATCCTTTCGACCAAAATGCAAAACTGGGAGCAGACACACTCCTTGCGATTATAAAAGCAACAGAGGAAGTTTCACCACTTGAGTATATGGCAAAAGCCATAGGTTATACTTTGATACCCAAGAGAAGTGCCAGAAACGCATAAAATGAATCCGGCCATTAAGATGAACAAATAAAATTCCATTTAACTGGAGCTGTCTGGTGAATTTATATTTAAAGACAGGCGGGGCAGGATGAAAATTTCCGGTTCCGCCTCATAATAAATTTCAGCGGCTAGACTTAATACACTAAAAATATTTTAGCTGGACTTTAAGTTTTGGTGGTACGATAATAGCTCATGAGCGAAAATCAACAATCACCAATGGTTAAAGCGGCAACAGTCATTTCTACACTTGGTCCGGTAGGATTCCTTCCGAAAGCACCCGGCACATGGGGATCAGCAGTAGCTGTAATAGTATCCCCTTTCCTTTTTTATCCATTCACTTTGCCTGTAAGAATAGCAATCCTTGTCCTACTCTTCATCTTCGGAGCACTGGCGTCCACCCAGGCTGAAAAATCCCTTGGAACCAAAGACCCCGGATGTGTAATAATTGATGAAGTTCTTGGACAATGGGTCACATTCACACCATTTGTTATAATGACCGGGTGGCAATTCATAACTGGATTTATTCTTTTCAGAATTTTCGACATCCTCAAACCATGGCCTGTCCGACAGTCCGAAAACTGGCTAAAATCCGGCTGGGGAATAATGATAGACGATGCAATTGCCGGAATATACGCTGCAATATGCCTCTGGCTTATAAGAATGATCTGATACTTTTAATTCTTAAAAGATGAGCCTGATTTGTTTTGAGCTCAAAGACTGTCACAGAAACAGAAAAAGCCCGCAATCTCTATGATTACGGGCTTATTTATTCAAAGGGCAGACTGCTAATTATAGTTCAGATTAAACTGAACACGACGGTTCTGAGCCCATGCAGTTTCGTTATGAGCCGGATCAAGAGGCTTTTCTTCACCGAAGCTTACAACACTGAGTCTCTGTGGTTCAACTCCAAGAAGAATAAGAAATTCATATACAGCTCTGGCGCGACGTTCACCGAGGGCAAGGTTATACTCTTCTGTTCCACGCTCATCACAATAACCCTCAATAACCATGGATACGTTATCAAACTTCTTAAGAATCTCAGCTTTCTGCTGCAACAGATCACGGTATTCAGGTTTGATTTCAAATGAATCAAAATCAAAATGAATCAGATTTCCAAGATCAGTCATTGCAGCTTTAAATTCCTGCTGCTGTTTCTGTTCTTCAGCTTTTCTTTCAGCTTCAAGCGCTTCTTCTTTCAACTGCTGTTCCTGACGAAGCCTTGCTTCTTCTTCAAGACGGACTTTTTCCTTACTCTGCTGCTCCTGCATCTGTTCTGCAACAGCGGCAGAAGGAGCTGAAGACTCAACACGCTTCTTTGCACATCCGGCAGCAAAGCCGAGTACTAAAGTAAACGCCAAACACAACATCAATGCTCTTACTTTCATTTTTCCTCCTGAACAGGCTACAGTCGTAACAGAATTTCGCCCTACTGTAAGTTCTGAATTAATTTATCCATTTGACATTAAATTGTTTTACAAAAAAATCAAGCAATCAGAAAAACATCTCTGTTAAACTTTCTAAATGAAGAAAAACAGCAAAAAACTCTCATCACATAATCGATTTTCAGCATACATATAACAATGAGACGGATAAGGAAAGGGTGTTGAAAAAATAAGTCTACTATTTAGACCCCAAAGGACCTTTCCATGCAGGAGAAGTTGCTTCGCCCTTTCCTGTCGGGACCAGCATTGCGGGATCTCCATGTCTGGTAGTCATATAAATTTTATATCCACCTGTCCGGCTGGAAGTAAAAGCTATAAAGTATCCATCAGGACCAAAAGCCGGGTCTTCATCATTACCCGGACCGAATGTAAGCTGCTTCTCAGCGCCACTTAACATGTCATGCACAAAAATGCGATGTCCTTCCGAGGTCTGTCTGGAAAAAGCCACAAACCGGCCATCGGGACTTATTGTCGGATTAGTATTATATTTACCGTCATAAGTAACACGCGTTATTTTGCCAGTATCCATGTTAAGCATAAAAATATGAGGATTTCCATACTTACCTGAAACAAAAACCATCTTCTTTCCAGTTTTGTCAAAATCCGGTGAAACTTCAATTGCCCAACTCTTTGCGAGCGGTTTGTCCGGTTTCAAGTTTGAATCAAGCAGATAAATATCGGAATCACCATTAAGAGTAAGTGTAACAGCAAGTCTGCCATCAGGAAGATATGTTGGAGAAATAACAGTGTTTCCGGGAAGATTCTTCTGATCTATACGCCCGGTGGAACTATCCCACATGCAGAGCAGATGCTGCCGTGCCCCAAGACGGGTAAAAGCCATTTTTTTACCGTCAATGGACCAGCATGGGCTTAAATTCACTCCGCCAAGGTGACTCACCTGCTGAAGTCCTCTACCCTGAGGGCTGACAGTAAATATTTCTTTGTTGTCACCGCTTTTACGCACAAACGCTATCGTAGATTCAAAAAATCCTGCATGACCGGTCAACTGCTTCATGACATGAGAGCAGAATTTATCGGCTATACCTCCAAGCAATTCCTGTTTTACCTGCGAATAACGCTTTCCAACGACGGTTCTTCCATTAAAAGTACCTATAAATCTAAGGCTGACTTTCTTTTCACCGTCAGGCATTACTGTCCATCCGGTAGTTAAAGCGAAATCAACCTTGGAAAGTCTGAGAGGCTTTAAATCAACCTGACCGGGTTTGACTCCTCTAGAAGGATCACCACCAAGTATCTGCCCGAGTGGTACGACATTCAGAAAAGGCAGAAAGGAAATATCGTGTCTCAATTCTTTATCGAAAGCCTTAGCTTCTATCGGAAGCGGCAGTTCGGAATTGCCGCGACCTTTATATCTTCCCTCGTCAAGAGTTCTCGGAGGCAGGATTACAATATTAACCTGACGCTGCCCCGGTCCGAAGATATCGACTGTCAGGGTATCCTGACCAAAGGCGGTGGAAACACCGGATGTGCCGCAGATAATCAGGCAAAAAAAGCAGCACGTCATTAATGTTGAGATTTTGTCTACTATTCGCATTTAGATATATCCCTAATTATCAAGATCATGCAGATTGAAATTGACAACTATTTTTTTGATTGAATTTCCGGGAGGTTCAGGCAGGACCTCGGTATCTTTTAAAGCACTGAGCACAGAATCATCAAAGTCAGCATTTCCGGAAGACTTAACAATTCTCACCCCGGTAATAGTGCCATCAGATTTAAGAGCGATTTCCACAGCAGCAGTCATTTCCTGCTGATGACCGCCAAAAACGGGAAAACGCCAGTTTTTCTTAACTTCCTGCCGAACAATCTGACCATATACCTGAACCAGACCTGTGGCAGAGGCTGTCCCATCTCCTTCAATTTGAGCAGCATTAGCCTGAGCTTCTGAACGAAGTCCAGCAAGTTCCCGGGCAACTGCGGCCCTTTCAGCCTTTTCTTTTTTATCAACTTCTTTTCTAAGATCAGATAACGCTCCGGCAAGCAGATCCTCACCACTTGGTTCAGGCTTTTTGGCCGGTGCTGTTTTTTTAACCGGAGCTGGAGATTTCTTCTTCACAGGCTTCGGTTTTTTCTCAGGAGTCTTTTTCTTAGTCGTACTATGAGTTTCAACTTTTTTGGGAGAAATAGGCTTAGCTTTTGGCTTGGCTTTAGGTTTTGGTGGAACTTTTGGCGCAGGCTTTTGCGTGGGTTCAGCCTTAACTTTTGCCACAGGAGCTGCTGGCTGTTTCTTGGGAATACTTACAGCTTCGGGCTTGGAGACTTTTGCCGGAGCCGGAGCCGGAGCTTTTTTTACAACAGGAGCTTTAGGAGCCGGAGCAAGACTGACCAGATCAACCTTATATATAGGCTTATCAAGCGAAATTTTAGTAGGCGAAGAAACAGACCACGTTAAAGCCAGTGTTATAAGGCCAACGTGGAATAAAATGGAAAAAATAAAACCAATAATACGCATCAGGAAATCCGCCGTGTGAAAACCGGAGGAAAATAAAAACCAATCATTAACCCTTACCTTTTCCTGTCCGGCTTATCATCAGGTTCAGCCACTATGCCCAACTTTTCAATTCCGGCGGATTTAATTTCACCCATGACTTTAACAACATCCCCATAGGGAACCTGCTTATCAGCCCGGAGAAAAAGCATTTTATGCTGCTTTTTAACCAGATTCACAAGATGGGATTCCAGTTCATTAAAAGCTACTTTATATTCATCAATAAAAATATCACCGTTACTGCTTATTGAGAGCACGAGATGGTCATCATCCTGCGGCAGAGAACGCACCGTTTTCGTCTGAGGAAGATCAACTTCAACACCCTGAGTCATAAGAGGAGCTGTAACCATAAAAATTATCAGCAAAACAAGCATGACATCAACAAACGGGGTCACGTTGATCTCGGCCAGCATACCCTGACCATGAGTTTTAAGAGCCATAAACTACTCTCCGGAGTCCCTGTCTGATTGAGCTGACTTTGGGTCCGCCCATGAAACTTCACGTTCAACACGGTTTAGAAAAGAACTGGCGAAGTTAACCATTTCAGTTTCAATGCCAGCCAGAACACCAAGGAAAAAGTTGTAGGCGATTGTAGCAGGGATAGCCACGGCAAGACCTATGGCTGTAGCAACAAGGGCTTCAGATATTCCCGGTGCAACAGCTGCAAGAGCTGCGGTTTTGGCCTGCCCGATGGAATGGAAAGAATGCATAATTCCCCAGACTGTACCAAAAAGTCCGATGAAAGGAGCTCCATTGGCACAGGTTGCAAGAAAAGAAAGGGATGAAGTGAGTCTCTTCATCTCCGAGCTTACTCTCTGCCGCAGAACCCTTCGTAAAGTATCCTTGATAAGTTTACGCCTGTGAGCTGGAGGAACGCTTGATTTTTCAAGTGAACGAAATTCTTTCACCGCGGAAGTACCAATACGGTACAATGGAGAAGAACGATCACTGCTAATCTGTTGCAAACCGGAAGAAAGAGAATCAGCGTTCTCCATAATTCTGTTTCCACGCAAAACCATTCTTCTGGCCCTGCCAAGCGATATCAGTTTGCCGAAAATTATAGTCCAGCTCCATAAAGACATCGCCACCAGCAGGCAGAGAATCCCTTTGACCACTATAGTGGCAGATTCCAGCATTGCCAGAATATCACCTTGAGGCATTAAATCCATCACCTTAGCACGCACCTGTTGTTTTATGGACACAAGTCCTGATTAAAATTCTTTTCTCAAAAGTTCGTCTGCTATCAGCGGAAGAATATCTTCTGCCGGAGCATCAAAACTCAAATCACATATTGAAGAATAAGCGGAACCATTTTTATTGATTTCAATCAATTTCCCACCATTCTTTTTAATCTGAGACGGTATCATATTAGCAGGAGCAACTTCACCGGAAGTACCAACAATAACTGCCAGATCAGCTCCACCAGAATAAAAATCGCCTTCTTTCATGGCTTGCTCGGGAATCCTTTCGCCGAAAAAAACAAGATCAGGTCTTATAAGACCTCCACAGCTTGTACACCGCGGAGGTTCAAGCCCTTTACCTTTTCTCTTTGCGACATTGTAATGAAAGGGTTCACCACATTTCATGCAGTAGAAACTGCTGCAATTACCATGAAATTCTATAACATTTGAAGAACCGGAACGCTGGTGCAGGTCATCTATATTCTGGGTTATAACCGCCTGTATATAACCGGAGCTCTCCATTTCAGCCAAAGCAAAATGAGCATTATTAGGCTCTGCTTTAACGACAAAAGCAGCTGTTTCATCCAGAAACTTCCAGACGGCTGCGGGATTTTTATGAAGAGCTTCTATTGATGCGACCTTCTGCGGGTCATATCTGGCCCAGAGGCCTCCCGGACTTCTAAAGTCCGGTATCCCGCTTGCAACAGAAATTCCGGCGCCTGTCAGAGCAACAGCACAGGAAGCACTGCGTATCATAAATGCGGCTTCTTTGACTACTGAACTCACCGGAAAAACTCCTGACCTGCCTCTCAGCCTTTCTTACGATTCATCATTCTCTGAACAAGCTGGCGTGAATTCTGTTCAGCCTGCTCATATTCTTCAAAACTCATACCTGCTCCAAGAGCAACCTTGCGCCTCATATCCAGACCGATGAGATCTCCCGGAGCATGTGCATCATTATTTATGACCAGCTTTGCGCCATACTTGCGAGCCAGTGAAACAACATGACCGTTGGTCAGGCTATGCCCTTTACGGGTTGTAATCTCAAGACAGATTCCCCGTCTGGCTGCAAGTTCGACTTCAACCTCTGAAATAAGGCCGGGATGGGCAAGAATATCCACTCCGGCTTCAATAGCTGCCAGATTTGTTCCTTCAGCGACAGGTTCAACGACTGTTTCACCATGCACAACAACGTGGTCCGCACCTTTTGCACGGGCGCGCTCAACAAGGTCGCCGATAAGTCCCGGAGGAACATGGGTGAGTTCTACACCGCAAAACACATTTATATCAAAAAAATGCCCGTCATTTCTGGCAAAAGGCAGGATGTTGTTTAGAATCAATTCAAGATTGCTGGAATCAGCATGATCAGAGATTCCAATGGCCTGATATCCGGCTACTCTGGCCCGTCTGACAAGTTCAGCCGGTATAAGCTCACCATCGCTGAAAACCGTATGTGTATGAAGATCAATCATAAAAAACCTACATTTTATATTTAAAATCGTCCGGAGAAAGATTTTCAAATTCTTCGGACCAGTCATCACTTTTAGCAGCAGATTCGTCCTCAGGGTCATGCGTTCCAGCCTGTTCAAGGACTTCAGGTGAAACAAGCACAGGAGCCCCTGATCTCAAAGCAACTGCAACCGCATCAGAGGGACGCGAATCAAGTCGTTTAATCGTCTCTTTATGAGAAATCAGAATTTCTGAATAAAAAGTGCCTTGGTCAACTTTTAAAATCTCAACAGAAACAACCTCTCCATCCAGCATATGGATAGAATCGAGCAGAAGGTCATGGGTCATGGGTCTCGGGAATTCAACTTCATTAAGGACAAGTGAAATAGACATGGCTTCCATAGCTCCTATCCATATAGGTAGCATAATTCCTGATTTATCATCCTTTAGTACAAGGATCGGAGATTCGGAATCTTTATCTACTGCCAGTCCGTACACCTGCATTTCTACCATGGATTTCCAACCTTCTTCCCGAAAAGGGAATGATTCTTGGCCTCGGTAATAAGCACCTTAAGCAGTTTTCCTCCAAGAGAATCATCATCTGTGATTCCTGAAAGAGGAACATTCACAACTCTTCCCCATGGATCTTTGCCGCGCCAGTGGATATCTCCTTCCCCCTGCTTGCGGCTGGGACGCTCAAGAAGAATTTCAGTCTCACGGCCGACACATCTTTCTAGAGATTCTCTAGTAATATGGTTTTGCCTTTCCTGCAAGCGGGTAAGCCGTTTTTGTGCAATATCGTCACTTACTTTAGGTTTAAATTTTACCGCTGCAACACCGGGTCGATCTGAATATTTAAAAGAAAAACTGCTTTCAAAACGAACTTTTTCAAGCATTTCCATCGTATCTTCAAAATCCTCATCAGTTTCACCGGGGAAACCGACAATGATGTCTGTACTTAAAGAAATTTCGGGACACGCAGCTTTAAGCCCGTCGACAATTTCAAGATATCTCTTACGGTCGTATTTACGCCCCATCCTTTTAAGTACGGAATCTGATCCGGACTGCATGGGCAGATGCAGCTGAGGACAAAGATTAGGAAGCTCGCCAAAAGCGGTGATAACTTCAGGAGCAATATCTTTAGGATGTGAGGTGGTGAATCTGATTCTTTCAAGACCGGCTATTGCTGAGATTTTATAAAGAAGATCAGCAAAGCTCACCCCTGTCCCGCCGCTGTCCATACCAAAGCTGTTTACGTTCTGACCAAGCAGAGTAATTTCACGCACACCGGATTCTACAAGGTTTCGGCATTCTTCAATTACCTGTTCGGGATCTCTGGATTTCTGACGTCCGCGAGTATAGGGAACTATGCAGTAGGTGCAGAAATTATCGCAGCCCTGCATTATATTTACAAAGGCCTGCCCGGTGATTGTTCCGATTCCCGGAGGGACAAGGTCCTGATACGGGCTGGAATCTACTTTCTCACGTTCAGGATAATCCGTAAGAAAATCATTAAAGATTAATTTTTTGTTATGGTCCTCGGCCAGCTCTTCCAAAGCCTGTGGAGCTTTGGCAATGCCGTCACTGCCGAAAACGAGTCTGACAAAAGGAAATTTTTCAAAAAAACCATCTCCTATCTGCTGGGCGACGCAGCCACCGACAGCAACAAAAGACCCCGGTTTGGTGCAATAACCGCCAAGCCTTCCAAGGACACTGTAAACCTTTTGTTCAGGCTTCTCCCTGACACTGCATGTATTGACAACAAAGACTTCGGCTTCGGATTCTTCCACAGCTTCCCATCCCCGGCTTTCCATAGCTCTTATAAGCCAGTCGGAATCGTGGACATTCATCTGACAACCAAATGTGATTACATTAAATTTCATGTGGCGGACATAACTCATTCGTAAATTGTGGTAAAGCAAATCAATACCGTCATGGTTGGATTTAAAAGGATCTAAAAGACTATTTTACAGCAGCTAAAGCAGCTTAACTTTCAGGACGTCCGTAATCTTCTTTCAAAATTTTCAACTTCCCGGAAATTCTAACAATGATAAAATGTGGCCAGGCAATAGCTTTTTTGTCCTGTGTTCTATAACACCAGCGAACTCTAGCCTCAACTTGATTGTCCACATTTTTAATATAAGTAATTCTAAATAAATTTAATTTAAAACCATCATCCTGAAGTTTGCTTATGGTATCAGGTAAATTATTACAAAATTCTTTATAACTCATACTCGAATTGGAACTTAAAAAAAACTGATGCAGATTTGAATCTTCTGTATATAATTTTTTTATTCCTTTAAGATCTCTTGCATTATAAGCATCTTTATAATCATATAATAAATTATAGACCTGTTCTTCAGTCTGATCTTTAGTCTGATCATTTGAATCACTGAAAGCTGATGCAGGATACACAGTCAGAGCAATTAAAATTATCAGAAAAGCATAAAATTTCATAAGCAGCCTCCAGATTCAGCATAGTCCGTTTATGTTACGCCATTTTTTCAAGCACTCATCAACATTATGCATAACATGGTCTGCATTAATACTATCTGTCAACACAATACATTCAGCAGCAGAATTTTTTTCAAAAGAAACATCAACCCCTATAACATCACCAAGTCCCTTAAACTGCCTGCCGGTCCTCTGTCTTTCGAGAGCTTTTTCATAAAGTCCGGCCATAACCAGCCCGGCCTCTCTTCCTGCTTCACGTTTCATGGCCATATCAACAGGACATTCCAAATAGACTTCCGCAAAATTTCTTATTTTCTTTCTTGCGTAATCACGCCATTTGCGGAGGTATGCAGAGCCATCCATTATAACGCACTGACCACTCTCAACCAGTTTAGCAGCGTCTTCGACAAAAAGTTTATAAGCAAGCTCCCTCTCTTCCGGAGTGTACTTTGGTTGAGCTATATATTTTTTGCGACGTTCATCCATGGAAAGGTAAAAAACCTCCAGACCGTCATTCTTCAATTTCTCAACAAGCTTCAAAGCCACGGTACTTTTCCCGCATCCCGGAAGCCCTGTTATCCATGCCGCCCACTTACGGTCAGCGCATATACTTTTCGATTCCGGCATAATCAAACACCTCATCTTCCAAAACGTTCACAACCAGATTAAGGAGAGCTTTTCTTACTTCGGCAGGATGATCCGGGTACCAGACAGGAGAGGCTATAACCAGCCCCCGGAAAACGATAAAGGGAGCCATAACTTCAAGAGCCTCCATGTCACCTGTGCGGCAGAAATATTCTTCCATGAAAGCCAGATATATTTTTTTAAAGTCAGGCGACAGTTCACTTTCACCGTAAAGACCAAACAAAAGGTAATTAACAGCCATTGTGCAGACATCCCCGGCAGCTTCACCCCATTCCCCGCGACTGCGATCAAGAACACTGAAGCCATTTTTGCCACCTATGAGGACATTCCAGGGATGAAAATCTCCATGCACAGCGCAAAGCCTGTGAGAATAATACTTCATCAACTTCCAGCGCCAGTCTATGAGTCTTTTTTCAAGCCGCTTAAAATCACTGCATGAAAAAAAATCCCAGTCATCAGGAAACGCTTCATCCACAATACCCATAATGCATTCACTGCTGCCGAGAAGCTCCCTTATCCTTCTTTTATATAAATGGGGGTCATCTTTTTTTTCACTGTGGACTTCTGCCAGCCAGCCCGCCATCTCTTTTGCTGTTTCAAGATCTTTATCCGTAATTCCGGATTTCATGATACGGTCAAGATCATGAAAATAGTCGTACCCTTCAAGCTTTTCATTCATTATAAAAAACTCTTCAGGTGAATTCATTGGCACCATCCGGCCTGCACGGTTGATATACCCAAGACCGACGGGTTTAACATGGCGTTTCATTCTAGCGGATGTTTCGTATTGAAAAAGAAGGACAGAGGCCCTGTCCCAATAGAATTGATGGCCGAAATTATCGCCTTTCATTACAGAAAGCACGGCTTCATTTTTCTGCCCGTTTATTTCATAAACAACAAGAAGAGGCTTTCCGTATCCGAAACTTTTCATCCCCTGCTTATCAAGTGAACCTATTTCACCATAATCAACAAGTTTTGTTCCGGAACCGAAAGCCTCTTTCAGATATTCTTCAAGACGTTCAGGATTAATTTCGATCATTATATCCTCCGGCATAACCATGTTTTGGTTTAGTTCCGGGGAATAACGATCATCGGATAAATCTACCCGAGATAATCGCAGGTATTTTTTCCTATTTTATTTCCCCGAAATTTTCCTTGTAGCGGGCCCAGAACTGATCTTCTGTGTAACTGTGTTCCTGTGTTCCAAGCTGCTCAACACAATAAACAGATGAAATTGCGCCGATATAGGCTGAATTTACAACTGATTTGCCCATAACCAGACCTTTAATGAGGCCTGCTCTGAAGGCATCACCGGCTCCGGTAGGGTCTTTAACTTCAGCAGCTTTGGCAGCCGGAACTTTTGTTTCACCGTTCTTATCTACCACAACACAACCGTGTTCGCCCAGTGTTGTTATAATATATTCGCAGTAATCAAGCAGCTCATCACGACTTTTACCTGTAGACTTCATTATCATCTCAAGTTCGTAGTCGTTAGTTACAAGAATCTTGCAGCCTTCAAGCATAGCAATCATCTCGTCACCGCTTAAAGCAGGAATATTCTGGCCGGGGTCAATTATGAAAGGAATTTTCTTCTCACGGTAAACATCAGGGAGATTCTTCATGTCATCAAGGTTACCGGGGGAAACTATCGCAAGAACGTTGCGGGGGTCCATGTGGGCAAAATTATATTCGCAGGCATACTTCATCGCTCCGGGGTTGAATCCGGTTATCTGGTTATCAGCATTGTCTGTTGTAATGTATGCTCCTGCAGTAAACTCATCATCCACAATTCTGATTCCGTTAAGCGGGATATCATGTCCCGTAAGCCATGATTCATAACCTTCAAAATCTTTACCGGCTGTTGCAAGAATAACAGGACGCTCACCAAGAAGAGCTACACTGTAACCGATATTTCCGGCTGTTCCTCCAAATCTTTCATCCAGTCCGTCAACCAGAAAGCAGACATTAAGGATGTGAATTTTCTCAGGAAGTATATGGTCGGCAAAACTACCGGGGAAGCTCATAATCCTGTCATAGGCCAAAGAACCGGAAACAAGAATCTGCATAGATTAACTCCTTTATTATATCATATCGAATATTACAGCATTGAAGCCATTTTTACGGGACACTATGCATTCTGCACGCTTCATGTCAACAACATGAACTGACTACTGTGTTTCCCTGCCTACCCACTCAAGGAAATCACTGTTGCCTCCACTGATATCAAATGCAACAATACAGGGGCATTCATAACTGTGAATCTCTTTAACCGCAGCGGTGAGTTTTGGAACCAGTTCTTTTTTTGTTTTGGCAACCATGAGAACTTCATTTTCATTTCTAAGCTCTCCATCCCAGAAAAACATTGATTCTATAGAAGGTACCATATTGACGCAGGCAACAAGTCTCTGCTTCATCAACTCGGCACCTATGCTGCGGGCTTCTGCAATATCAGGTGCTGTTATATATATTATGCTGATATCCATGGCTGTACCTAATTACAGAAAGAACTTCCTTCAGGCTTGGCATTTGAAAGAGTTTTGCTGACTTCTGCAATTTCTGCGGCATTAAGGTCTGCGCCCATTTCAACCATGCGCTTAACATTTTGCGTCCAGCCGGCGAGATCCTTTTTACCAAGTTCACGACAGATTCTTTTCAGAGAATGACAACCGCTGCATTTGCTGGAAACAAGATTGCTGTCTGCTCCTGAGACAGCTGAAATTCCGAAAGTAAAAACGATAAGTAACAACGGCAGAATAATAACGGGAACAACTTTTTTCATACTTAATCTCCTTGAATTTATAATTCTAAAAACACATATATTGTATTGCCGCTAAAAATTAAACCGTTTAATGAAGTAAAACTCAAACTTGTAAGGGATAAACATTAATGATAGCGCAAAGCCGAAACTTAGTGCGGAGTTGATCATGGCAAAGAAAAAAGTTCTTGAACGGGCTGAAATAATATATGACCGGCTGATCCGTAGATACCCGGACCCGCAGTCTGAGCTGACATGGAAAACAGAATGGGAGCTCCTTGTCGCAACAATTTTATCAGCCCAGTGTACTGATGTTCGAGTCAACAAAGTTACGCCGGAATTGTTCAAACGCTGGCCCGGTCCTGAAGAACTGGCCCTGGCAGATGTAACTGAAATTGAAAAAGTGATCCGCACTACCGGAATCTATCACAACAAGGCAAAAAATCTTTCTGCCACAGCAAAGATGGTTACTCATGAATATTCAGGGAAACTTCCCCGGAATATGAAAGAAATGACCAAACTTCCGGGTGTTGCCAGAAAAACGGCAAACATAGTTTTATCAAATGCAATGGGAATCCATGAGGGAATTGCGGTAGATACCCACGTCAAAAGACTTTCAAACCGCATGGGGCTTACTGAAAGCAGTAATCCGGCTGTAATTGAAAAAGATCTTATGCCGCTTTTTAAACGTGAAAACTGGGGTAATGCAAATCATATAATGGTATTGTTCGGACGTGAAGTATGTTCCGCCCGTAAACCAATGTGCGAAGACTGCCCTTTAAATGATATCTGCCCCCGCATAGGGGTTGGGAAATAATATGACAGAAAACAAACCAGGACATTTTAAAATACACGCAACGGACGGCAATGCCCGTCGCGGAACTCTGACCACAGCCCATGGAACAATTGAGACTCCGGTCTACATGCCTGTAGGCACTCAAGGCAGTGTTAAGGCTGTCAGCCCCCGTGATTTGAGAGACATCGGTTCTCAGATTATTTTAGGCAATACCTATCACCTGTATTTAAGACCCGGAGACGAACTCATCGCCCGGCGTGGCGGACTGCATAAATTTTCCACATGGGACCGCCCCATACTCACTGACAGTGGCGGTTTTCAGGTCTTCAGCCTTGAATCAATACGCAAAATTTCTGAACAGGGAGTTGAATTCCGTTCATACATAGATGGCTCAAAACACTTTTTTTCACCTGAAAAAGTAATTTCCATCCAGAAGAATATCGGTTCCGACATCATGATGGTCCTTGATGAATGTGTCGGCTACGGTAATGACCGTGAATACACTGACCGCTCACTTGAAATGACCACCAGATGGGCCAGAAGATGCCGCGAAGCATACCCGGTAGGCTCAGGTGACCAGCTCATGTTCGGAATTGTTCAGGGAGGATTCCACAAGGACCTCCGTGAAAAAAGTCTTGAACAACTGGCGGAGATTCCATTCGAAGGGTACGCAATCGGCGGATTAAGCGTTGGCGAACCTATCCCGGATATGTATGACATTCTGCGCCACATAGCTCCCAAGCTGCCTCAGGATAAACCGCGTTATCTCATGGGGGTCGGAACCCCGCTTGATATTCTGGAAGGCATTGCAGACGGTGTCGATATGTTTGATTGTGTTCTGCCCACCAGAAATGCCCGCAACGGAACTCTTTTTACCAGTATGGGCAAGGTCAACATTAAACGCGCCGAATACAGGGAAGATGATTCTCCACTTGATCCCAACTGCGATTGTTACACCTGCAGGACTTTCAGCAAAGCTTATCTTCGTCATCTCTATACGGCAAAAGAGCTGCTGTCCTACCAGCTTAACTCCATACATAATTTAAGATTCTTCCTTAAACTTACGGAGCAGGCCCGTGCAGCGATTGAAACCGGAACCCTTGCCGATCTTATTAAAAGATACCAGTCTGTTTACCCTGTTCCTACAAGATGAAAAAAATAATTAAAGCAATAATGACATTTACCGGGGGCCTGATGATTATCGGGTCCCTTGCTTTTTTTATTTATATGTATTTTGCAGCGGAGATTCTTACTACGCATGACAGGCTGGAAAAAAGTGATGCCATAGTTGTTCTGGGTGGAAGTTTCTATAGACCTTTTTATGCCGCAGACCTTTATAAAAAAGGATTTGCTCCACAGATATATTGCAGCAGACCTTATGTCCCGGACGAAGTCAGACTGCTAAGATCAAAAGGTATAAAAAGAAAATATCAATGGGAAATTTTAAGGGAAATCCTTATAAAAAAGGGAGTCCCTGAAAACAGCATCATTTTTTTCGGAACAGCCAATGTCAGCACGGCAGATGAGGCTGAACAATTGAGGACACTGCTCGACAAATCCGGGATTAAACACGGTTTAAAGCTTATCGTGGTGACATCACCACTGCATACCTTTAGAGCAGGTCTGATATTCAGAGCAACTTTTCCTGAATCAACAATCATCATGGCTGGGGAACCATATGATAAACCGCCCAGTAAATGGTGGACAGATTTCAGATCGGCCCGTTTTGTGGTGCTTGAAACAGCTAAACTGTTTTTCTACACATTTGGAGGAAGCTTCAAAAGCTCTTCGATCTCCTTCAGATAATAGGATTTAAACTATGAGATAGGCCCCAGAGTCTCTTCCATAAGTTTTCCGCAATCTTTCAGGGTAAGATCTTTACCACTGCCCATTATGGCAGTTTTGATATCTTTGATAATACCGTTCACAAAATCCATTTCAGGTGATTTTATATTAGCGGCCACGCCTCCTCCGTATGAGGACAGAGAACCAAGAAGATAAGTTACCGTGATTCTTTCCGGAGTGACGGCAAAAGCATAGACATTGTTCTCAAGATCATTCCCTGAAACAAGAATTCCCTCATCCACCAGCATCTCAAAAAGCGTAGTGATAAAACTCACAGGGATACCCATCTTTTCCGAAAGCTCTTCAACTGAGTACGGAGGTTCAGCCTTCTCAAAGCGTCTGCTCATAACGGACAAAGCTAAAAGAGAAAATTTCTGTAAATCCTCAATACTTGAGGCGGATACAAGACGGCTTTGCCTGAAAGTCACAACATTTTGAACCCCATAGGCAATTTCAGCTCCAAGAAGAACAATGATCCAGCTTATATATAACCAGAGCAGAAAAAGAGGGAGCTGGGCAAAACTTCCATAGATAGCATTATATTTGCTGACACCAATCTGCCAGTTTATATAGGCCCACTGGGCTGTCTGCCAGATGGTTCCAGCGACTATACCGCCGATAAGAGCTGCCGATATCCTGACTTTGGTATTCGGCATAAAAGCATAAATAAAAGTGAAAGCTATCCAGATGGTCAGAAACGGAGCCAGATATATCAAACCTGATTCCAGAACACTCATTCCATAAATAGTCTCAATTTTGCTGACTACGACCTGCTGCTTCACCGTTACTGAAATACTGGTAGCTAAAATAACAGCCACCGGGCAGATAAGTGTAACCGAGAAAAAATCAGTAAATTTTCTCCAGAATGTTCTGCCCTTTTTTACCTTCCAGATAAGATTGAAAGCCTTTTCAATGGCCCCGACTGTGGATAAGACGGTGAAAAGCAGAGTTCCCATACCTATCCAGCCGAGAGTTTTTACATTCGTATTGTTGATATACTCTAAAATTCGAAGAACAACCTCTTCTCTGCCTGCGCTTATTTTAAGGAGGATGTCATGAATAAATTGCGAGTCCTGAGCTCCCATACCCTTTGCAATGGAAAATGCTACTGCGAGGAAAGGAACAATTGAGAGCATGGTGGTAAAAGTGAGAGCAGATGCCCGGATCATGCATTGATCATTTAAAAATCCATGCAGAACAAGATAGCCTATACGAAGGATTTTATTAATGATCCTAACGAGAAAAAAATCCTCAGACTGGCTGGAATCCCACAAATCTTTATGAAAATATTCTTTGAATTTCACAGATAAAGATGAACCCACGGCAAAGCACCTCTCACTCTTATTTATTAACTAAGCAAATACATTCTGAGGTCTAAGTATGCAAGCAATCCGTGTTATTTTTAAAAAAGAGCATCCTTCAAAAAGTTGAACGACCGTCCCGGAAGTCCTAAAATATCTTCAAATACATTGTCCCAGCGCATCAGCCCTTTGACTTCCACATGAGGCTTGCTCAGCTTTCCTGTAATATCGACATCTACCCCTGAAATAGCTGAAACAATAGTATTCAGAAGCTTAAGGTATAAATCCGGGATACTTAATACATCAACCTTAAGCCTTACTGAAATATTATCATCAGGGATATTAAAACCACCCTTTGCAGTGGCTGTAATAAATCTTGTTTTTAACAGGAAATCACGAATACTGAATCGGCCTTCATCAACGCCTTCAATTGTACCTCTAGCCAGTGAAAATTTGGTCGACTTGATTTTATTCTCGGATTTTTCATCGGCAGATTTTAATTTGTAAGCACCATCCTTGATATTAAAGACCAAATTACCATTGAGGGTATCTACAAAATCTCTATTAGCAGAAGAACGGCCTGTTAGATCAATCTTAGCATTAGTCAATCCTTGAACATAATCACGCCCGACAAATTCTTTGAAAAAAGGCCCTGCCTGAAATTTTTGCCCGATAAGATTCAGAGCTACACCCACGACCCCTTTTTTAAGTCCTATAGAAAGTTTTCCGCCAAGATCGCCTTCATGAAATTTAGATTTAATATCTGAGATTGAAATCAGGGCATCCTTCATACTTACATGGGCTGTTATATCTTCCGCTGAAATGTCAAATATACTAAAAGCTTCACAGGAAACATATCCGTCTGCCCTGATAGAACTTAAAAATTTATCAGGAAACTTCCATTCAGGTATTTTTTCAGAAGCTGTGGAATTTTGTGCTGCGGCCCCAGAGTCAGCTTCCTCATCAGGCGGCATGAACCGATCAACATTCACATTGTCCGCGGTGAGCTTAAAGCTGAAATCAGGCTTGGTATAATCTTTAAAATCAACCAGACCGAAGGCTGTAGAATTATCAAGAGTGAAACGATCTATATCCAGATGAAGGGCTTTGCCGTTCAGCTTGAACGCTGAATGAACTTCAACGGAATCAAAAGCATCATCACTTTGAGTTTCCGGTTTATCTATTTCAAATAACTCATAAATATTACGACATGGAACTTTTGCTATGGTAATTTTACCGTCAGCTTTAAGTTCATTATCAAAATCTGATAAAACAGAATCTATGCCGACAGAAACTCCATTGCTGCTTAAAACAGTATTACGGAGTTTAATTTTTTTATTTTCTGAAGAATATCCGAGCAGTCCTTGGATAGTTACCGGCTTTTTAAGAACTGGAATGCCTTCCCCGGAAGCTGAAACTTTAAAATCAGCATCATTAAAATCCATAAGAAAATTATTTTTACGATAGGCATAATAAACATCACCCTTGAAAAAACCGGACAAATCTACATGTGGTTCATCACCTGCCAGTTTGAAATCAACACTCAGATTTTTTCCCTTAAAGCCGCTCCTAGTTTTATTTTTTGCCAGACCCTTAATAGAAGAAATGACTTCAGCCTGCTTTATCGAAATATTTTTATACTCGTTAGGCGCAACCTCATCCGAGAGCAGAATACGAACATTCTTAAAAACAGATTTCACGCTTGAACGAAAATTTTTACTTAATTCGGAGATTGTCTTCCCATTTGAAGTAAGACTGACTTTTTCTGCTTCTCCTAAGCCGGACAAAAATTTAACTTCACTCTCATCTTTATTGAGGCTCGTTAATGAAAAAGGTGAAATGCTACCATGCCCTTCAAGAATCATCTGATCTGATTTTTCACTTTCCATCATCAATTTTGAATTCATGGAAAACAGTCCATCATAAAACTTTCCGGAGCCGACACGGACATCAAGCACAACAGGTCCGGGAGAGACTTTGATTGCAACCTTGTGCAAGTTAAAACCGCCGTCAATGATATGCCCAATGCCCAATTGTCCTTTGCACGGAATCATTCGCACATAATGAGCAATGCTGTCGTTATATATTTTTTTATTCTCAGCAGGGATGGTCGCTTCACTTTTAGCTGAACCTGAATCCGAAACGGCAAAAAACAAAGGTTTATATTTATCAACTTTTAAATAATCAGCATCAAGGTTGAATTCACACCATGGGTCTGAAAAATCCTTCAAATAAAAATGGCCGGTACAGTGTGTTTCATCAAGATTGAGATTTATATCATTAAACTGTGCACCTGATTTGGAGACATTGAATCTGCACGACAAATTTGCACTGGAAAGGACACTATCATCTACTTCAGGGAGTTTATGAGCAAAATACCTGTTAAAATAAATACGGGGATCAAATTTAGTCGATTTAAGTGTTCCTTCGATCACAGGCTGGCTATACAAACTGCGTCCTGTTCCTGAACCGGAAAGGGTTACGGCATTCCCTCGAACAACCAGACCATTGATATTCACACTTCCTTCAATCGGATCAAAGTCAAGCCTTGCTGTGGCTTGAAGAGTATTGTTACGTCCGAAAAGAACGGCACTATCAGCCTCGGCATAAATAGACGTATCTGAAAATTGGATCTTCTTTTTATCCACAGAAAAAGCAGCAAGACCTTTAAGGTGGGCCTGAGCGTTAATTCCGAATAAGACAGTCTGAAAATCTGCTGAAATATCAAAAGCTACCGGCTGATGCCTGCCAACAGGTCCTGTCCGTATATCAATACCGGATAATTCAAATTCAGTATTATGTGTGCTATCTTTATATACGCAGGTAGCATTATCCACAGTGATACCCGGTATTGAGACTGAGTTTATAAAAAATCCATCATGATCGGCATTATTTATGCCGGAAGTATTTTGTTCAGTATTTGAACTCCCTGAAAACGTAGGAAAATTAAAATTGCCGTCAGAATTTCTGGTAATATGTATTACAGGATTTTTTAGCTCAATAGTATCAAAATTAAGATCTCCTCCCAGCAATGGAAGAAGTTTGACTCCCATATTTATTTCACCAACAGAAATCTGTTCACTGGTACCGTTTTTGTCACTGAAAACCCGAACAGGGCCGCTTTTTAAACCAAGCCAAGGATAAAATCTAAGATCAAGATTTTCTTCAATAACCACCCTGCGATCAAGAGTTCTGCTTAAATAATCTTCAAGAGTTAATCTGGATGCTCCGGACTCAAGAAAATAAACACCTCCTATGATTGCACACAGGAGGAGAATATCCACGAGCAGAAATAATATCCAAAAAATTTTCTTGAGTTTAAGAGCCAATTACATCACCGGGACCTGCATAATCACAGGCACTTTTAAGGAAAGGACAATGTTATATATAATGATTCAATCCCAACGATAAGTAAAGCAGGCCAAAACAGGTCCCACCGGCAGCAGTTAATTTTCTTTGCAAAACAATGATGTTCTTATGGGATGCCCGGTGATCTCAGCAACAACAGGACATTTTACTTTGAAAGCATAGTAAACACCGGGGACTGATCCCCATAATGCTTCAAAATTCCCCTGCCCCTTACTAAGGATAACTCCGGCTTTTTCAAAGCGTTTAACAAATTCATCAGTGCAGACGGGCAGAACTGTGCCGGGAGTATCCACTCCGCTGGTTATGACTTCACATATATCCATCATACCAACAAGTTTTGCATCTTCAAAAGTTGCGTCATTTAAAATATGAGAACCTCTGACCACATAGGTGACTTCCACACCCTTCTCTTTCAATAAGCCGACCAGAATAGTATCAAGACCAATCTCACCGGCATTATCCCCGAGTATCATCAGCTTTCCTGAATTAAAAACCTTATCCAGAAATTCCTGATACAACTCCCGGTCAATTCCCTTTTCCATCTGGTCCAGCTCGTCTTCCCAATTAAAATTACCGGCAACACTGCTGTCCATGTAATTCCCCAGAATTGAAATCCCCATTGCTGCCAGAAGGACGTCGTCACTTTGCAGAACCCGTTCCCTGACTTCAGGTAAAAGCTCCAGAACTCTAGCGTTGGCTTCATCCTTGTAGTCTTTAAAAATATCAATTCCCCCGATTAGGGATGATGTTTCCCTGAAAAAACGACCAACCAGCTCCGGGGGTGAATTTGTTAAATCCGCTTCTGCAAATCCTTTGGCCCACGCCTTTAGAACTTTCTCATGGATATCAACTTCACCGGGGCATGCGGTACGGACTCCACGCAAAGTCATATTCAAAAAACATGGTAAACATTCGAGGTGGGTTTTCACAGTAAATCCTTTGCAATATTTTAAAAGACTTATTTTTAGCCCGCTATTCAAAAAAACGGGATTATTTTTAGCCTTTGCTGGTTTTATCTAATAAGTAAAAATTTAATTATTGCTTATTTTTTAGCATGTTACACTTGGAGGCACATCTTTTGCTATGTTTAATTCAAGAAATTAGCCAACCGGCATGAATACTAATGTCCGTGAAGCCTCAATAATAAAAAACGAGGAGTATAACAATGACAGGATTCAACGGTAATCAAAATAACGGCAGAGGAATGGGACCATGCGGAGCCGGAATGGCCAACCGCAGAAACGGATCCGGTATGGGACGTGGTGGCAATTCCGGAATGGGACGTTGTATGAGGCCCGGTTCCGGACGTGGAATGGGCATGGGTGCAGGTATGGGACGTGGCATGGGTATGGGCTTCCAGTCTGCCAATGCAGCAAACTATACCAACACTGAAGAAGAACAGCTGAAGAACAGAATTGCTGATCTTGAAGCAGAAATTGCCGAATTAAAAAATAATAGCAACAAATAATACAGTACAAAAATAACTGAATAGGACAGGCTGCTACAGTTTTCATCCATAAAAAATTCACGGTCGGAATTATGCCGGACATGCAGATGATTACAAGTGGCAGCCTTAAGCAATTGTAACAATAATTCACACAAGCGGGATGAATTTCATGAGGATAGCAATAGCAAGCGGCAAAGGCGGAACCGGTAAAACCACTGTCGCTGTAAATCTGGCCGCCTACCTTGACTCACAGGATATTGATACCGGATTTATCGACTGTGATGTTGAAGAACCTAATGCACATTTTTTTCTAAAGCCCGAGCTAGGACCCGCCAAAGAAGAAACTCTCCCTGTTCCTGAAATTATAACAGATAAATGCCTTGGAGAGTCCTGCAAAAAATGTATTGAGCAATGCCGTTTTAAATCGCTCATCTGGATGGTCAGCGAGGTTCTGGTATTTGCTGAACTGTGTCACGGATGCGGATTGTGCGAGCTGGCATGTCCTGCTGATGCGATAACCGAAGGAAAAAGAGTTGTCGGGACAACTTCCACAGGAAAAGCTGGCGATATAAATTTTGCCACAGCCCTTTTGAAAATAGGTGAAGCCATGTCGCCCCCTCTCATCAAGGCGGTAAAAAAGGCAGACAGCAAAAGTGAAGTGGTTATTACAGACTGCCCTCCAGGAACTTCCTGCCCGGTGATAGAAGCAATAGAAGGCTCTGATTTTGTAGTTCTTGTTACTGAACCAACTCCTTTCGGACTGCATGATCTTGATCTGGCCGTTCAGCTGCTGAAAATACTCAAATACAAATTCGGAGTTGTTATCAACCGTTCAGGCATGGGCGACAACAGTGTTGAAGAATATTTGAACAAGAACAATATTCCTCTTCTCGGATCTCTGCCTCATAGTCGCGACGCCGCCTCAACCTACTCTTCCGGTGATCTGCTCTGGGATAAAATTCCCGGATTCAAACAGGAATACGAAAAAATCTGGAATTCAATAATCAAACTCACAAGCGGAGCCGCATAATGAAACAGATAGTAGTGATAAGCGGGAAAGGCGGAACCGGTAAAACAAGCGTAGTGTCAGGGCTGGCATCGGTAGGACCCAAAAAAGTTCTTTCTGACTGCGATGTCGATGCTGCTGACCTGCATCTTATTTTGAAACCTGATGTTCTGGAAACAAACGACTTTTTCAGTGGTGAACGTCCTGAAATTTCAGCAGATAAATGCACTTCCTGTGGTCTTTGTGCTGAACACTGTCGTTTTGATGCTATTTCGGATGATTTTCAGATCATACCTGAAAAATGTGAAGGCTGCGGGGTCTGCTCTTATGTCTGCCCTGCTGATGCCGTATCAACATTACCAAGAAAATGCGGACAATGGTTTATTTCCGACACTCGATTCGGAAAGATGGTTCACGCAGCACTCGGTATAGGCGAAGAAAATTCCGGTAAGCTGGTTACCACGGTGAGAAACGCCTCTGCTGAAGTTGCAGAAAAAGAAGGAGTTGAACTGGTACTGGTAGATGGATCACCGGGTGTTGGTTGTCCGGTAATAGCATCACTGACCAATGCCGACATGGCTCTTTTAGTAGCTGAACCAACGGTAACAGCAATGCATGACCTTGAGAGGGTCCATTCATTGACTAAACATTTCAGGTTACCGTCTATGGCCATTATCAATAAATGCGGGCTTAATCCCGAACTTGAAGAGACAATTAGAAAATTCTGCACTGAAAACGATGTCACTCTGGCAGGAGAACTGCCCTACGACAGAACTTTCACCCGTGCCCAGTTGGAGAAGAAATCAATAGTTGAATATGATCCAGACGGTCTGGGTAAAAAGATCGAACAGATATGGAATTCAATTGAACTCAAACTCTAAATGGAAGGGAAAATGTCTGAAGAAAAAGTTCTGGTAATAGGTTGTACTCATACCATGGATACGGCCTGTATAGGATGTTCACGCTGTATGGTGGGATTCAACCGCAAGGCGGGAGAATTTGAGAGGTATGATGATAGTGACGAGCTCACAGCCATACTTGGATGCGGAGGATGTCCGGGTAGCTCTATTGTGCAGCGCATGGCTTTAATAAAACTCTGGAATGGACCCATGGGTGAAGTTCCGACAAAAGTACACATTGCCCCATGCATTGCCATGCACTGTCCTCACAAGGATACCCTTATTGAAAAAATTCAGGCGAAAGCCGGAGTTGAAGTTATTATTGGAACACATCCGTTTCAGCCCAAGGATATCTTTGCTGTATAGGCAGTTGCAGTTATAATTTATAAAGGATGATATGATGCCCATTTATGAATACAAATGTCTGTCATGCGGAGAATTATATGAGGAAATCACACTTGGATCGCAAAATGGTAAGTGTCCATTCTGCGGTTCAGGGGACAGAGAAAAAGTTCTTTCTCCAAGTTCAAGTCTGACTAACTCAAATAAATCTATCCCCGGAAAAGGTGATACAGCCTGTTGCGGGGGAAGCCCCGGAGCTTCAGGTTGTATTCCGGGATCATGTTGCGGAAAGAACAGGTAAAATAACGGCTGTGAATACTAATTCACAGCCGTTTTTGTATGCCTGATAAAAATATATTTTAAAATTGTGAGAACTTGAATTAAGCAGGAAGTAAAATAAATAAACTTAGTTAAGGAAAAAAAAACCTTATTGATCCACTGAATTTGCTGAAATCCAGTCTTCGGTGAGGCCGACTATAGAAATTCCTGCTTTATCTGCAAGTTTAACAGCTTCATCAAGATCAAAAAAAAGACTCTTACCGGCTTCAACTCCAAGACATGTTGCACCGGAGTCTTTCATCAGTTGGATGGTTCTAAGACCGATACTCGGCATATCTATCCGGTCTTCCTGTCCCGGTTTGAAAACTTTAACGATAGAACAGTTTTTACCACCAAGTTTACATCCGCGGCGAATCGCTTCATCCGTTCCTTCAAGAGCCTCTACTGAGCAGACTATCCCCTCACGGACAACAATTGTCTGCCCGATATCCATCCGGCCTAATTCATGGGCTACCTTCCAGCCGAAAACAAGGTCGGAAGCCTCAATCTCACTTGGTTTGCGATTGCTTATAAGCCCTTCCGGAGTCAAAAGATCCGGCGCAAAAGAATGCGGACCTATGACTTCCATATCCTCAGATTCAAATTCCGAGGCTATTGCCCTAAGCAGGGCATCATCACCCTTTGTCGCCAGCTTGAAGATAATTCTGGCAGCACGAAAATCAGGACGAACATCAAGAGCTTTCGGCTTGTTGATTGTTCCAGCCATAACCACATGGGTGACATGATTTTTTTTGAAATATTTTATGAGCTTGGTAAGTTGTCCCAGCTTTAAAAAAATAGAGTCGGAAACACTGTCCGAAACCTGTTCGTTGGAATGCCCTTTAAATAAAACAGCCACAACCCTGTGTCCCTGGGCTGCGGCTCCTTTTGCAACCAGGAGGGGGAATTGTCCCCCTCCCGCGATTAGTCCGATAGTCGTCGGTTTTTCAATCATACTGATTAATCAACAGGATAATTACGAACTTGAGCAGGACAAATGCCACGCTCACTTTCACGAATAAACTTAATAAGATTAGCAACTTCTTTTGAATCAGGAAATTCCGATTCAGCCATCTGCAATGATTCCTCACGAGTCAGGCCGGAACGGAAAATGATTCTGTAAGCTTTCTTCAACCCATTACAGGTGGGGGTATCAAAACCATGCCTTCTAAGCCCTATGGTATTAGGACCATGCAGCAGAGCTCTAACTCCGGTAGCAAGCATATACGGCGGAACATCTTTAACAAATCCGCCCATAGCTCCGAGAAACGCATAATCACCAATTCTAACAAACTGATGAATACCGGACATACCGCTGATCATAACTTTATTTCCAACTTCAACATGTCCTGCAAGGCTGGAAGCATTAGCCATAATCACATAATCTCCCACACGACAGTCATGTGCAATGTGAACGTAAGCCATCAACATGCAATTGCTGCCGACCGAGGTATAACCGTGACCCTGAGTGGTTCCGCGATGTATGGTCACATATTCGCGGATAATGTTATCATTACCAATTTCAACAGTTGTAGGCTCATTTTTAAAAGCCAGATGTTGAGGCGGTCCACCAAGAGTTGTATGGGAATGAACTGTATTTCCACTGCCCATACGGGTGTATTCCTTGATCTGTACATAAGAATCAAGAGTGCAGTTATCACCTATGACAGTATTGTCATCGATAACACAAAATGGACCGATGGAGATATTATCTCCAAGTTCGGCCTTGGGACTGACGATAGCCGTAGGGTGGATATTGTTTGCCACTACAGGCTCTCCTTATCAACGATTGCAGCGGCAACCTCAGCTTGCGCTGCTACTTCACCATTTACTGTCGCAACAGCAGACATCTTCCAGATGTGCATTTTATGACGCACATTTTTTATTTCAAGGTCAAGTCTGTCTCCCGGAACAACAGGTCTGCGAAATTTAACCTTGTCTATTCCGGTAAACAGAAAGATCTTACCTTCAGTATCAATTTCTCCGGAATTCAGAACAATCAATCCTCCGGCCTGAGCCAGAGACTCAATAATCAGAACACCAGGCATAACAGGAAGTCCCGGAAAATGACCCTGAAAAAAAGGTTCATTAACCGTTACATTCTTATAAGCCTTTATTGATTCACCTTTTTTAAGTTCGACAACCCGGTCTACAAGCAGAAAAGGATAGCGATGCGGAAGCATCTTCAGGATGTCTCTTATATTCAAATTTTCAAGTACTTCAGAACTCATACTATTTTCCTTGGTTCAACATTTCTTCCAGTTTGGCAATTCTCTTTTCAAGAGAAGAAACAGAGCGACTAATTTTCGGCAGTTTCTTTATAGAAGAATAAGATCTGAGGTAAGATCTTTTATCAAGTAAAGGGGAACCACTACCGATAAATCCTGGAGCAACATTATTTGACACTCCTGCCTGAGCACCAATTATAGCGCCATCACCGACAGAAATATTGTCTACAAGACCGGCCTGAGCTGCTATAACAACTCCGTCACCAATCTTCGTGCTCCCTGCCACACCAGACTGAGATATCAAAAGGCAGCTGGAACCTATCTGAACGTTATGAGCAACCTGCACAAGGTTATCGATTTTTGTTCCGGAACCGACTTTTGTTACATCGAGAGCGGCTCTGTCCACAGCGGCATTTGCGCCGATCTCAACCTGATCTCCGATTTCAACATTCCCGATCTGGGGAATTTTAACATGCTGTCCGGAAACCTGAGCATAGCCGAATCCATCACCACCGATAACAGCACCGGGCTGAATAATAACTCCAGCTCCGATTTTTGTACCGGCCATGATAACACAATTAGGATAAATAATGCAGCCTGCACCGATATTACAGTTTTCGCCTACATATACTCCCGAAAAAATTTTAGTGCCTGCACCAATAACTGAAGAAGCTCCGACAAAACAAAACGGATATAAAGTAGCTGTTTCGTTTACTTCAGCAGTTTCATGTACAAAGGCCAGCTCATGCTGTCCCTCAAGGCAGCCTTGAGGCTTGGAAAATATATGCATCGCACGGGCAAGATCCTGATACGGATTTTCACTGATCAAAGCTGATTCAATCTGCTCGGCATATTTCTTTTCAACCACAACAGCTGCAGCCCTTGTGGACTGCAACTGCTGTTCATATTTTTTATTCGCAAGAAAAGACAACTCGGTAGGACCAGCCTTATCAAGGGTATTCACGCCTGTGATATCCTTATCTATACCAGCCACCTCAAGACCGAGTAATCCGGCTAGTTCTGATAAAAGCATTGGACTATTTTACTCCACCGGCTTTGTAGGCTTTGTTGAATTCAACCATAATTTTTTTAGTAAGATTAGCTCCTTCATCAACATACAGGAAGCCGGCACTGGCATCAAAAATCATAGAATAGCCATTATCTTTTGCATACTTATTCACAACTTTTTCAAGAAGAGCTGAAACAGGTTTCAGCATTGCATCCTGAGCAGCCTGAAACTTTCTCTGGGTAACACGTGCAAGATCCTGATAATTACGGACCTTAGTCTTATATTCGAGCTCTTTATCCTGTCTGGCTTCCAGAGAAAGAACAAGGGCCTGTTTCTTAATTTCAGCCTGAAGACTCTTCAATTCTTCCTGTTTGGACTTAATCTCTTCAGTAGAATCTTTAAATTTAGCTTTGAGCTTAGTCTGGACAGCCTTACCAGCGTCAGAATCTCTAAGCAGAATGCCCATTGAAGCAGCTCCTATCTTTTGCGGTGCAGCAAAAGCATTCACCTGAAAACCAAGAACCAGAACCAGAACTGCAAACAAAACCTTGCGCATTTTATAATCTCCTTTATTTACCTGACATTATTTTAATACTCAAAGGTCACGTTCCTAAAAAACATATCCTTCAAGAGTCAAGCCTTATTTCTTTTAAAAGAATTGTCCCATAGAGAACTCAACTTTATGACGGCCACTGTCTTTAAGCTCATCAAGAGCATAGCCGTACTCAATACGAATCGGCCCCATAGGAGAGAACCATCTGATACCGGCACCGATGCTTTTATACATTCCAAGAAGCAAAGCATCACCATCATCCTGTTTAGTATCGTAGAAGAAGTTCTGACCATCATCCCATGTGTTACCGATATCGAAGAAACCTACACCGACAACACCATACTCTTCATTAATCGGAAATAACAATTCGAAGTTCATGAACGCCTCTTTGTTACCACCGATCCTATCACCAGAGTCGGGATCTCTGGGTGAGATCTTACGAGAGGAATATCCGCGGACGTCATTAATACCGCCAAGATAAAATCTTTCGTAAACAGGGATATCACCGTCCCCGAAGTTATCATGAATAAATCCCATCTCTCCACGCCAGTGAAAAACAAGTTCCCAGAAGACCGGAGTAAAGTAGTTCGATTCAAGCGTATACTTTACAAAGTCATCATCACCGGCCAGCGGACCACCACCCATTTCAACAGTAATCTTGTTCAAAGTACCCGTTGAGGGGTTGTAGGCCTTGTTAGTGGTATCACGCTTAAATCCGGCGGTAACAACACTGGACCAGCGGTACCCTTCATCATCTTTAATAGTGGAAGCAGCATCATCATCAACATCAGATATATAATAGTTATCCAAACGATAGTTGGTAAAGAAATCAGTATATTCACCAACCGGATAACTGGCCATTATGGTTCCACCGATGGTCTGCTTTTCATAATCGGTGAAATCTTCACTACGCCAGTAGGTCTGGGCTCCGCCGCCCCACTTGCCATCATTAATTTTAGGATTAAAGAAGGTCAATGCGTAACTGATATTACGAGAGCTCCATCCACCGTTAAGACCAAGATCCCATCCCCTTCCGAAGAGGTTATGCTCAGTAATACGGGCAGAGACAAAAACCTGATCATAAGTGGAGTATCCGATACCACCACTGATCATACCGGTATTTTTGTCCTTAACTTTTACTTTAAGATCCATTTCAGAAGGATCGCCAGTTGGAACCGGCTCAATGTCCACTTCACTGAAGAAGTCCAGTTTATTCAAACGGACAATCGAGCGCCTGAGCTTCTCTCCACTGAAAAGATCACCGTCAGCAAGCCGAAGTTCTCTTAAAATAACATTATTTCGGGTCTTGTCGTTTCCTTCAATCAGGACCCTTCTAATATGAACTTTCTGTTTTTTGGTCAGGACAAATGTGACATCAACAGTCTTTTCATCAACATGTTTATTAAACTGAATATTGGCTTCGGCGTAAGCGTATCCGTAATTTGTATAATAGTCGGATAACTTCTTCATGTCGTCACGGAGAATTGAACGATCGAGGTATTCACCATCAGCAGCCATATCGTCAGCATCAATTATTTCACGGAGCTTTTCCTGTTTGACGATCATATCGCCCTTGAAGCTGATTTTTCCGAATCTGTATCTGATTCCTTCAGAAACTCTAAAGGTCACATAAATACCATCTTCTTTGATATCAACATCAGGCTGTCCGACCTTAGCATCAACAAACCCGCGGTTACCGTAAAAAGCCATAATAGCGGCAGCATCACGGTCCAGAAGTTCTTCTTTCAAAACCCCTGTCTTTGTAAACCATGACAACCAGCCACGCTCAGTAAGTGCCAGCTGATCTTTTACTTCATCAGGATCAACCTGCTTGGCACCTTCAATCTTGATACTTTCAATATAAAGCTTCTTGCCTTCATCTATTTTGAGAGTAAGTCTGGCCTGCGCTCCGGTACCTTCAACGTCATAAGTAATTTTGGCATTATAATAACCTTCCTTACGATACATTTCACGCAAGGTATTGAGGTCATCCTGCAAAACTTTAGGGTTGAGTACTGCGCCTTTTTTGGTATTAACCGCAGCGATAATATCGTCTTTATCAATAGCATCCGCACCCTGAACTGAAATAGCCTGAATGCGTGGCTTCTCATCAACTTTAAAAATAATTTCCTTGCCGCCGCGGACATCTTTTACTGCGACCCGAACATTATCAAAATAACCTAGAGCATAAATATTTTTCAAATCGGCGTTTATTTTTTCCGGAGTAAAAATATCACCTTTTTTTAAGCCGGTACGCATAAGAATTACATCTTTATCAAGGACTTTGTTACCTTCAACCTTGATATCTGCAATTTTATCCTGACTTAAAAGCTCCATTTTAATTTTCGAAACAAGTTCATCAACAGCAGGAAGGAGGTTTATAAGCCCCTTGCGGGAAACAAAAAGCGGAACAACCGGCTTGAGCCCAAAAGCTTCAACCAGACGGACATCAAGACTGATTTCATCACCAACTTTATTAAAACTGCCGTAAATGGAATAACCGGAGTTTGAAAGCAGTGCGACTTCTTTAGCCGCAGAAATATCGAGATATTCATAGCCCTGCTTATCAATTATCTGACTTACTCTATCATGTGGAGCAACTTTAAATCCAACTTCGCTAAGCCTGTCGGCAATAAGCGTGGGCAGACTGCCCTTAAGGTATTGTGAATCAGCATCAGCATTAACTTCAAAAGAGAGGACAGCTATTGATACATCTGAGGGGGACTCAGCGGCCTGAGCATAATCCGGCGCTTTGCCGAATATAAACAAAAAAGTTGCCGCAATGAGGAAAATCAGAAATTTAGTTCTGGGCATACAGTTCTCCGGACCGCAACTCCAGCCGGCGTTTCATAATACCGGCCAAATCCATATTATGGGTAACTACAATCAGTGTCATTCCTAACTCATCATTAAGGGAGGCCAGAACATCCCCGACCATGGCCCCCGTTTTCTCATCAAGATTCCCTGTAGGTTCATCAGCAAGTAGAACCCTGGGTTTTAAAAGTATTGCCCGGGCAATGGCAACTCTTTGCCGTTCACCACCGGAAAGGGTCGTAACCCTGTGCTCAAGTCTGTTTTCAAGACCGACCAGCTTTACAGCCTGTCTGGCCATTTCCAGAGACTCGCTTCTGCATATACCTGAGACCATAGCCGGAAGAGCAACGTTCTCCATTGTGGAAAACTCCGGCAGCAGGTGATGAAACTGAAAAACAAAACCTATTTCACGGTTTCTGATAACAGCTCTCTCATCAGGAGACAAAGTCTCTAAAGTTCTTCCGGCAAAGGTAACTTTCCCTTTGCTGGCAACATCAAGTGTTCCGAGAATATGCAGCAGAGTGGTCTTTCCAGACCCTGAAGCTCCAAGAACAGCCAGAGATTCTCCACTATTGACTGCAAGGTCAATATTATCAAGAACTTTTATACTGTCAGTAGGACCTTCGAAATCTTTGCCCACTCCTTCCAGCAGATAAAGATTACTGTTACTCATATCTCAACGCCTGTGCCGGTTGCAGTTTGGCTGCCTGTCTTGCCGGATAAAGTGTGGCAAGAAAACAAAGCAGCATTGCAGCAACACCGATTAAAACCAGATCAGTTGTATCCATCTGCACCGGAAGATAATCAACTGGATATACATTGCTGGGTAGCTTAATAAACTGGTACTTTTTTAGCAACAGGGCCACGGGTATACCTATAAGGTATCCTGCAGTTGTACCAATCAGACCTATAAGTGTTCCCTGCAACATGAAAATTTTCTTTATACTGCGGCTTTTTGCCCCCATGGACATAAGCACTGCAATATCTCTTGTCTTCTGCATTACAAGCATAACCAGAGTTGTAATGATGCTGAAAGATCCAACAAGGACGATCATGGCCAGAATAATAAACATTGCCGATTTCTCAAGCTTGAGTGCGGCAAAAAGGTTGGCATTCATCTGCTGCCAGTTTCTTATGCTGACAGGGTATCCTTCCAGTTCCGTTTTAAGGTCAGCACCAATCTTGTTTACATTGTAAACATCGTCAACCCTGATTTCCAGCCCTGAAACAAAATCACGGTTGAATCCCATAAGCTCTTGTGCAGCGAGATTACTGATATAAACCAGTGAAGCATCATATTCATACATACCGGTTCTGAAAATTCCGCCAACTTTAAAGACAGTAATCTTAGGGGTAAACCCGGCCGCGCTCTTTCTCCCTGTAGGTGAAAGCAGATTAACTGTGTCTCCAATAACAAGACCAAGCCTTTTAGCCAACTGTGTTCCAAGGATAATTTCCGGAATTACAGATTTTTCCTTAAGGGAATTCATAGAACCGGAAATTATGTCTCCGGGCAGGCTGAGTACTCCGGTAGCGGAATCCGCATCAACTCCGCGCAATACGGCTCCTTTAACAGAACCGTGTGATGAGAGCATGACTTCAGAATAGATAAAGGGCGTAACTCCCGTTACGCCCGGTACCTTTCGAGCCTTGTCTATTATGTGATGGTAATTTTCGAGCTTCCCGCCGTAAGCGGTAACAATCATGTGCGCATTAACACCTAAAATTTTATCCCTGAGGTCATTGGAAAAACCATTCATAACCCCGAGGACAACAATAAGTGCGGCAACTCCAATCGCTACTCCGCATACAGCGAAAGCCGAAATAATAGAGATGAAAGAATTTCTTCTCAGTGCGAATAAATATCGCAATGCTACATAGAGTTCAAATTTCATGCGCCACCATTTCCGGAACCGATTTCGGTTCTCAGAAGCGGAAATAGTATAACTTCCCTGATGGAAGGACTATCAGTCATGAGCATTACCAGACGGTCAATACCAATACCCTGACCGGCTGCCGGAGGCATACCGTATTCAAGAGCACGGACATAGTCTTCATCCATGTAATGGGCTTCTTCATCTCCTGCATCTTTTTCCTTAACCTGTTCAAGGAACCTGCAACGCTGGTCAACAGGATCATTAAGCTCGGAAAAAGCATTGGAGATTTCACGTCCGGTAATGAAAAGTTCAAACCTGTCTGTAATATCAGGATTCTCTTCATTTCTACGTGAAAGCGGAGAGATATCCGTGGGATAATGATAAATAAAGTGAGGCTGAATTAATTTAGGTTCGACCAGTTCATCAAAAAGTTTGGCCTGAAGCTTACCGAGTTTTTCACCCTCGACAACTTTTTCACCTATTTTTTTAACAAGCTCTTTACAGCTATCATAATCATTATACTGCTCAGGAGAAATACCACCGATCTTTTCAAGAGACTCATGGAAAGTCATTCGGATCCACTTTCCGGGAGTCATATCGATAAGATCGCCCTGATATTCAACTTTAGTATCCCCGTTAACGACCTGACAGACATGTGAAAACATCTGTTCGGTCAAATCCATAAGATTTTCAAAGTTTGCATAAGCCCAGTAGAATTCAAGCATTGTGAATTCCGGGTTATGGCGAACGGAAATACCTTCGTTGCGGAAGTTACGGTTTATTTCATAAACCTTTTCAAGCCCCCCGACCAGAAGACGCTTAAGATAAAGTTCCGGCGCAATGCGCAGGTAAAGCTTCATATCAAGAGCATTATGGTGAGTTTCGAAAGGTTTAGCCGCAGCTCCACCGGGGATTGGCTGCATCATGGGGGTCTCAACTTCCATGAATCCCCTTTCATCAAGAAAACGCCTCAAAGCACTTACTATCCGGGTACGTTTCTGAAAAATTTCACGGGCACGCGGGGTTACAATGAGATCAACATACCTTTGGCGGTAACGAGTCTCAACGTCCTTTAGTCCGTGATACTTTTCAGGAAGCGGACGCATGGACTTCGAAATAAGGTCAACACTTAAGGCCTTAACGGTAAGCTCGTCTGTTTTGGTTCTGAAAAGATCGCCTTCGACACCAACTATATCGCCGATATCAAATTTTTTAAAAATGGTGTAAAGTTCGGGAGTTATATCATCCCTTGCAACATATACCTGAATTTTGCCGCTGCGGTCCTGAAGATGGAAAAAGGCAACCTTACCAAAAGAACGCAAACCGACAATTCTTCCTGCAATGCGGAATTTCTTGTCCAGTTTTTCGAGCTCTTCCTTATCGGTTTCACCATAGTTATCCCATATATATGAGACTTCCGTATCCCTACTGAAGTTATTGGGATAGAGTGGCACTCCGCTATCAAGCAAAGTACACGCCTTCTCAACCCTTGTCTTCAGAACCTGATTTAGTTCATCACGAGCCTGCAGAGCTTCGAGCATGGGCATAAAATCCTGAACATGCTCTGATTTTGTTGCAAGCTTGATCTGTTTCTTCTTTTTACCGCTCAAGTGATTAAATCTCCGTAACCGAATAAAGTCTAGAAAATTGCAAGACCCGTTGACTGCCTATGCTAATTACCCTTTGTCGTCAAGATTGTACATATTTTATGCTCCCATTCCTTTTATTCATTTTTTTTGCTTTTTTTTCAAAAAGGACTTGACCTTCATGTGACAAATCCGTAGAAAGCATCTTCGTTGCACGGCAAAAGTGTGACTTCAAATATTCCCCGGTGGCTCAATCGGCAGAGCGGGTGACTGTTAATCACTAGGTTGGGGGTTCAAGTCCCTCCCGGGGAGCCAGATTTAAACAGGCTGTTTTCTTAATTTAAGAAAACAGCCTTTTTTTTATGCGTATTACATTTATACATATAATAAAGTTGTTCCCTTGAATTATAACAATTAAAGAACATACATATATATTATACTCCCGGACAATCTAAAGGAGAATTCAAGAATCATGAACAATAATTTAGTTTTCACGGTACAGTTTGACATCAAACCCGAGTACATCAGCATATTTGAAAAATCCCTACTACATATCCTTAATAATATGTCCGCAGAGGACACCTTTGTTTCCTGCTATCTGGATAAAAATCTCAGCAACGAGACACGGTATATTCTTTATGAAATATGGAATGAGCCCAGTGTTGAAGCCTTTATTGAGAATCAGGGCAGCAAAGAATATCGTACTGAATTTAATGAAAATATAGACAACTGGACCAGCTCAGAAAAAAAAGTGACAATGCTAGCCCCTGTACAGGAATGGCATAAATAATTTATACTCTGAATGTCCTGACAGGAGCAATAAGAACAATTACTTTGAGCATAATCTAAATATGCCTTTAGTTTGACTCTAACTCTCAGAAATATTTTTTAATTTTTTTTAGAAAAGTTCTTGACGTTAGTCGATCAAATCCGTAGAAACCTCTTCGTTGCACAGCAAAAGTGCAGCCCCGAATATTCCCCGGTGGCTCAATCGGCAGAGCGGGTGACTGTTAATCACTAGGTTGGGGGTTCAAGTCCCTCCCGGGGAGCCAGATTTAAATAGGCTGTTTTCTTAATTTAAGAAAACAGCCTTTTTCTTTTCAATGAAGAAATCATACCTGCCTTAATAAATTCCACTTTATTATTCCTCGAAAAAAGTCCTCTGACATCTTGTAAGTGGACACCCTACCTGAGAATTTTGGACATCTTACTTGAGAAAAATCGTTGTCTTTGTTCTTCACGTTGGCATTTATCCTGCTATGCGTACATAAATGAGTATAAAAATCTTTAACCTTTCCCCCAGACTTCAGCGCTGAATCCTTTAATATTCTATTATGGCGGAGTATGCATACTCTGCCATATCATTTCATTTTTGCTGGATTATTAATCTACCTTCCATGCGTCTTCAGTCTTTCAGATGTCAGTATATCAGGAAACAAAAGCGGGGCGAAACCCGATGTGTGTGCTCGCGTCCGAGCGAGCGTTGTTCAAGTTCAACGCAGACACGCCAGCATTCGCAGCATCGCTCCAGCTGCCGCCCCGGATGGGAAATTTTTCTCCGTCAGTGTCATACCACAAACCACCGACCGGATTGGAGTTATTAAATGTCGGGTCAATCAGAGCTTGCATCATGCGTTGCTTATCCGAAACAGAAACCTGATAAGCGGCTGTGGATGTCAAGCCTTTCCAAGCACCGAAATAAGTATTACCTGTAGGCTTCAAAGCATCAGTACCATCCACTCCGAGTTTGGTCGTGCCTGCATCATCAGTGATAATCACGCCGGAATCGATCCAATCTCCTTCAGCTGCATTGAAGTTGTTATCTTGCTGGAGATAGAACTTTCCGCTGACAGTCTTCAATCCTCCGACCCACTCCCAGACATTGCCAACCAGCTCACAAATCCCGGCATGGGTGTTGTCATGCCGCCAGGTGACGGGTCCGGAACCGGTGAGAGTACGCGCAGTTCCGTCAGTATCACCGGGAATACCAGCATCCTGACGAACCCCAGTTTCATGCGTTTGATCATAGGCCCTGCCATAATTGGTGTTTCCTCGCGGCTGAAAACCGTTCTTGATGCACAAAAGAGCAATGGCCGCCCACTCCCAGTTGGTCATGAGGTGCCATCCAACCCCCTTAGCTGTGCAGTACCCTGATGCGGTGTCGTAATTGACAGACGCCGTCGGATCAACACCAGGAAGAGATACCGCTCTGCCCTCTTTGACCAGAGCAGGGTATTGACCGATAAAAATTTCACTCTTCTCCACGCCATCAACAATAAAAGCGGGATGAAGTCCGGTGCCAAGATCGGCGGCCACATCTTCGACGTTAAATGCTGGAATACGAACCATGTAGCTAGGATAACCCTTGTCATCATAAAGAACGGTAACTCGGCCACCTGTAGCAGCTTCTACGCTGGCACGCAGCGAGTCTTTGGAAAATACAATCATGATTTATCCCTCCTGGGAATTATTGGTAGTTGAGATATACGGCCACAGAGTTATGCTCACCGTGGTCATATCCAGGGGAGCAATCGCCTGTTCGTAAAGCTGGTTGTCCTGATCGTCGAGCACGGATTCACCGCCTTCGACTTGAGGTCTTTCAGTCACGATTTGCGCGGGGATGACGAGGCTCGCAATGTAAGCCCTGCCTTTTACGGCTCCTTCAACCAGGTTGCCCTGACCGTCCTCGCACAGGTCAACGATAACAGTTTCGCGACTCTGTCTCTGGGCGCAATCGATCTGTATGTTTCCCATTGTAACAACTTTACCCTGAACATTCGGTTCAAAATAATTCCCCGTACCAATGTATTTTTTTTGCATCAGGATATCTCCTTAGTCATTCAGTCGACTTACGGTGTAACGCACCTCAACCCGATCGGCAGCGCCGGCCAGATAGAGCTTAAATCCATTTGACAAACGATCAGCGACAAACACTTCACCAACCTGCTCGCGGCTGCCTTCATAAGAGATCACTTCTACGTCCACCTGATAGGTCGCATCTGGCAACGCATTAATTCCCACTAATTCAAATGCGGGACTTTGGGCCAGGCGGGGCCATTGTGGTTCCAGGCGACGGGTGTCAGAGATAGATACATCCTCCAATTGCGGAGCACTGCCCTCGGTTGAGCCTGCTGGAATGGTCAACCGAGCGATCTCAATACCATTATCCGGCATACCCACACCTAATTCAGTACAATCACACTGCACTGATCCATCTTCTGCCATATATAAGTAGGCGTAGCTGATTGCTGCAACGTCGCCGGTATTGCTCGGTACTGTGGCAGTATTGGTTAAAGCTGTGACAGAGTAGACCCTGCCATGAGCAAACATAATTCCGGGAGTCAGATTCAGATTGCGGGTAGCGTTGGAGCTTTTGGATACAGAGCATCCATTTTGTACTCCTCTATTATAAATGATGGTGTTGCCCTGCTGCATTCGTGTTTTTGTCAAACGCATGATTTCACGGTTAGCTAAGCCCGCTTCGGACATCGCTGCCATGATTGTAGCTACCACCATGTTCTGCATGTCCGGGTTCATGCCATCAATGTCGGCGGACATCTCATTAAGACGCGCTCCGATGGTTTTGTCGTCGCCACGCGCCCCGGCAACTTCTCCTTGAATCGCGGTCAAAGCGGTAGCGAGTGCAGTGTCATTTTCCTGTGCTGCACCGAATTGCTGATTGAACAATGCTACCGTAGCCTGTGGCGGCTGACCCGTAGAGTCGGTTTCTGGCAATGCAATTTTTTCGTTTGGTAAATTCATAATTATTATCTCCTAGAAGAGGATACGGATGCTCACATCGAATGTTTCATCCGCACCGAAAGCCTTGGCCGGGAAGGACTTGAAAGCCATCACCCGTCCTTGTCTGTCGAGCAGAGCGGCTTCGGAAATAGTTTTTCCTGCCAGATTGGTGGCCATGCCTACAGCAGTGGTAGACAGAGCATCAATTTGTTCCACTCTGGTTAACGGCACTCGGTGTATTTCATTAAACAACGCTAATCGATTTTCATATTCTATCAACGAACGAACCCCAGCCTCTGTTGTGCCACCATCGCCCAACGCGATGAATCCGGCAGCGTCAGCCGAGGCACCTCCAGCTGCCTGAGTGGCCAGTCGTTTTCGATAGTCTATTGCCAGTATTGCTTCTGCCATATTTTCCTCCTTATTGTATTGTTGCGAACGTTGTCTCAGCAGCTATGGATTCACCGATGCGCCACGTTCCATCCAAAGAGCATCCGGTCGCTCCCACTCGCCACGATCCATCCAGAGGATGATAGAGCTTACCCAGACGCGGGGCATAGCGATCAAGCCCAAGCCAGCGATCTCCATCCAGATGTAAATTTTCATTTAACCGGGCAACACGTCCAAGTCTCCGCAAGCCGTTCAGACGCCAGTACCTGCCGTCCAAACGCTGAGTGGAACCCATACGATGGGTTGCCAATGGAGTGGCGGCACGCAGGGTCGGATGCATGGCAGCCTGGCTGCACAATCCGTTACCGCCAAGGCGACGCCGACCGTCCAGTGCCCATGGAGCAACTACCTGGCCAATGCGCCAGGCCGTGCCTAACCGGCGCGATCCGTCCAGAGACACGAATCGGCCCAGCCGCGAAGGGCGCAGCGGATAATCACAAGCCCAGGCCTGACCGGTTTGCAGATCGGCTTTGCCAGCCATGGAGGCCGATTGCCGGACCTTAGTTTTGCTACCGGTAAAGGCGATGATTTGACCTGGGCCGAGCCGCCAGGAGCCGTCCAGAGACAACCACATGGTGTTCAGCCGAGGCAGGACGCGCATAAGCGCATCGCCGGGAGTGGCCGTAGTTGTTAAAGCGCAGATGTCGCGCTGACCTATGGCTCGTTCCGGCAGAGTTGTCGCCACATCCGAGAAACGCCAGGAGCCGTCCAGATGGCGCTGGCCGTCCAGAGCGATCTGCACGATTCGGCCCAGCCTCCAGGAACCATTGAGGCGTGCTGTCAGCTCATGGCGGGGTGCCGCTGCCGCAACAGTGACCAGACTGGAGTACAGCACTTTGAGGTCGAATTCGGCGAAGGTGGATAACCAGACCAGAAAAACGGGCATGGACCGAGCCGGTTTATATTCGTAAACAACGTCGCGGACCTGTTCGTACCAATTTGAATCAACAGCGGTGGCCACATTGCAGCGCACACCGAATTCAGCCCATTGCAGATTGTTTAAAATCGCTCTGGCCAGCCTCCAGGTTCCGTCGAGTTGCAGCGATCCATCCAGACGCGACATATTTGCTACCTGATCTCCCGGCTCAATAATTTGAACGGAAATCCCGAGCATAGAGAGAATTTGCTCAATGCCAGCCCGGCGACCGCCTAAACGGTGAAAGGCCATGGCTCGGCTAACCCGTGTGCGCCACATATCGTCTGACTCACTGTGCAACCGTCGCAATCCCCGACTGTCAGCGTGCCTTCCCAGATACTGCCTTTCGCATTTATCAGGGCTGAACTGGTCCCGCAGCCAGCGCATGGCAGTCAGAGTCTCGTCGAGAGTGGCAGCTCCGCCTTCGCAGAGCGCAGAGAGCATCCCCGGCGTGCGTCCGTGGATCAGCGGCCAGCGCAAACACTGAATATATCGCCACATGGGGCTAACGCTCATCAGCCCACCTCGTAGTTAGTGTCAGGCTGTCGAGCACGGCCAGACCGTCGGCAGGCACAACCGTGTCTGCAACAGGCGATGAAAATTTGATGTTCTTAATAGTGTCGGCGGTGGACATGATGGTGCTGATCAGTAAGTCCATGGGTACGTCCTGCCCGATCTGCAATGGGGCAACACCGAGGTCGTTAGGGTCTAGAAATAAAGCCCGAACCCGCGAATCTGCATCCGTCAGTATCTGCGTTTCATCCCCAGAAACCAAAACAAGTTCCGCAATGATGGCCAGATGGACCGGCCGAGGACCACGCACCAGAGCATTATCGTTGATCGGTCGATTCTCCTCGACAACTTCGTCCACAGCCTCCAGCAGCTCCTGGGTCGGCAGACCGGCAGAGCCTTTGACTATGACGTCAACAGTGCCCTGACCTCGTGGATGGTTGTCTATTATGGCAGCAGCAATCACACCTGGTACACTGAGAGCCCAGCTTTTATAAGCATGCAACGTGGTCCCGCTTACATCCTGCCAAGCTAGGCGATAGCGCTCCTGCAACTGGAGATCGGTCTCGACATCAACGCCTTCAGTCATCAACCAATCCGATTCGTTGGTCACTGAGCCGATGCCGGGGATGGCAATGACTATTTCCCTGATCTGTCCGGGAGTAACGTTGGAGGCTGATCCATACTCCTCGGCCTCAACCGGCGCGAGGACGCGCTCCTGTCCCTCGGGTAAAATTACTTCAGTAGTGATTGCGAAACGATAGCTTATCCCTTGTCCATCAATGGGCGTGCGCATGATGCGCCCTCTCGGTATGATAATATTTCCCAGCTCCACATCATCCCTGAAAAAGACAACCGTACCCACGGTTTTGGTTGCTGGTTTGCGGGTCAGGCCTACCTGGGCTGCGTGCAGATCTAACCAAGCTCCAGTGGCAGATTCTGGAAAAGCCTGATTGAGAATGGAGACCAGCACCAGATAAAGCTGATATAGGCACCAGTTCCAGATTTCGAGCAGTCCGCGAATGACCCCCTTGTTGAGATTAAGACGAGCGGGCAACCAACCCTTGGCTGCGTATTTATTCTGGACCGCATTGATCCTGGCAAACATAGCTTCGCGGATTTCATCGAGAGTTTTTTTAACGGGCACTGACATCACGCACCACCAGAACTATATCGTTTAGACCACCAACGGAAAAAACCAGATTGTAGCAATGATTGATATCAATGAATTGCCACTGAGCTTGGGCCGTAATCCCGGCTTCATTCCAAGAGACCACGTTACAAGTAGGCGAAGTGGGCACGATGAGCGGGTCATCCTGCAGCCGCTTGACAACTTCGGCTTCAAATGCGATCCGCGCGGACAAACTATTCTCCTCCTTGATCCACTCATGAAGTAAAGAACCGAAATTAGTGTCGTAAAAAAGCGTACCCAGAGGCGTGCTCAACCGCAGTAGTACATCCTGCAGCCCGGTATCCACATCAGAACTCAATATCAATTCACCATTGGCGGCCACGCGGGGAACCAATCCCTCAAAAGCCAGTGCTATATCGTCAGAAAAAACAGACATTAGTCTTGCTCCAGATCGCCGTAGATCTTACCGCTGACATATAAATCACCATTTACTGTTGAGGTACCATTTATGGTCTGAGGACCATCCAAAACATAACTCCCGTTTTGTTTTGTATGAGCTGATTTAGTTTCATTTCCCGGAACACCGCCGGTTCCACATGCGTTCAGGTCGCCAATCTGGTTTATGATAGGAGCCTTAATTGTTGCATTTTCACCGGCAATTATTGTCCACGACTTACCAACGGTTATCTCATCATTTTCGCCGATCTTTCCGGAGCGGTTGGCCGGAGTCAGGGTGATAACATTGCTCTGAGCATCAATCTTAATGGATACGCCCGGTGTCTGCTGAATGATAAAAGCATCCACCTCGCAGTCTGGGGCCTGATTATTCTTCCAACGAAAATTGCTGATTCTTGGAAAATCCGGGTCACCATCATAGTATTCGAGATCGCAGAGTGTGTCGGGTGCCGGAGGGCAGACTATTCCGCGCTTGGCACCGCCCCATATAATAGGAATTTCAACATGAGGTATCACCGGCTCGTTGCTGTTTACTGATTCGTCATTGCGCAGAGGCTGAACGTCAGCCCAATAACGACCATCACTGGGGTATGTCCGCACAACCTTGGCCTTGCGGACTACGCGATAATAAGCGCGCAAATCAGGCATGGCGAGTTCCACCACGCGCTTGAGAAGGGTCAGCAGATTAGTATCGGCCATATTCTTCTCCATAGCCCAGCCTGGTGCGTGCCGAAGTTGGTGTTATTTCATGGAGCACCCGCAGAGCCCGGAATTGATCGTCAATACCGCGCCGGGTATCCTGAAGTAAAAATTTATGGGAGTGCAGCATGTCAGGAAGCAGAAAAGTCTCCACCTCTCCCATAGAGTGAGGAGCCGCAGAGGGGATATGCCTGATCAGCCCGGCTGCAGTAGCTATTTCGGGCATAGACCCGTCTTCATCATGGTCGCCCCAATGCACGCCGTCAGCCCCCAGCCAGAGCGCCCAATGAGACATATCCAGGCCGTGTGCCTGCTCAGCGGATCTGGCCACCTGGCGGGCGAGTTGCCAGACCGAAACCGTAGACGCGACCACATGGCGCAGCTTTACGCCAGTTGAATCAATCTGCCCTACGGGCAGCCCGGACTGCCGGACCGCCCAGGCGATAACCGCTTCCGGGCTTTCGTTTTCCCAGGTCTGGCAGATTGTTGTGATAACCAAAGGCAGCGCGTTGCAGACACAACGTACCCGGAGCTGGTCGCGTCGCTCAGCGCCTTCCGTGCTCGAAACAGTTCCGGTCCATACTCCTGCTGGTTGATCTCGATATCCAAACGATAGTTTGACCGGCTGGCCGATGGCGATGCTTTGGACCAGTTGACCATGTGCATCCGGCAGCTCGACCACCGCACGCGATAAGGGGCGATGGCGCTCGGAATTGATCAGGATACGCGGGGCGCGGTCAGCAAGGACGGCACCGATGCTGATCCGGGTACGCAGGCCGGACAATGTAGCCATTACTCCACATCAACCATCAGTCGCTGATCCACATCAACCTCTGCGGCAGATGTTGATGGCGCGGCCCCGGTTGCGGCCGCGCGCACTTCAGTTTTGACCACGGGAGGATTGTGCTCGGAAAATTTGAGACTCGCGTTGATGATATCGTCCTGATCCGTCTCGCTGGATTCCAGACCGTCAAAGACCACCTCACTTATGCCCCGAGCCAGTAGGTGCGGGTTGGCCACCCGCAAGACCATGGGATTGCCGCTGCTGTCCTGCCCACTAAACCAGCCGTTAATAATCCGTAGTTTGTCGTAGCAGGTGCTTTCATCCTCGCTAGTCAGGGCTAGCGACAAGATTATAGAATCATCTTCCCAGCCGAGTGGAGTCTTGGTTTTGCCGGACAGGCCATCCTGTTCGGCAAGATCGTAACGGACCTGACCTCGAACACTCAGAGAAGTGAGCAGACCTGGCAAACAGATTCCGTCCAGAAAAATGGCACCATGGGCAAAGGAAAGTACGGCATCAGCCATCGTGTTCCTCCACAATCGCTAAGAGTTCGCGGCGGAAATCGTTTACGTCCGACACGCCAGGCAGGTTTAAATTTTGAATGGAGATGGTGACATTTTTTCCGTGGTCCTTACCCCTGGGCAGCGTAACAGCCGAATTATGTCCTGCCGGAACTGGTCTGCTCGAATTGGCTACATTGGGCAGCTCCGGGGACGGAATCTGCGGCATCTGCACTGATTCTGCCTGCCAGGACGCTGAGGCTGATAAATCCGGCAATGTCGGAGCCTGAATATCTTGAGCCTGCCATGCAGCATTGGCCGTAAGGTCAGGCAGGGCCGGAGCTTGCACAGCCTGCGTTTGCCAGGCTGCACTGGCTGAAAGATCGGATAGCACTGAAGCCTGAACTGGCTGTGTCTGCCATGCGGCCTTAGCGGCCTGGTCGGGCAGAACCGGAGCCTGAATCGACTGTGTCTGCCATGCGGCACTAGCAGCCAGATCGGGCAGAACCGGAGTTTGCACCGGTTGTGTCTGCCATGCGGCCTTAGCAGCCAGATCGGTCAAGATCGGAGTCTGAACCGGCTGTGTCTGCCACGCGGAATTTGCAGTCAGGTCGGTTAAAACCGGAGCCTGCACCGGTTGTGTCTGCCATGCGGCCTTAGCAGCCAGATCGGTCAAGATCGGAGTCTGAACCGGCTGTGCCTGCCATGCGGCACTAGCAGCCAGATCGGGCAGAACCGGAGCCTGCACCGGCTGTGTCTGCCATGCGGCCTTAGCAGCTAGACTGGGCAGTGCCGGAGCCTGCACCGGTTGTGTCTGAACGACATGTGCGGGCGGGATCTGCGGTTGTATTTCAGCATTGGCCGCAGCAACCGGACTCACTGCCAGAGATACCCCGGCCAGTGCTCCGGCGGCGGTATGGGCCAATCTGGGTGCGATTGTTTGAGCTCCAGCGCTCAGACTGCCTAATATAGATTGGTTACCGACAACAGGTTCTTCCGTATCATTAGAAAACGGCCACAAATCTCGGATTTTATCAAAAACAGATGTCACTGCATCAACCGGTGCCATGATCATGCTTTTAATGCCGTCTACCAGTGTCCCTATTAATTTTGCCCCGGCGTCTCGCAGAGAGAGACCGTCAAAAAATGATGTGATGCCGCTGAAGGCCTGAATCAGCCAACCCACGGGAGTCAGATTGAGAAATGCCCACTTAATGCCGTCAGTCATCATGCTCAGACCGCTTAGAACACCGTCCCATAATCCGCCGAAGAAGGAGAGTATGCCCTGAAACACACTGCCGATAATGGTCCCGAAAGAAGGTAAATAGGATGCCAGACCGACCAGTGCCTTGAGGACCAGCCCGACAATTTTGATGACGAGCGTCAACGGAGTCAGGGCAATGCGGATTGCCGTACCCAGCACCCAGAACGCCGCCCGTACCACAGAGCCGACAATCGTGCCGAGCGTCCGCCACGGTCCGGCGTCCGTTGCCGAAATTACCTTGCCAAACATTCCGGAGATGGAGCCCAAAATGGAGAACAGTGAGGAAAACGCATCTCCCAAAGCATTGATAACAGGGAGAAAAGCACTGCTGATCATCGACCAGACCCCGGACAGAGCGGAGCTGAAGCCCTCAGACACGGCCATAACGCGATAAATAACACGTGAAATGATGGTTACAACACCGAGTAGCCCGGCGGTTTCAATGTCCGCAGCCAGTTCGCCCTTGATTTCCCCAACACCATTCTGCACGCTACCCAGTACCGCGCGCACTCCGGCGGCAACCAGAGAAACCTTGTCCCAGATCCCGTTAAAAAAATCCGCAATGCCTCCAAAATTTGTTTTGAATGCGAGCCAAAGTGCAGCCACAGCCGCGATAACCAGCCAGATAGGCCAGGTGATCGCCGCCACGGCAGCCCCCACCGGAGCCATAGCCACAGTTACTGCGGACATGCCCGCCGCCAGCAACCAGGACGCGGCCGCATACGCAACAACAGCCAGCACACCCATGGCCAGCACAGATGTGATCTGGATAATGGTGCGGCCCACCATAGTTCCGGCTAGCTTTTGTAACCCGATAATCAAAGGAGATAGCGCGCTTATGATCAAATTGAGCGTTGGAGCAAAAGCATTGCCGATGATCTCGACCAGATTGTGGATTTGCTGCCCGATCTTGGCCATAGTTGCACCAAGGTCATTATTCATAGTCTCAGCCATCTTGCGTGTGAAACCATCGCCTTGGGCCATAGCTGCAGCTACATCACTGATTCCGCCGCAGAGCTGACTAGTTTTGGAATAGAGCAGGTCGAGGTATGCAACAGCTTCATCCGTACCAAAGGCCTTCTTGATATCCATCTTCTCGGCGGCGGACATGGTGGGACCAAATTTGCCCCGAAGCTTATCCAGAATGGCCGTTGTCGAGAGCAGTTGCCCGTTGGAGTCCAGAAAGGACAGACCCAACTTTTCCCCGGCACCAGCAGCTGCATTTAGAAATGCTTTGTACTTGGTTGCTGCCTCAGCACCAGGCATGGTGGCCTGCAAGGTACCTAGAATGGCCAACTGCTCTTCCAGAGGAACATTGGCATTGGTCGCTGTTGCTCCCAACGAGCTGATAGACTGTGACATCTGCGAGCCATTTGTTTTGAAGGACTTCACGCTGGCCGCGATTCCGGCTGAAAACATCTCCCCGAACTGCACATCGCTCATCTGTGAGTAATAGCCTTTGTAGATGCCGTAGCCTGTGGCAAAGAGGCTGGTCATCTCGCCGACTGTGGCCTTGGTGGCCTTGGCTGTCAGCGCGGATAAACTGGTGAATCCGGCAACCCCGGCATCGGTTAATGAGCTGATACCGCTCTTGATGTCGTATGCCGCGTAGAGAAAATCGGGCTTTGTCGTGCCGCTGAACTCATTGGAGAAAGCAGTGGCGGCATTCTCTAGAGCTGCAAAATCTCGAATACCGACGCTACTCAATTCCCCCAGTGCTTTTTGCGTTGGCACAGTTGCCATAGCCGTTCCAGCAAGAGAAGCAATAACGCCCCCGGCCACAGCCACCAGAGGCAGCATACCCTTGGCCAGATCTCTCATGCGCGAGTCCAGTGCGCTGGCAGATGATCCAACTTTACCCATCTGCGCCTGAATGCTTCGCAGCGGCTGTGTCACCATATCCACCAGCGACATACTCGCAAGAACAGAAAAAACTTCCATTATTTTGCTCCCATAATCTTTGCCATCATTTCCCAGTAGCGCCTCTCTAGCCATATTGCTTCGGATAATGCATCAAGCAACTCATCCCAATCGTCTGGCGGATTGCGGTGAAGCCAATGCCGAATTAGGGCCGCCCATTGCCCCATGGGGTTTTGAGCAACCCTCTCAATTAGTTTCCCAGTTCGCCGAATCCGACAGATTTAAGTAGCTCCCCGCCGAATGTGGCCGAAAGGCCAGGGTATGCCTTGAGGTATTCTACCAACGCTTCTTTATCCTCGGGATGCACTGTGTCAGTAAGTAGAGTGCGATAACCGCGCGCTGCGTCTTTAAGTGCACTCTTCTGCATTCTGGCCACCTGCGGGGCTGATGGGCGTTTGAACCTTACAGAAATGCATATATCGTCTTCGGCAAAACGGTCATAAAATTGGTGTTCCAGGGCTACATATTTTTCATCACTCATAATGTCCTCGTGTAAGTTAAAGATTAAATGCCCAAAGAGCCGTTGCGACCACTGGTGTAGGCGGGTATTCCATTCCATTTGATTGGTGAGAGAATAATAAAATCAAGTTTTACTGTGCCCGCATTGTCGTCTTCCTGCTGTGAAGAGGTATCCACTTTAGTGATCAGTACGTCCGGCAGAGTGTCGGTGATCACCGGCTGATCCTGGTTGGCATAGCTGATCACGATGACGAATGGGGCCTTGGTGTATACACTGCCCCCCAGTCCCACACGCAGACGTTCAAACTCGTCTTTATCCAGGGTACCCGAGCCGGTCGCCTTGTAATTTTTGCGTCCGAAAGCTCTGGGGATAGAGCCTTTACCATAACGGGCCTCAATGCCGCGTTCGTCGGTATAACCGATGTCGGTCAAGCCCACGGTCACGCCGTGGGGTAATTGAACTTCAACGGACTCCCAGTCGTAAAGATTGCCGTTAATAGCCATATTTTCTCCTTATGCTAAACGTGGATCGAATGCCGATCCAGCGTAGTAGTAGCTGGCGAAGAGCTTGATTTCGCGGATGATCGGGATGCCAACCAGCTTCAATTCCACTGCCAGTCCGTTATTCACGATATCCTGACCATCAGGAATATTGACAACATATCCGGCCAGTTCGCTGGGGTATGAAGCCACCATGGTATTCAGACCGTTTTCCAAATTGGCTTTCAAAAAATTAATACCTGCTGCGCCGTCTTCACGCATAGGATCGCCCGATTCGTCGTAAAGCGATTTCAACGCTTGAATGCGCGAAATACGCACTCCTTTGAACACCGTGCGCACCACCGGAATATAGCGATAGTCACTTGTATCTTCGGCCATGGTGCGTGCATCGCCAAAATAAACGGACTCCAGTCCTGCATAACGCTTGCCGACTATGTAACCTGCCGCTTCCAACACAGCGCACTGGGCGTTGTTCAGCGCGTCGGGCAAACCGGCCTGCGAGATTCCGCCATCCCGTACGCGTCCCGGAGCGCGGCAGACCGGGATGGAGATTATCCGCCCGGCCAGTAACCCGGCAAAATTGCGGGTCAACGAGCGACCGATACTGTCAGCCACCTCGCCGAAATCAACACTGACAGCCACAAAACGGTGCGCGAAACCGTCCCGATCCGCGACCATGGCCGCCACCCAGTCGTCGAGGTCTTCACCGTCATAGGGCAGCCTGGCTTCACAGATGAAAAATGTCGGACGGTGGGCATTCCATAGCTGATCAGCCTGCACGCCCAAAGCGGACCAGTCCGAAGAATCGGATGCGCCGACGACGTAGACAAATTCAACATCATACAGTTCCAGAGGGCGTTCCAGCGCGGATACAACAGCACTGATCGACGGCACCGGGGCCTGTACCTCAAAGCTATAAGCGGTGCCGAGCACGTAGCTGTCGACAGCCAAAGTCACGGTTACGCCCGTATCGCCCACGCTGATAGTGCCGTCCATAGGCATGGTCCTGGACAGGGAGTAGCTGTCGCCGCCATCCAGACTGATTTGGTATTGGGCCTCGTTCAGCGTCCCCGCCTTGGTGACCCGGATAATCACTTCAGCCCTGGCCAGGGGCGAACCGCTGACGGCAATAGCAGGACCGTCACCAACCTGAGCTACCGGCCCGATGGCTGCACGGATGGTCGCGGTGTAGCGGTCACCGTCAACCAGGTCTTTGCTGTCATCCAGCACCAGAGTTATCCCGGTCTCACCGATGGCGATCTGCCCGTTGGCCGGGGTGGCCGTGGGAGCATCCCAGGTGGTGCCGTTGTCCAGGCTCAGCTTGTAGGTGGCTGTGCCCAGAGCACCAGCAGTGACGATTTCGACAATGGCGTCCGCATTGCTGCCCGGCACGCCGGAGAGCGTGCCCTCCGGCCCGCTGCCGCTATGCCCGACCAGACGGGCGTATCCGCCTGCCTGACCTGCTACCGGCACGGCCAGCACAACCGCAGACTGCCCGGCCATGGCCAGGACGTCCCGCAAGCGATCGGTCAGCGGCCCGACACCCAGCGTGGCTTCAGGGTCACTTGACGGCCCTAAAATGTATCCTTTGCCGACTTCACCGGCCGAACAGCAACCGGCCACGATGCAGGTGCCGTCAACGCCGCCGGGCACCAGCCCGGACACGCCGTCAACAATATATTCAAGCACATCTCCCATTGCTTACCTCCCGCCGCCCAGCGGCCGCTTCCGAAAATTGTCCAGCGCAGCATCAAATTCGGCCCGAGTGAGCATTTTCCCCTCGGCCCAGCGATTGGAACGCATCAGTCCGGCCAGCTGCCAGGCAGGAATATCAGCACCCAATGTTTCGACCGCGACCAGAGACTCGGCCTTTACTGCAGCCGCATCAGGTGGTTCCGCAGCCACGCGCTGGGATTCATCCTTGGACACATCCACACTCTTGGCCTGTTCTTTCTTTGCCATTTTATTCCTCCGAATATGTTGGAGTTACTTCCACGTCTTTAATCAAGGCGACGTCATCGTCTCTGGTAACCAGGCTTGTGAATCTCAAATGAAACACTTTTGTCAGCTTTTTCTTTATGCTTACTTCGACCAGCTTGGAGCCGAATCCGTTTGACTCGACCGCCTCAATCTCAATTTTTACAATGTTATTATGCCCGTCAGCGATCTTGCGCGGGAGGTCTCTGTGCAAACTGTGCGCAAAATCTTTGAGCCAGTTTTCATCGTTGGCGACGATGGCCAGTCGCACCGGGGTGATGACCTGATCAAGTGCTTTTCGGATCGTACGATGGGTGTACTCTTTTTCTGGGGTGGGAAATTTGGACAGGCTGCGGCGATATGATTTAACAGGCGCTTTTAAAATCTGGATTTCAATTCGAGGCAGAGGCAGCAACGCATCTTTGATGACCATCGGGGCTTCATAGATTCGCTTTTTGTAGTCTGATTCATAAGGCAGCCCGGCGGCCATAGCCGCTGTGGTAAGGATATCAAAAATCAATTTTCTCATTTTGTATGTCCTATACTCCGAACATTGATTTCAGGTGTTCAACCATCAAAGCCTTGATTTCGGCGCGGTCTTCGTCATCTATGCCCAGATACGGACGAGCAGGCAGCTTTACTTTATGGCCACGCCCGGCTTCTCCGCCGAGCTGGTGGATGCGGGCGTAAACCTCATTGGAGCCAACACACACCATTTGCGGAGTGGCCTCATAATCAATGCTTTCCATTAAAACTTTATTTTTCACCAACGTTTGACCACTTTGCTTTATTGCTCGTTGGCTAGGCTTCCACTTTTTCCCATCAGGCCCTATGCCAGTTTTAAATCTCTGGACAACAGATGTTCTTAAGGTATCCCCGACTGCATCCATCAACTCCTGCGTGCGCTGAGACTGGTGGATGGCCGTGTCTATACCACGCATAAATTTGCTCATATCCATCTTAAAACTGACACCCATCAGAATCTGCTCCAGTCTTTAAATTTGCGGGGCGGGGTTACAACGATAACGGTGTCATTGGGCTGCGCGCTCGTTGCTTCAGGTGGGGCGAGCCTGATTTTGCCTAGCCTGATCTGATCCATTTCCTTTTCAGCCCGTTCGGCCTGTCTTTGCAGTGGCAGGAATTCGTTATCTGAGCTGTTCTCATCAACAACAAGTGAAGTAATGGCACTGACAGAGCGGTAAGCAGACAAAGTTGCACAGATCCGCTTGACCGTGGCCGGGACATCATTAGCCGTCACGGTATAGCCGCCGGACACAAGCGCCTCGGACATTTCAGATTCAACATTTGCCATGGTACGGGCTACTTTCTCTGCATCTATTTTATCAACAGCAGCCAGATAATCAGCAAGCAGGTAGTCTGTTAGATCGCTTCTTGTGCAGTACATGTGCGCCTCATTCACGTTTTGAACTAGTTTTAAACTAGTTTAATGAGTTTAAAGCGGGGCGACATATTCAATGCGGCCCCGCTCGGCTTAGAATTGATTTTGGGAGCTAGTCGGCTTCAGAAACTACTACGGCTTTGCAGGTAGAGCCTGGTGCCACGCCCGGTAGCGGTTTCGAATTACTTATATTCTGGAGACTTCCAGCCTTTTCATCTTTGACTGCCTTCAAAAACAACGGCAGGGCCTGTAAGTTAGCATCAAGATCATCAATGGCCGCGTATTTAAGAACCGTATACTGCGGGGTGACCATCCGGATCTCGCTGTCGGGAACCTTAGGAACGGGATTGCCGTCCTCACCATAATAAACCTCACTCATCTCAAGGACGACAAACTTGCCTATCTGAACGCTACCGTCTTCTTTAATGCGCATGGGTGTGCGCGAATCCTTATTCTGATCCACTAAGTCAAGTAGATGGCCAAAGGCTGTTATCCCGGCGTAAACCTTTCTTTGGCCTGGATAACCGGCCGTGGTAAGTTTGTTATCCATCTGGCGTAACAGAGAAAGCACAACGGTGCGGGACACGTCATCTGCATTCCAGAGATTTTGTTTGGAAACTGCCACTTCCTGAATAGAAGAACTTCCGTAACTAACGGTATAAAGCTTGGATTTTGCTGAATCGACCTGCAACTGATAGCTGATTTTGCCATCAAACAGTGCCTGTGAGCACAAGGCCTCGGTCGTTAGGTTGGTGGATTCACGAAGATCAACAATTTGGCCATTAGCATAGTTACGCAGACTTTCATCTGTCAGCATCTTCAGATTGCTGAGCATCACCGGATCTATATCGGAAAAAAGCTTGACCGGCAGTGGTTCAACATAAACAGCTTCCAGATTGCCACTGGCGACGTTAATAGGCTGGCCATTTCTGGCCACAACGGGCATATTTTTGATAACCTTTTTCAATTCTGCCAAAGGTATAACCGGGGAATGTATGCAACTACGGTTGGTGAAAACCGTATCTTTAATGGTCTGGGGTTGTGCGGCTACAGTCTTAAGTACATTACGGATAGCGGCCGCCGTATAGAATCTCCTGAGTCTCAATTCAAGGGACATAATTTGCTCCTTATCCTACGGGATAAATGTTGATTGCTTCAAGCAAGGCCAGTTGGTCCGAGGTCGGGGCGAACCCGTTTACCGATATCTGTCCGGTCACGACTTCACCGAAGACAACAACGGCAGCTTCAGTGTCTCCAACTTCGGCCACGTGCTTAAGCACGCCGCACGGGCTGGGATCGTGATCAGCTGTAATAGAGGTTTCAGCTGCCGGAGCTGCTGCGAACGAAACAGCCCAGGCTCCGGTCGCATAGTCCACGCTTCCGCTGCCTGAACCGGTGGAAACCAGCACACCACCTCCGTTATCGGTAAAAGTCTCGACGCCATCGGTAATACTCAGGGAGCCGGGCATCATTGATCCCAGCACGCCATTGAAAGCGGTTACGGCTCCGTCTCCAATACCGACAACGGTTCCAGTCACAGTTTCTTCAAATTCCAGCAATTCGCCGTCAGAGTTACGGCTCATCAAAGCCCCGGCTGGTATTTCCGCAGTCACTGCGTCTGGAAAGTCATAAACTCTGGTTATGCAGTTCTTCCCGGCTTCGACCTGGACTTCACTCAGGCTTTCAAATCCGATTGTTGCGTTATGATCTGCCATTGTTTTTATCTCCTGTTATTCCCTACATTTTAGCGGCGAGGTCGATTGCGTCATCATCACCCTGGGACTGGGAAAAGTTGCTGCCGCTGTCGTTAGTACGCCGTGCGAATTCACTAAGCGTCCCCAGAACCGGGTTGCTTTCCAGATCGCGCAAATAGGCCTCACGCGGTGTCACCTTTTCATTCTGGCCGTCTTTGGAAAAATCCATAGTTGCACTCTCGTCAGCCATGGCACGAGCAAAGTTGAGGGTCTTTTCCTTATCGCCGGGCAAAAGCTTGTCTTCCTTGATCAAGGCATCAATGCGGCCTTCTAATGCCTTATCAGACTGAGCCTGTTTGAAGTCTGCCAGTTCCTTTCTTGCTTCCCTGGCTTCATCCTCGGCAGCCTTGAGCTTGTCGGCGGCTTCCTTGTCCTTGTCGCCATCCTTGAGTTTCTTGATTTCGTCCTTAAGCCTTTCGATTTCGGCCAGAGCCTGTTCAAGGTTCATACCTTCCTCCTTGGGCGTTCTGCCCTCGTTTGCGGTAAATTCGTATGTTTCCAGTTCAGCTGATACTGAAAATTCAATGTCCTTAAGTCCTTCCACAGCTGGCAATGCTGCACCCAGAAAGGCCACGTGGCGCAACCGTAGATTCTTATCCACGGAGATCGAGCGTTTTTTATATCGGCCAGATTTCAATGCCTCGACAAATTCCGGGGCCACCTGGGCAAAGTCACCCTTGAGGGTATCGCCCTCCACCCATACCTTGCTCACCCAGCCGTAGGCCGGGGCGGTTTCCTTGGGATGCCCAATCACTGCCGGGGCTTCTTGCCGGTTCGGGTCGTATTGCCCGGCAATCCTTTGCAATTCTTCCGGAGTCCAGACCCGGCGTCTCCCCTGGCTATCGGTCTGGGTACCGGTGCGAAAAAGTTCCACGTTATGAAGTGTCGCCATATGTATTGACTCCTGTATTTATGCGGTCTAAGATAAAGTCTTATGAAATATAAATACGGCTTTGAATCCATATTCGATCATGATCCCACCCCTGAAGAACTTGACCTGTTCGGCATCAGGGGCGAAGGAGATGTTCCGCGCTATGCCCAGCTGGTTAAAGAAGAGGAAGAGCCTAACTTTGTTGATTTGGCCCGTCTCTATCACCACCGTGGCAAAGATGCTGAAGTGAAAAAATACCTTTCAAAGATCGAAGATCCGCAGTTGCGCTTTGATACCGAATACGGCTTTCACGATTGCGCGATTACCCCCTAATCCGCCTACGCCCCAAGATCGTCAGGCGGTTATAAATTTCGCTTTCATCCTTGCCGCTTATCTTTGCCAGAACTCCGGTCACCTCATCCGTGTATTGAAAACGATCTATTGTTGAATGGATTTTCTCCATCTCTTCCAGCAGCTCCGCATTGTCTTTGACGCCCAGATCGTCCAGCAATTGTCCAAACTCTTTAAGCCAGTTCCCATATCCCCAACCTTCGGCCTTGACCTTCTCAAGGTGGACCGGTGTAGCTCCCATCTTCTCCAGCATCCGGGGATAGGTTCGCCGGGAAACCCATTGGTTGACGATCTCCATCATGCGATAGCTGTGGTGGTCTCTCGAAGGTCGTACCCGCTCTAAAACCTGATTGTTATGCATCATTTCGTGCCAGAGCGATTCAAGCGCATATTCCTCATGGAAATGCAGCTGCTGCCCTTTGCCAATCTTCTTGAAAGCAGACAATAGATCTTTACTGGGTGTCATCATGCCGGGGAAATTCTTCGTTGAAAGAAAAATAGTTCCCTGTGAGTTCGTGGCCATAAAGTAGCTGGCGCTTTTAAACTGCACACTCTTGATAGGCCTCTTACTCATGTCACCCAGATCTTTAATGATGGTGTCCACCATTTCTTGTCTGGTTTTGACTGTCGGCCTAGCTTGCGCCGCCTGCTTCTTCGGTTTCGGAGTGTCCTCCCTTTTCCTGCTTTTGATGATACGGGCCAGATCATCGGGGTACTTGTCATAATCCGGCTCAAAGGCATCTTTGCCCACGTTCCGCGCCCAACCTTTGTCGGGCATGGGGTTGACGTTAATCTCGCTACCGTCTGGCAGTTTAACCATTGTCGGGCCGGGAAATTCATTCTCAACCTTGAGGCCCATTTTCTTCAGCTGCCGTTCTGAAAGCGACATCACCGTACAGCGGCAGCGAAATCCGTTAGGCGGGTAATACTTATTCCAGAATTCATGCTCCGCTGGATAAACCTTGCCGTCCAACGCCATGTGGCTAGGACGGGTACGTTTGTCTTCCACCGCGATATACTGCCAGTAAGGTCGTAGCCTGTTTGTTTTCTTCATCTGCTCATAACGCCCGGCCATGTAGGCACATTGCAGATTGGTGCGGAAGATGTTGTCCACTCGGTGAGCTTTCTTCCCGGTCCAGCCCTGAGCCTTGATGATTTCGGGGAACTCCTTTTTGAAGTCGACCAGAGTCCCGCCGTTTTTAAGCATTTTATCTAAGGCATTCTGGACCGCTATAACCTGATCCAACTGGTTAATCCCTGAAACTGTAAAGGCTTGGGCCTTGGACTTTTGACTGAGCGTGTCAAATTCCTTGCGGGTTACCGGGACTTTCTTTGCCCAGAATTTGAGGGCCGCTTCCGGCTGCAAAGGATCAATACTAATCATCGTTTTCCCTGTGCGTGGCAGCATGGCCAGCAAGCCGGACATTGATCATGGCGTTAGTAAGCAGTTCCTCCATTTCATCCTGATCCAACTCCTGTCCCAGCAGCTCCGCAAGCCGAGCATGCAAATCTTCCACTGATTCGGCCTGCTGAACCGTTTTCTCAAGTTGGGTGACAAACCCCTTATTTATTTTTACGGCTTGAGCGGACATTTCTGCGGCAAAACGGTCTATTGCCTGCTGATAGTCATCAGACGTGGAAAAATTGGAACCGGCGCCAGGAGCAGCAAAAGCCGCCGGTTCCTGCTCCTTGTATGGAGCTAGTTGTGAGGATGAGGGGGATGAGTCGGTTACAACGTCAAATTCGTCTGCTGATAAGCCATATTTATTAACAAAATGTTCTGCTTTAAAGCGTACTCCAACACTGTATAATTTCTTATCAAGATCAGCTTTTTCATTATAATCTTCAGGCTCTGTAAAACCAAAAACCGGGGGGAAAACACCAGTCCCCATATTTATGCGTGTATAAATTATGGCCAACTCATTCATAGAGTTAATCAGCATAGCTTGATCTGATTCTGCCAGGGCATCCAACTGTTCGGAATGAGTTTGTGATGCAGCTCTAGAACCTTGCCCATCCTGATCTGTCGATAATGTCTGCCCGGTAAGTACTTTAGAAATCGCTTTATTCCAAAAAGTAACGTAACTTTTATGAAGGTCTCCCGATTTGCCTGAGACCTCAGCCAACTCAACTTCACTGCCTTTTGGGAGAACTGCAACAGCGTCTTGAACCATAGTTGAAAGCTGTGCTGCAATCTGTGAGCGCGCATTAGCATTTTCACCGGCTTTAGCGATAATCCATGGTTGCCCAAATTTTTCGCAAAACCTGCTCCAAAATTCTATGCCACCCCTTTTAAAGGCAACTGGCCATAAACACCGAGTTAAGAGCCGTACTCCATAAGGATTCTCATATGATGGGCGATGTCTGGTAATAAGGAACTTCTCTACAGGAAGAGGTTCACCATTAGGGCTTTCAACAGAAAGAAATACTGGACGCTGATTATAATCATAGCCGAACCAATCTCTGGGTTTGGATACGATAGCAGAAAGCCTATAAGACCCATTATGTGGTTCCCACATCAGTTCTGAAAAAGTCGGTCCAAAAAATGGTGTTTCCAAAATTTCACCGAACAAATTTCGCAGATGAAGTCGTCCAAGATCGCGTTCGAACATTTTGCAAATTGCTATTGATCGTTCGTCAGGTTCTTCTCCCTCCGCATGTCCTGGTGAATAATTGAATGATGTTTTATTTTGGGTACGAAGAATTCGTTTTTCTATCCCCGTAGAAATTTCATCATCACCGACTATTTCCTTTAAAATTTCGGCATCATCACCACGTTTTTTCAAAACGGGGTCTGGATCAGGGAATAAGCTGAACCATGATGCAGGGTCATACCCCCATGCTCTGGAAGCGGTGGCAAACTCAGAACCAAGTCCTGATAATTTGCTGGATTCAAATGAAATGAAGTCTCCGTTTGGAGCAAAAATCCCTTGACCACTCATAATTTGAATCCTTGTGTCAGCATTGAGGAGTAAGAGGTCCCTGCTGTTACAGGAGGCTCCCAAGGTACGCTTTCAATTGAATTTCTGGCAAAAAGGGCTAAAGCCAATGCCACTGCTGAATCATTATGGCGCTGACCGCTGCCGGAGTTCTGACGACTATCTGGTGGGCTGGGGATTCCCTGCTTGAGCTTCAGGCCGCGCAGGTCATCCAGAATGTCGCGGTGTTTGGGAATGAGTAGGGTTCGATCTTCAAACTGAATTTTTAATACAGGCATATTGTCACGGTACCAGCCTTGTGAAAGCATCACCTCAGCAATCAGATCGGCACCGTACTTCTGCCGGGCAAATTCTGCTAACGCCTGACCATTGCCACGCGCATCAAGAGCACCGCCGCGAAAACGTGGCAAACGGTCAACAACATAAGCAAGTATCTGCTCCTGACTGCGAAAAGGCACATTGCGCAGCTCCAGTATGAAAGGAACTTGCAGGAAAAGAGATTCAAGCTCGGCCAGTGGGCAAATAACTGTCAGGTCACCGCTACGTCCGAAATCTTCGCCGAAAAAATGATTATGCTTGGCGGATAATATTTCCAGAACCGGCTTCAAATGTTCTTCACACCAATCAAGGATTTCGGAGGCAGCACGTTCTAACGGCCAATCAACAAAATCTGCTGAAGGAGGCTCGAAACGGATTACAGGAAAGTCTGTACTCATGCAGGATTCAATCAGATTACGAGTGATCCAAGCTCCACCTGTACGAGATGGAATGCAGAAAAGTTCTTCGTCTGCTCCTGCCCCGTAAGATATGATAATTTCTTCTCGCCATTCGTCCTGTTCTTTTTGAGACCACTGGCGTCCTGTTCTCTCGCAGATTCGTTTGTAAAGTCCCTCATCAATGGCGCGGTCAAAGTCACAGGTCAGGAGTTTGTAAGGCAGCTTTTTAGCCAGGATATCTTCAACCAGTTCATTAAACGGGTTATCTTCGCCGTTATGCGTTGAGATAATGAGCACCTTGCCGCCCCACATGATAATTGCCAGAGCTGCTTTAAGCAGCTCGGCTAAATCATTATGAAACGCGGCTTCATCTACAATTAACAAGCCCTGAATACCGCGTAGGCTACGGGGATTACTTGGCAGACTTATAACCCGGCCTTGTTTAAATTTGATTCTGAATGCCTGTATTTGGTTATCAGGGTCGTTAACATCGCCAAATAGTGTTTCACCAATGGCAGAGGCTCCCAGCTCAAGATATTTAGCATCTTCACCAACGTATTCAATAAATTCACGGGCCATTTCAAGATTGTAGCCCATGTAGTATACGTTCATGCCGCCTTCTGCTTTTTGCTTTGCTGCGTATTCAGTGGCAACCCAACCAGCTCCCCATGAATAACCGGTCCGGCGGGATTTCCTAACGACGACAACATCATTTACAGCTAATGCTTCGCGTAGTTCATGCTGATAAGGTAGGAGCTTAATTTTCATATCTATTTAAGTGCATCGAGCATCTTGCCAAGGGTGTCACTTGTAACTCCATTCCCAGAGTCCGTGGCCTGATCCTCATTGTTCTTGGTTTCCATTTCTTCGATAATTTTGGAGGCCTTCTGAATATCTGCCACTGCTTTAAAATCGACTTGGGAAGGGTCATTCAGCATTCTGTTCAACTTCATAGTCACAGCATCGCGCAGGGCCTTGGCCATGTCGTCTGTGGTTCTGATCTCAGAATCCACATCCGTAGCTGACTCAAAAAAATTACCGGCCCGTTCAAACTCGGCTCTTTGAAGTGCAACCTTCTCCAAAGCAGCAACTGCAAACGCGGACTGAGCGTCACCTTTGTCCAATGCCTTTTGGAGAAACGTTGCATTAGCCAGAATAAGATTTGCACGGCGGCCACACTCTGCCTCGGCAATCCGAGCTCGCATCTCCCGCCAACCATAGACCTTGGCCCACCGCTGAACTGTGGTATAGGCAACCCCTACCTCTTCAGCCACGGCCTTGAGTGACATACGCATAAGGCAATAAAGCTCCTCTGCCTGGTAGCGGACTTCTGCTGGCAGCTCCTTGCCCATGGTTATCTCCGCATCATTGGATGCTGCACGCCTTCAAGGCGTTCGCGCCCGTGGCAGACGTCATCGCCGTATGTGGTCAGTTCCACGCCGTAGCAATCTGCGTCTTCAATTTTGGAAAATTCAATCAAGCCCTGCCGTTCCATCCAGCGCAGTTCAGCCCGGAAACGGTCACGACCAAAAGAGCGAAAACAAAATTTCTCAGCACGAGCCAGAAGCACGGAATCATTGGCTGTGCCATTCATTTCCGCCAAGCTGTACAGAACATACAGACGTAGGCTTTCGGTTACTTCTTCAGGATATGTTTTTTTCATTATTTACCTCCGTTATTGAGCAGATAGTTTTCTTGGCGTTCAACAATGCGATCCACTTTCTGGAGAACGTCTTTCATGCCGCCCATTTCTGCCCCTAAACCGACGACATCCCCACGCAACCGTTCAAGGGAAATGGCGATACTATGCAGGGCCGTGCTGTCGGGCATATTGCAGAGTTTAGCTTCGTTCTCAGTAACCTTAACTTTTAGGGCTTCTACTTCTTTTCGCAGAGCCATGATCTGACGGATAAAAAGACCAGCAAGAGGGATAACCAGTATCTGAACGACCTTGAGAATGAGATTTAATGTTTCAATGTGTTCGGTCACTTTTTGCTTCTCCAAATATCAGCGAATTTCTCGGCACTGCGTCCAACGGTGTAACCACCAACACCGATTTTCATGAGTTCCCAGAGCTCAACGGGGAGAACTATTTCCGGTGCTTTGGTCCAAAACAGCGAGAGATATGGGTAAAGCAGGTAGTTGTTCGCTACGATGGCCACGATGGTCAGCATGAGAATGGGCCGCCATGAACGCTGCAACCAGTTACCGTTCATTTCGGCAAGCATGACCTTGATACGGGCATCAAGTTCGGTGAGATCGCCGTTCTGGTACATTTGGAACAACTTCAACTTTGCCTCTTCCCGCTCCTCGTCTGAGGTGAACAGGTCATCGAAGAGTTTACCGATGGCACCTATTACCCCACCAGCGGCATCGCCGACCTCTTTGCCGATTTTTACAGCTCCTAAAACACTCATAGCGGCCCCTTTCTACTGAGCGTTAATGGACAAGTGACGGACACCGTAAGACATACCGACGACGATTACACCGAACAGAGCGCCGAGGCCAAGGCCACGGACTCCCCAGCCGGTAAACGCGCCGATCGCACCCGCAAAAACAACACAGAGTACAAACACAATTGCACCACTGTGCCATGTTTCCACGTACTGGGTGGCAAACCAGCCGGGCCATTTATTCCATGTGAATATGCCGACCAGTCCGGCAGCAGTGCTGACAATGATGCAGGGCCAGAGCAGGCCGACAAGCCAGCCTGCGATACCGCCAACCAGTGCGCCGATACATGCGCAAATGATGGCAAGAATGATGTAAGTTTTCATTACTTTCTCCTTGTTAAGGTGAAGGTTTTCAAACAGGCCATGTGTTTTTTCGATGAGCTTATCGACAAGCGAAAAACCCCACTCAACTGTGACCGCGCCAAGCCTGAAGCCCAACCCGGCAACAAACAACATGCAGAATATCTCAAGGGAACTAGACATGATTACAGACCATCCTTGTAGATGGTGGCATTGCCTCTTTTACTAGCCGTCAGCACTTGGCGGCGGGGTTCTTCACCCGGCTTGGCAATGGAGATATGTACCCACTGACCGAACTCGACTATGCATTGATCAAAGGGGAGCCCGGAGTGGGCAAGGTGGAAGGCTACATCACGGGGTGTCATACCGGATATGACGATATCTGCGGCGCGGCCTTCAAGGTGAGCGGAATGGTCTGAGCCGCCCACGGCCTCATTCAGCCATGCGGGGCGGTAGCCGGATGTAATGGTTATGGGACGGTACAGCAGTCCGCGCAGAGGCTGCAGGACTTCCTTGCAGAGCGTTACCAGATTGGCGTATTCGAGAGAAGTAAGATCAATCGTTACCCGTTTACCCAGCCTTGCGGCTGTCTGGGAGCGCGTAAATTCGTGGAGAGTGAAATTGTCACTTAGCGAGATCATGAAAAAACCTCCGTATGCTTTAATGCGTTACGGAGGTCATTATGGAAGAGATTTAGAGAATAGACAGGTAAACAGACCGGATATGCAGTCTATTTTTGAGGGTCAAATCGAAGTAATTCTCCTTGAGTCTGAGAAAAATTTTTAGATTTTAATTCTTCAATAATGGATTGTTCTACACACTGATCTAAAAGAATTTTTTCTGTTTCTTTACCGGATAAGACTAAATGATTTTTAATTTCATTAAAAGTCGTAGTATCCTTTAAAAGATTTAAAGCTTCTTTGCAGAGACTTGGTTTTTCTCTCTCTGATTCGCCAGGCTCTTTCTGTCGATAGCCTTGTTCAGAGAGGTTTATCATAGCTCTTTTGTAGGAAGACTCAGAAATTAGGCTTAAAGTCTTGGCTCTATACAGCATAGCCGAAATTGAGACACGCCAGCGTTTTTTCATTTCTAAAAATGCTTTTAGACTCCATCTTCTTGGGCATTGTTCTTTAAATACAGACCATGGCATTAAGAATGCACTTGCAAACCGATTTGCTTCAGTCTCTTGTTGGGCACCGTGCTCAACTCCTTCATGTAAAGCTATATGTCCAATTTCATGTGCAATATCAAATAATAAACGGCTTGGTATTTTATCCTTGTAAACAAAGATAATAGGATTTTCTTCTGACTTTACTGAAAAAGCATCAATTTTTTTAGAGACCTTGCCAGACATGTTAACGATAAAAACACCATTTGCTTCAAGTGTACGCATCAAATTATCTATAGGGCCAAATCCTAAACCAAAATGATTACGCATATTCAGAGCTAATTCTTCAATTTCCTTTCCAGAAGAAGTCTCTTGCTCTTTTTTTAGGACATTGTCTTTAGGGAAAATGATACCCTTTGACTTAAAAAAAACATATAATTCACTAGCTTGTTTACCTTCCCTAGTTATAAGCCTTTTCTCTTTCATGCTTACATTTGCTTTGCCTCTGAAAAAACAATCTGACAATTCGAAGTGATAGGTAGATTGATCGTCTTTAGCGAAAAAAGCTGGTGGAACTTCAAGAATGCTGGCAAGTGAAAAAAAAGTATCCAGTTCAGGTAACAGCGACCCATTTTCAAATTTAGTTATAGCTGCAGGAGTTTTACCAAGTTTAGATGCAACATCTTTCTTGGTAAAACCACGTAGCTCTCTGGCCGCTGTTATCATCTTTGGATTAATTCTATCTAGGTAGAATTGTAGACTTTTACTCATTTTGTATCTCGACGTCTATTTCAATTTTTTCTAACACGCGATCGCTGCTAGATGTTAATTTTGGTTCTTCAACCACATCGGGAAGTTCTGTATTTGTATATAAATTTTTAACTTGTAAAGAAGATAATTTTGATTTTGTTTTATCATAGGTTGGGTGTATCCATTTTAAATCAACCGAGGAAAGCCCCATGGTAGTATCAATAGTGAGACCTATAATTAAGTTGCCTCTTTCTAGAAAAAGTGACCTCACTTGATCTGAAGGCAACAAAATTGGATTGTAAGGAGATTTTGCTAAAGCACTTTTTTTGGTAGACAGTCCTCCTTTAGGAACACCTGATTCTGGCTCTATGCGGTGACACCTAAGACTTAGTTCTCCAGACTTGATTTGCAAATCGTTGTTACCGAAGGTTACACAATTCTCTAATGGGCCACCTTTTTTACCTAACTCGATTATTCTTTGAGAATATCCATCCCAAAAAGATCCGCCAAAAGTATACTCAGTTAAAAATCTGTCTAGATTCATGATAGTTACCGAGGTTGAGGCGGCATCTTTAAAAGCCTTTAAGAGATGATCATCAAAAAGAGATTGAAGTTCAGTAAGTTGTGATTTCTTAATTTTTGACATTTAGTACCTGTTTTTATAAAAGTTAATTGAATGAACTTTTTTTATATAAAAATTAACCAAATGTCAAATTATTCACCTCTAAATATCTAGTAAGCCCATTTCTTCTTTAACGCTTTCAGATGTAATCCTAATTGGTTTACGTTTTAGAGTAATGAGAACGCCTTCAGCAACCCAATTTCTTATTTTTCTTTCTGAGACATTAAGACAGAAAGCGGCTTCATCCGGGCGTAAAAACTTTTTGTTTAATAGAGCAGCAATTTTATCTACTGGTTGCGGATTAGCATTATTATTGGTTGATGATTCTGTCGGCAAAACAAGCTGAAAACCTCGTATATCTTTTGGTGTACAACGTCTGTTACACCCCAGACAGTGCATAATCGGCCAATTACATATCCAGTAAGCACGCTCCGGCTTTTCACATTTCAGCCTGTCATAGACGACAGGATCAATCACACCGTCGTACTGCTCAAACCCGTCGGCCAACATCTTTCTAAGTGTCCGGCAAAGAGTGCTGTTCATATCCTTACCTCCGTACACAAATAAAATTTACTGAAACCATAACCACTGACCCAAATCCGCCACCGGCCATCAACTCCTTGAATCGGATCTGATCCCGTGATGCCCATTGTCCAGCTATTCAGACCTTGCACAGATACACGCTGCCTGCGCTTTAACTGCGGCTTTGGTTCTGTTTTTGGCTCTACAAGACCTAATTGTTCCATCACAACCTCACCAATCTGGGATGGAGTAAGAAAAGTATATTTGTTGTCCTTGCAGTACCAGATGCGGTCTATACGCAAGCGAAAAAGTCCTTCTTTAGCCCCGGGTTTATCCCACTGTTCGGCTGGAAAAATTTCAATTTTTGGGCCGATTTTGTGCAGTGTATGGCATAAAATATGTGCTGATTTCTTTTGCTTCATTTTATAGACACTCAATCTGAGAAAATTTTCATAACTGCGTTTGCCTGAGACCTAAAAAGTTTGTCACACTGATGACATTCACCTTTTTTACTACATATACAGCAGGCTTTTGATTTGATGGCCTTGAAAACTGATTCACTTTTGTCCTCACCGGACAGGGCCATCCTGATTTTCTTAACCTGTCGTTCCATATTTCCGGGGTACTTCCCATTCAGAACAAGATAGACTGTAGGCCTGTTCAAATGCTGATTTCTGCGGCAGAACCTATGGATCGTTCCATGCTGCTCGACTATCGCTGCCCGAAGGCGTTCCCGCTCCTGGTCCATGTTAGTTGGTGCTGTAGTCGATGCCGCGCTTATTACAACGCTGTTGCATGTCCTTAAGCAATGTCTGCATGTGGGCCTGTTCTCTGATCCAAACAAACCGTTCAACGCCGAACTGCTTCTTGCAGCGGGAGTCCAGCCCGTAAAGGTTCCAGCCGAGCTTTTTGGCCAGGATAAGCGCATAGCGTTTCTGTTTGGCTAGCGGATCTTTATCACTGATTTCTACAAATTCACCCTGATAGCCCTTGCCTTTTTTCTGGGTAGGAGTTGGATTCTTTATTTTAGCTGGCTGTGGTTTCCAGCCCATTTCACAAATATAGACATTATGAATAAGGTCATGCAGCTGCTTGATATTGAGCTTGGTCGAACTGTCCACCTGATAACGGCGTTTCAGCAGAATCATGTATGCTTCATCGTCAATACCGATCTGTTTCCTGGCAATAGCTGCTTTTTGTATTAATTGCTTTTTACCGTAGTTCATCACAATTCCTGTTAGCTGCTCATCAGGCCGGGGCCGCTACACTCCGGCGACCGCCCGAAGGCGGTTTCGCTTGACTTTAAGCGCGATCAATCAGATTCTGTGCTTGCGTAGTCCAGTCTTTCGACATTGTTCCACTCTCGACGCCAATCTTGAGGAGCTTTGTCATTGACTGGACCTTTTTTCCCAAGTTTAAAACCTGTGCTTCAACAGCATACATCCGGCTGATTGGAACTTTTATAGTTTCATCAGAATTTGAATGTCGTTTCATACACATTTACGCCTCCTAAAGAGCTGCTATATCAAGCGGGATAGCTTGCCATTTTTCTTCAATTCCTGTGCGATGGTAGAAGCGAATATACTTTTTACTACACAACACGCTCAAAGAGTCTCTAACGGCCTTCAT